>NZ_RHNN01000014.1 GCF_003946245.1 Levilactobacillus cerevisiae
ACCACCTGATCGTGCGGCTCAGTATTATAATACTGATACAGCCACCCAATAATCTCCACCTGCCCACCAACGGCCACGTTAAAATCATCCGCGCTGACGTCGGTGATCAAATGCTGAATGACGCCGTCGTGATAGTTTGGAGTGAACAATAAATTTCACAAATTCTACTGCAGTCCTTACCCGTTTACGTTATGATTAAGCTATATCATAAAACGGAATGAAAAGGGAGTAAGCACCGTGGCAGACGTGGACATTAATCAAATTATCACAACGCTTAAACAGCGATTCACTGCGCAGAATCAATTTGTCTTTTGGTACGATGACAATGGCGATTTTATTGAGAGCATTGCTGACATCCGTGAGGCACTGACTGACATTGCTGACGTCATTGTTATGGCGCCCGGACATCAGTTGGCAACGAAACAACAATTATTGGCGTTACCGTTTCAAACGAAGGCGTTGATTTACTCACCAGCTCCTGAACCTGCGCTTGACGAAGACCATTTGCGAAGCATCGTCCTGTACTCTGGGACCTTTACCGCGGATTCAAAGGAAATTTTGCGTAAGGAACTGGGCTTGCCGGAAACATTGAAGCCATTCATCAAGCAATATACCAGCTTTTTTGCCAGTAGTCGGCGCCGCAAAATTTTTGCCCGCTACGACGTTGCCAGCTATTCAGCAAAGCCGGAACTGGCAATTATGGCCGCGCTGGTTCCTTTAAATCAGCCCATCGTAGATTTCTTCGACCTCTTACAGGAATTGCTAGTTAAAGGCGTTCAAGACAATCCTGTCCTAGTAGAGTTTACCCGTTTTGGTGTGGCCGAAGCATTCTGGCAAGAGGTGGCAGAACATTTCGGCTACACGGCCGATGCGCCACGGCTTGATGACTTAATGGTCGACCTATACCTGACCATGACCTACCAGCAAATGGGTAAGCCAATGCCAGCCAGTTTAAAACAGCACGACTTGAGTGAGCATGCCGCTAACGTGCAGACGTTCGTGCAACAGTTTGGCAATCGAAATGACGCGAGTGGTGCCGCGCAAGGCCAGGATAATTTCGACAGTATTGCGGATCTGGTCTGGCAAAAAGCGGAGGGTGACCGTATCTTTAAGGGCACCAAGATTGATGATTTAGCTAAATCCGACATGTTTCCGCGTTTCGACCAGTTAATCTTACTGTGGATTCAAGAGCGCCTGCAGCTGGAGGACTTGGATAGTCGGCTGAACGACCAAGATATTGCCTCAGTGACACGTCAACGGCTAAATACGCATTACGGCAGTCAGCCACGTTTTTCACGGCTCTACCGGATGATTCGCAAGGCTTGGAATATTGTCCGTAAGGGGCATCAGGCGCCCGCTAACGACCTGCAAACAATGTTAGATAACTACGTGGCAAAGGACTACCGAATGGACACGGACTACCGCAAGTTCACGTACGAGTACCAACAAGCTGGGTTACCCGAGGCTTTTGCGAAAACGAAAAAGTTGATTGAATCTATTTATGTTAATAATTATTTAGACAAATCTATTTACGCTTGGAATGAATCTTTCACGGCTAAGGACATCAATCCCCAGCACTTGCAGCGAAACTTCTATCGTTTCTATGTTGCCCCAGAAAAGAACCGAATTGCGGTGATTATTTCTGATGCCTTCAGATTTGAAGCGGCTAAAGAACTGGAGAAGCGCCTGAGCCGGGAAGACCAGATCACTGCATTAGCGATGAACTATTTAGTCACGGGACTCCCATCGGTAACGTACATGGGGATGCCGATGCTACTCCCTAATCGCCAATTAACCCTGCAAGACAAGCAGTTGCTCGTGGATGGCCAGCCAACAGCTAATCGGCTACAGCGCCAGGAGATTCTGCAAAAACAGAACCCGAAGAGCGCGGCCTACAGCTTAGACGAGCTGAAGGGCGCGACCGCCAAAGATATTCGGGCGAAGTTTACGGGCAAAGAGGTTGTGTACATCTACCACAACCAGGTCGACGCGATTGGCGACAACAAGAAGACGGAAGATGATGTCTTTAAAGCAACTGAGGAAGCCATCAACGAAATCCAACAGGTAATCACGCGACTGCGAACGCAAGGCATTGGGCACATCTATGTGACGGCGGATCACGGGTATATTTACCGTGATGATCAGCTGAAGCCAACGGATAAGATTGATGTGGCCACTGATGAAACTGATCTTAAATCCCAGCGTTATTTGGTCACGTCGCGAGAGTTTGATCTACCTGGTGTTGGCCGACAAAAACTCGGCGACATTTTAGCAAATGATGATCAACGCTACGTTTATTACCCGAAGACGGCCAACGTTTTCAAGTCGGTGGGGTCGTTTAATTACGTTCATGGCGGTTCTTCACTACAGGAAATGGTTGTACCGTTGTTAGAGGTAAAAACGACTTCTAACCGTTCAGCCGCACAGGACGTAGAGTTGGAACTCTTTAGTATGAATCGCCAGATCACTTCATTGACGGTGCCATTAGTCTTACGGCAGGCACAACCAATTAGCGCGACGGTTATTCCGGCCGAATTCACACTGTATTTTGTCAATGATCAGGGACAACAGATTTCTGGACAGCAGACGGTTAACGCTAATAGCCGTTCAGAGTCGGTGAAGGAACGGATGCAGAGCGTTCAACTGATTTTGGCCGACCGGACCTACGATAAGGCGCGGACTTACTTCTTGGTCATTGAAAATATGAGTAGCCATGAGCAGACAAAGGTGCCATTTACGATGGATATTGCGAACCTCAACGATTTTAATTTCTAGTGGTTAGGTCCGCTCATCCCTAGTTTTAATGACTTTTCTATCCAGCCAAAACGGGTTATCATGGACCTAAAAGGTGGTGTTTCACGTGGAACAAGAGTCGCTATTTGCCAACCAACAGAAGTCGCCGTTAGCTAGTCGGGTGCGGCCACGGACGTTGGACCAATTCGTTGGGCAGACGCACCTGCTGGGCCCCGGCAAGATTCTGCGGGAACTGATTGAAAATGACCAAGTCTCGTCGATGATTTTTTGGGGACCACCTGGCGTGGGGAAAACCACGCTGGCCGAGATTATTGCCCGCCAGACCAAGTCGAAATTTCTCAGCTTTAGCGCCGTCGACAGTAGCATCAGCAAGATTAAAAAGATCATGCACCAGGCCGAAAGCGACCGGGAGATTGGCGAGGAAACGATTGTCTTTGTCGACGAAATCCACCGGTTCAACAAGGCGCAACAGGACGCCTTTCTGCCGTACGTGGAACGCGGCAGCATCATTTTGATTGGGGCGACTACTGAGAACCCTTCATTTGAAGTTAACTCCGCCCTCCTGTCGCGCTGTAAAGTCTTTGTGCTCAAGGGCTTGGCAACCGAAGACATCGTCCAATTACTGACGAACGCGCTGCAGAACAAGGACGGCTTCGATACCGACGTTAAGATTGGCCCAGACGAGC
Organism: Levilactobacillus cerevisiae; assembly: GCF_003946245.1. Lineage (GTDB taxonomy): Bacteria > Bacillota > Bacilli > Lactobacillales > Lactobacillaceae > Levilactobacillus > Levilactobacillus cerevisiae. Next base: position 3,441 of record NZ_RHNN01000014.1, read on the forward strand.
TGCGGGCCATCGCCGAATTTGCTAACGGGGACGCCCGCAATGCCTTGAATACCTTGGAAATGGCCGTCTTGAACGGCGACAAACAGGGCCAGCAGGTGACCGTGACCATGGACGACCTGAAGCAGTTGATCACGCAGAAGTTCGTGCTCTACGACAAGACTGGCGAGGAGCACTACAACATCATTTCCGCGCTGCACAAGTCGATGCGCAACTCCGACGTTGACGCCGCTATCTACTGGCTGTCGCGAATGCTAGAGGGCGGCGAAGACCCGTTGTACATTGCCCGCCGGTTGGTCCGCTTTGCCAGTGAAGATATTGGTCTGGCCGATACCAACGCACTAAACGTGGCGGTCAACGTTTTTCAGGCCTGCCAGTTTCTGGGGATGCCGGAATGTGACGTCCATTTGACTGAGGCCGTGGCCTACTTGTCGCTGGCGCCTAAGTCGAACGCCATTTACAAGGCGCGCTTGGCGGCGAAGAAGGACGTCAAAGAGACCCGCGACGAGCCAGTTCCGCTCCAGATTCGCAACGCGCCGACCAAGTTGATGAAGGACTTGGACTACGGCAAGGATTACCAGTACGCTCACGATACGAAGGCCAAATTGACCAACATGCAGACGATGCCGGACGACTTGCAGGGCCACGTGTACTACGAACCCACTGAAGAGGGGCGTGAAGGCCGGTTTAAGCAACGGTTGGAGGCCATTAAGCAGTGGCATCGGGAGCACTAATTGAAAATTATTTTGGACCGAGCTGGGTGCCGTAAAGGGTGCCAGGTCGGTCTTTTGTGTTTTGTGAAAGCGTTGATACAATGGGATTTGTAGGGAATTGGGGGCAGGCTATTCTGATTGTTCAGGGAATGTGGTATCATAGGGCAACACTTAATAAGGGGATGAGCACATGCCAGCAAATTATTCGGTCCAGCAAGTTGCAAATTGGTTTCTAGGACAATCCAGCATGTCTCCCAAGAAGCTACAAAAGCTGATGTACTACGCCTACGCGTGGACATTGGTCTTAACAAATGAAGATAGCCAACAGCTAACCAATCGCTTATTTGATGAGCAATTTGAAGCCTGGGTTCATGGCCCAGTACTAAAGCAAATCTATCATGCGTACAATCAGTATGGGTTTAGTGAGATTCCACAGAGGTCTCAGACAACTGAGTTCACGCCAGATGTGTTAGATATTCTGGGTCAAGTTTGGGATGTTTACGGTGGCTATACGGCTAATGAGCTTGAGAGTATGACGCATCAAGAACTTCCTTGGCAGGAAGCCCGTGGCGGTCTGTCACCATTAGAAGCTAGCAATCAGAAGCTCCGGGACCGGACTGTTTTTGATTTTTACATTAGTCGGGCGGCCAGTTAGTCATTGATGAAATCATTCGGCAACAACTACATAGGATTTTCCAGTATAATAAAGAAAAATCCACAAGGAGGCTTCCCCCATGTCCCAACAACTCTACTTCCTCTGTACCGGTAACAGCTGCCGCAGCCAAATGGCGGAAGGCTTTGCCGCAACACTTGCCCCCGCTGACTGGACGATTGCCAGCGCCGGTGTTGAAACGCACGGCCTGAATCCGTTGGCCGTCAAAGTGATGGCCGAAGTCGGCATCGACATTTCCCAACACACCTCTAAGCTCATTGACACGGCGTACCTCAACAGCAGTGATCTAGTCGTGACGCTGTGTGGGGATGCGCGTGACAAGTGTCCGATGACCCCGCCGACCGTTGACCGCCGCCACTGGCCGTTGCCGGATCCCGCGCAAGCGACCGGGGATGAAGCGGCCCAGTTGATCGTGTTCCGCCAAGTTCGTGATGAAATCAAGGACCGCGCGACGGCACTGATCCAGGAATTGGCTTAATCAATGAAAAAGCTACAAATACCCCATAAAATAGTGACCATCGACAATCATGCCGGTGGTTTCTTTTGGCGCTTAACTAAATAACGGCTGATATTTACCAAAACGCCTAGAAAATTCTGGAAAACAGTTGAATTTTAAGGTTGAGTAGGTGATACTGAGGTTAGTTGGTTCGGTAAACCATGCTTAGAAAAATGTTACCGCTTGCATGACTGCTATAGCACACCATGGCGTGTCAGTAAGTTGGTTGGTTTTCTCAGTAGTCTAACTGAACCGTTATTAGCGTATTTTGAGGAGGGGACAACATGGTTCGTCGCAGCATGAATCGTAACCAGTTGCATGATCAGAACTTGAGTTTTGTTCTGCAACAAATTTTCAACAACCATCCCACCTCGCGAATCGAGATTTCTCACCAGTTAAACTTGAACAAGTCCACGATTTCATCACTGTACAACACCCTGATGGCCGCCGGTTACTTGACAGAGTTGGGCTTGGGCGAGGCCTCGACTGCGGGTGGCCGCAAGCCAACTTTGGTGGAAATCAACCGGGACTACGGGTACACACTCACATTTGACCTCGGGTTTCGCCACCTACATGCGCTCGTCACATTCTTGGACGGGCACGTGTGGAAGTACGACCGGATTGAGACCAAGGGCCAATCCATCCAGGAAATGATTACCACGATGCGGGATTATCTGGATAACCTGAATCAGGAAAATACCACCAGCCACGGCCTACTGGGCATTTGTTTTTCCATCCACGGTATCGTGATGGACAACCAGGTCCAAACGTCGCCGTTCATTGACATGGCCGGCATTGATTTGGAACAGGTCTTCGGTGAGGCCTACCAGGTTCCTGTTGTTCTGGAAAACGAAGCCAATTTGGCCGCCGTTTACGAACGGGACTTCAACGGTGCCCGGAACCTCAACAGTACCGTCACCGTCAGCATTCACCGCGGGATTGGGGCCGGCATTATTCTGAAACGCGACCTGTTCCGGGGCGAGCACGGCGACGCTGGTGAAATCGGTCAAACCGTTGCCAGCATTGCCATGGACGGCGCGGGCAATCCGCATCCTATCCACGCCGAAGACATCAGTTCCGAAGACGCCATCATTCAACAAATTGAGGACAAAAAGGACCTGAAGAATCTCGACCGGACCGCCGTCGTGAAGTTGTATCAAGTCCATGACCCAGATACTACTGCCGTCTTGACGCAATTCACCACGGCCATCGGCGGACTCATTTACAACCTGATGCGCTCGCTGGATCCAGATGCCTTCTTCTTGAACTCAGCCTTAGTGGAAGAAATTCCGGCGCTCTTGAAGCAGATTCGCGCTGTTTACCAGAGCCTAGCGCAAAACGATGTACCGATTGAATTGACGCAAAACGCCCGACTGGCCACGGTCTTGGGCGGGTGCTCGCTGATTACCCACCGCGTGTTGGGGCTGGATCACTATGAATTGAATTTCGAACGGCCAAGTGCCGATGACACAAAATAGTAAATAAAAATGGTTTTCCGATTGGGGAAAACCATTTTTTTGTGGCTTAGTGTTGCTTACGTTTGAGACCGAAGCCTAGCAGCGTGCCCAGCAATAGGGCGAGCCCAATCACGGGTGAAACAGCACGCTCACTAGTCTGGGGCAACGTCGTCGTGGGCGTCGACTTCACGGATTTCCCCTGTGGCGTCGCGGTCGTGGCAGCAGTGATTTTTACCGCTGCACCAGTAGTCTTGAGAGCCGTGACTGGTCGTTGGGCAGATGTCCGTTCGCCACTGGCCTTGGCGGGAAGCTCACCGGTCTCAATTGCTGGCTTGGGCGTCGCCGGGTCGATAATCACAGGGGCACCGGTATCGGCTACTTTCTCGTAGATGTAGGTGACCGTCGCGTCGCTAGTCCCAAAGGTGCCCTGGGCGTTCGCGGGTGTCGCGGTCAGGCGGTAGTTTGGCACAGCAAACGCTGTCGTGGCGTAGGAGTCGCCGGCATTACCCGTCAGGACCTGGTCCGCGTGGATGGTATTGCCATTTTGGTCAACGTAGTGGGCGGTCACGGTGACCTGCGTGGTCGGGGTGACAACCGGTGGGGTGACAGGCGTGACGGGGGTGGTGTCTTTCTTATAGTGGAAGGTAATTGCCAGGTCATCAGCGGTGTACTTTCCCGCCATGGCGCCATCGGTACTCGTCAAATGGTAACCGGCAATAGCAGTATCGCTATCAGCAATCGTATAATCATCGCCGACCATGTGACCAGTTAAAACTTTGCTAGGTTGAATGGCTTTTCCGTTTTCATCCCAATAGTTTAGGGTCAACGTTCCAGCGGGCTGTGGGTTGACATACGGAATGAAAATATTTACCTGTACTTCAACGCCAGCAACGATGTCTTCCATTAGGTAGTAGGTGACCGGATTCTGAACGATGGCAATCTCGGGGCGATCGGATCGGAGATTAGCTGGTGAGATTTGATCAGGAATGTTCAGGAAGGTCACACTGCCATCGGCATTTGCGATGTGATTGCCCTGCGCATCCGCCTTAATCTCGCCTCCCCGAATAAACCGATGCATCGCGCCGTTGCCGACCATATTATCCTGCCAAATGTATAAATCCTTAATGGTTTTCGTGTAGTCGGATGAAACGTCGTATTGTAAATTGGCATTGTAGTTCTGAGGCAATTTAAATATCTGAGGAATCGTGATTGTGGGGTCGGCCGAATCAACAGTTACGGGCGTTGTGAGCACAATGTCTTGAGTGCCAAACTCCATATCACTATATTGTTTGTAGTCGAGCGAGGAGAAATCAGCAATCGAATTGCCAGAAATCGATAGCTTCTTCAAATTAGTCAGACCAGCTAATGATGAGACATCGGCAATTCGATTTGCACTCAAGTCGAGAGACGTCAGCTTGGTCAGATTGCTGAGCGGGGTGATGTCGGTGATGTCGCCATGCAAATATTTGTTAAGCTGGCGATTCATTAAATTGTAACCGAGATCGAGATAGGTTAGATTGGTAGCGAACTCTAACCCCTTGAGTGAGTAAGAAGAAGTCCCATCAATAAACGTGGAAGTTTGTCCGTAACCAATTTCTAGCTTGTTCAGCTTTAAGAGGTCGGTTGTGTTCAGCGTAGAAACGCTCTTCTTCAGTTGGTCGGCCACTAACGTCTGCAAGGCCTTGTTCGGCATCCAAGTATCAATCGACTCATCCGCGGCCGCTAGGGGAGCGGCGGTAGAAACTGCTGTGTTGGCTGGAGCCGTAGTCAGGGCCGGTGTCCGCAGTAAAGATTTCTTTTTAGAGATTACCGAAGTGGCTGGTGCTTCACGCTGTAAGTCACTGTCCTTAATAGAAGATTCCTGATTGTTCTTATGTACATCTAAGTTGTTTGAATCGTCATTAGATTGCTGGTTAACGATTTTCGAATCCGTGTTCGTCGGCGTAATCGTCTTCGGTTCCGCCGGCGTCTTTGGTGTGAGGGCACCAGTAGGATTAGTCCCATTTTCTGAGGCATCATCGCTAGAGTCGGTCGTCCCAGCGGGCGTTACCGCCTTGGGTGCCGCGTTCTCTGGGGCTACTGGTTCTTGGCCAACCTGTTCTGATTCTTGACTCACCTGTTCCGACTGCGGGGCATCGCTAGCCAGCGTGGTATCGGCTAAGGCGTTCTCGCCACCAAAGCTGAATAGCAGTCCAACAGAAATCAATCCGGCAAATACCCACGACTTGCCACTTTTGTACATCTTATAGTGTAATGACTTGGTTCCTGGTTCTAACATGACATTTCCTCCCTAAATGAGTGAGTAATCTTTGTAAAACGCAATGGTGACGGGCCACAACCACCTGATTTATCGGTGGCTAACTTGGTCTTTCACACCTCAGTATAACTGCTTTTATAAAAGATAGCTATTGTATATCCCACAAAGTTAATCCCAATGATTACTCGACGACACTATCAACTAATTTAAATGAAATAGGCCGTCATAGCGGCGATAGTAATCTGTCGAGTAATCTGGCATCTCGGCTACTCTGGCTAAGAGTTAGCCTAAAATTCCTATCGCACATTTATGGCATTACGGCCACACCCAACGCACGGGGCACGCCGCCAGTTAAGCTAGCCCACCTAACCAACCACACGGACAATCCTCAACCAACCAACGTCAAAAGCAGCACAACCACATTTTTTAAAACTTTCTCGCGAAAACGCTTGCAATAAATTCAAAACCTTGTATACTGATATTTGTAAGTTGGTTGTCGCAACGAACTAACTAGGAGGGTATTATAAAATTATGACTGAAGAATACTGGAAAGGCGTCGACAAGATTCAATACGTCGGCCATCAAGACAAAAAATCAGGTTTAGGATTCCAATACTACAATCCAGAAGAAGTTATTGCTGGTAAAAAGATGAAAGATTGGTTGCGGTTCGCCGTTGCCTACTGGCACACCTTTGATCAACGTTTAGTTGACCCATTCGGTGACGGGACTGCTCAACGTCCTTACGACAAGTACACCGACCCAATGGACTTGGCTTTAGCCAAAGTCGATGCAGCATTTGAATTTTACAACAAATTAGGTGTTGACTACCTTTGCTTCCATGACCGGGACTTAGCTCCTGAAGGCGACACATTACGTGAAACCAACGCCAACTTGGACAAGGTTGTTGACAAGATCGTTGAAAACCAAAAGACTTCCGGCATGAAGGTTCTCTGGAACACTTCAAACATGTTCACCAACCCTCGTTTCGTCGAAGGTGCTGGGACTTCTCCATACGCTGACATCTACGCCTACAGTGCTGCTCAACTCAAGCACAGTTTGGAAGTTGGTAAGCGCGTCGGTTCTGAAAACTATGTCTTCTGGGGCGGCCGTGAAGGTTACGAATCACTCTGGAACACCAACATGAAGCAAGAACAAGAACACGCTGCTAAGTTATTCCACATGGCTAAGGACTACGCTAACGAAATCGGCTTTGACGCCCAAATGTTACTCGAACCAAAGCCTAAGGAACCAACGACGCACCAATACGACTTTGATGCCGCAACCACGATTGCCTTCATGAAGGAATACGACTTGGACAAAGACTTCAAGTTGAACCTTGAAGGTAACCATGCTAACTTGGCTGGTCACACTTACCAACACGAAATTCGCGTTGCCCGTGAAGCTGGCTTGTTAGGTTCATTGGACGCCAACCAAGGCGACAAGTTAATCGGCTGGGATATTGATGAATACCCATCTAACTTGTACGAAACCACTGCTGCAATGTACGAAGTTGTTGAAAACGGCAGCATCGGACCTCGTGGTGGGTTGAACTTCGATGCTAAGCCTCGTCGTTCCTCATTTGCCCCAGAAGACCTCTTCTTAGGCCACATCGTTGGGATGGACAGTTTCGCTGCCGGCCTGCGTGTTGCCGCTGCTATGAAGGAAGACGGCTTCTTAGACACCTTGAAGGCTGACCGTTACAGCTCATACGAATCTGGTGTTGGTGCCGAAATCGAAAGCGGCAAGGCTGACTTGAAGTCCCTTGAAAAGTACGCTATCGACAAGCCACAATCAGAATTGGTTGCTGCTACGCACTCAGATCACCTTGAAGAAGTTAAGGACACGATCAACCATTACATCATCGATACCCTTAGCAAGTAATCTTCAATTGAATACGAAATAACTGACATTAAATTGGCGGACGAACGGTGTGTTCGTCTGCCAATTTTTCGTAGTCTGGATTGTGTGGAGTCGCCGCTGGTCACCAGGCGCCCATGCTCTGTGGCAGACCTTGAAGCCAAAAGACGGTCTTCAAGGGTGGACGGGAACCTCGACAAGCACGAGTTTCCCGCCCAGCCGTGTCCTAAGTCAGGAAGAACTCTGACTAACGACACCGACACAGCATTCTGCCTGGTGACCAGCGGCTATGGCAACGGGTGACGACGAAAATTAGGCGGTGACCAATTTTCGTTGCGGAAGCTGTAGCTGAGGCGACCAGCAATCACTGATAGCGTACAATTAGGTAGTCTAAGACAAGTGTCAGATGACTGTTATTATGACGCTGTTTCATCTGACCGCGTTATCTAAGCTGAAGGAGGCCAGGTACGGAGCCAGCTGTGTCGACGGTGTTAGCTGAGGATTTTCTCAGCTTACAGCGTGGGACAATCTTGGAGACACGTGAACTGCGTGGCTTCAAGTCGAGGTGAAAGCCCGCTTCCCAGGCTGTAACCGGCCCCATAGCAGGCGGAGTACCTGGCAGCCGAAGCGACCAACACACCGCAAGTTTTTAGTTAGAAGTATGGCAACATTAAAGAATAGAATATGAACGACTTCTTGTGTACAAGCCCACAGCGTTCCGGTCTCAATTTCACCATCCCGGAGGCGCTGACAACGCGCAATGTGGCAAGTACCAAGAGCAAGGAAAAGTAATCTAGGAGGAATGACAAATGGGGAAGTACGTACTCGGCGTGGACCTCGGCACCAGTGCCGTCAAGATTTCCGCCCTCGACCACAGCGGGCAGATCGTTGCCCAGGAAAGTTTTGATTACGATTTAATTCAGAAACAACCCGGCTACAACGAACAGAACCCGGAGGACTGGGTTTCTGGCACGACCGTAGCGATTGTACGGTTGATTTTAAACGACCACTTGGCCGCTGAAGACATTGAAGGACTGAGCTACTCCGGGCAAATGCACGGACTGGTTTTGCTGGACGAAAACAAGAAGGTTTTGCGCCCGGCCATTCTCTGGAATGACACGCGGAGCACGCCTCAACGGGAAGAAATCGAAGCCAAAATGGGCGACGAGTTCGTGGACATTACCCGTAACCAACCGCTGGAAGGCTTCACGCTGACCAAGCTGTTGTGGGTCAAGGAAAATGAACCCGACATTTGGGCCAAGGCCAAGTACTTTGTCCTGCCCAAAGACTACGTGCGTTACCGGATGACGGGTAACCTCGCCATGGACTATTCCGATGCGACCGGGACGGTATTACTGGACGTTGCCAAGGGAGACTGGAGCGCCAAAATTTGTGACGCCTTCGACATTCCGTTGAGCATGTGTCCACCACTGATCAAGTCCATCGACTTTGCTGGCACGGTGACGCCGGCTTACGCTGAATTTTCAGGGTTAACGACAGCTACCAAAGTCTTTGGTGGTGCGGCCGATAACGCGGCTGGTGCCGTTGGGGCGGGGATTCTCCACCCCAACATGGTGCTGTCCAGCATCGGGACGTCCGGAGTTGTTTTGAAATACGAAGACAACGCTGACGTCAACTACCACGGCGTTTTGCAGTTCGAAGATCACGCGATTCCTGATAAATACTACTCCATGGGGGTTACGCTGGCCGCTGGGTACTCACTCAGTTGGTTTAAGAAGACCTTCGCACCAGCTGAGGACTTCACCGAGTTCGTGTCGAGCGCGGCCAAATCAACGGTCGGGGCCAATGGCCTGCTGTACACGCCATACATCGTGGGTGAACGGGCACCGTACGCGGACGCTGACATCCGGGGAAGCTTTACCGGTGTCGACGGCACGCATCAGCGCTACGACTTCGTGCGGGCCGTCCTGGAAGGCATCAGCTACTCCTTTAGAGATCTCTTTGATATCTATGAGGAAAATGGTGGTGACTTTGATACGGTCGTTTCCATTGGTGGTGGCGCCAAGAGTCCGCTCTGGCTGCAGATTCAGGCCGACATCTTTAACCGTAAAGTGGTCAGCCTGACTAACGAACAGGGACCCGGCATGGGGGCAGCGATGATTGCGGCCACCGGTCTGGGCTGGTTCGACTCCCTGCAGGATTGTGCGGAAACCTTCGTCCACTTTGGCAAGGCTTACGAACCAAATCCTGAGAACGTGAAGAAGTATGCGAAGATGCATGCTATTTACAAGCAGGTTTACCAACAAACCAAGGCCATCAGTGAACAACTGTTGGACTACCGGAAGGCGGAACTCTAGCCCGCTGGTCACCGTGGACTGGCATTCCTCTGAAATTTTTAACTGAACAGAGACCGTACCCGAACTGACAAAGACGTTGGTTCGGGTATTTGTCGTGGGCTGGATTTCGGCACCACGGTCTAAACCGGCCGGCTTACCGTTCGCCAAATTTAGGCTGGAACGCAGTGGGTAGGACGCCGACAGCCTGGAAAGCGGTGAATAAAAAGGGACTCAGCTATTTTCACATAGCTAAGTCCCTCAAAGGTTAAAGATAGTTGGCAATGGCGGAAATCATGAATAGTACGCAGGTCAACCCCAGTGTGAACCAGCGTAACCCCCATGAGACCAGGTGCATTCGGGTGGCCTGACGATTATCGCCGATAAAATGGCGTAACCAGAAAAAGGTCAGCAACAAGATCAGTAAATAATTCACAAACTGGATGGTAAAGCTCTTCCCAAGAAAAATGGCTGGCAGTAGGCCAATGGCAAAAAGGCACCAGATGTCGTAGAGCGCCAGCAGTGGCGTGGTTGTTTTCATGTCTATTTCCTCCTCCTAAATAAATCCCCGTACCTTTAGTCTAGCAGAGATGGGGTGAAAGGTGAAGGCCGGAAACCACGGGATTAAGGGTCCTGATGAAAACGGCTTATTTTAAAATAAATAAAGAAAACGCTTTCAAAGGACGACGGAAAGTGGTAATATATTGTCATGGTTGGTTGCGACAATCAACCAACTGGGATTACCAACTTACACTTCTTCACATAGATAAGACGTTGGCCTAGCTGTCGACCTGCCAAGTTACCTCGCGAGACGGGGGACGGGGATTGCTCTCTAGCTGACCCAGCGCCTAGCAAGTTTCTGCGATTGAGATTAAATCAACGGCTACGAGCCGCATAAGGAGCGAGATTATGCGAAAAGTTTCAACTGGATTTGTCTATTTCTTTGGGGCCCTGGGTGGGCTGCTGTTTGGGTATGATACCGGGGTTATCTCTGGTGCGATTCTCTTTATCCAAAAGCAAATGAACCTGGGTTCCTGGCAACAGGGCTGGGTCGTGAGTGCCGTCCTGTTGGGTGCCATTTTAGGGGCCGCCATCATTGGGCCTTCCTCTGACCGTTATGGTCGGCGTAAACTATTACTGTTATCTGCCATTATCTTCTTCATCGGGGCGTTAGGCTCCGCTTTCTCACCTGAATTTTGGACGTTGATTGTTTCCCGGATCATCTTAGGGATGGCCGTTGGGGCCGCTTCCGCCTTGATCCCAACGTACTTGGCTGAACTATCACCAGCTGACAAACGGGGGACGGTCTCCAGTCTGTTCCAATTGATGGTCATGACTGGAATCCTGTTGGCCTACATCACCAACTACAGCTTCTCCGGGATGTACTCCGGCTGGCGGTGGATGTTAGGGTTCGCTGCGATTCCTGCCGCTTTACTGTTCTTGGGTGGGTTAATCTTACCCGAAAGTCCCCGGTTCTTGGTTAAGACCGGTCACATGGACCAGGCGCGTGAAGTTCTGGAAACCATGAACAAGCACGACGAAGCTGCCGTTAACAAAGAAGTTAGTCAGATTCAAGAATCAGCCAAAATTGTGAGTGGCGGCTGGTCTGAGTTGTTTGGTAAAATGGTTCGGCCTTCCCTGATCATCGGGTTGGGCTTGGCAATCTTCCAACAAGTCATGGGTTGTAACACGGTTCTGTACTACGCGCCAACAATTTTCACCGACGTTGGTTTCGGGGTTAACGCCGCACTGTTAGCCCACATTGGGATCGGGGTCTTCAACGTGATTGTGACCGCGATTGCCGTGGCCATCATGGATAAGATCGACCGGAAAAAGATGTTGAACATCGGTGCCGTTGGGATGGGGATTTCCCTGTTCGTTATGAGTCTGGGGATGAAGTTCTCCGGTGGCTCCCAAACGGCCGCTGTGATCTCCGTCATTGCCTTGACCATCTACATTGCATTCTTCTCCGCAACTTGGGGTCCCGTGATGTGGGTGATGATTGGGGAAGTCTTCCCATTGAACATCCGGGGCTTAGGAAACTCCTTTGCCTCCGTTATCAACTGGACGGCGAACATGATCGTTTCCCTGACGTTCCCATCTCTGCTGGACTTCTTCGGCACTGGGAGCCTGTTCATCGGCTATGGTGTGCTCTGCTTTGTTTCCATCTGGTTCGTCCAAAAGAAGGTTTTCGAAACACGGAACCGTTCTTTGGAAGATATCGAAGCAACCTTACGGGAAAAGGCCGACGAAAAAGCCGCAACCCTGAGTACCACGAAGTAATTTAACTGAAGGTATCCCCCTTGGGGCCTGGCGATTGTGCCGGGCCCTTTTTGCATCGGATAGTGAAGGTGTACTTGTGATAAAATGAGTAGGTTAAGGAGGAGATAACATGAAAATACAAGTGAAGTTAGGGGTAACACTGGGTGTCATTGCGGCTTTATTGGGTACCTCGGGAATTTCCGCGGCGGCCAGTCGTCAATACTCGGCATACCGATCCAATGGCGTTAAACTGCTCTGGCGTTCTAATATGAAAGCCCAGACCTACACGACGGCTAAGGGGACGTTGTATTCTAAACATCTGGGGTATCGCAATACATATGGCAGTCAACTAACACAACAGACGGTAGTCACGGATAAGCACGAAAAGCTCTACCGCAAGGCCAAAGGTAATTCCGCAATTTATTACCACGTTACCAGCGCAGACGGCCAATTAAGTGGCTGGATTTGGCGGGGATACTTGACTAAGGCAACGGTCACATCTAACCAGCAAACAACGACCAAAGCACAGCCGACAGCTAGCAATTTTGTGGTCTCACGTACCCTGCAAAAAGGCCCTACGCAAAGCGACCAGTTTGAGACATTGGTCACCAATCAGATGACCCGTGATGGCTTTAGTGCCGGCCGTGATTTGAGTCGCGCTTACACGGATGCCGAAGCGCAAACTGATGACTGGACTGGCCAGGTTTTTCCTAGTTTCTTTGCCGATAACTGGGATTCCTACGACGAAATTACGGGTAAGCTAACGCCGAAAGATATTCATTATATTTATTCGGCAGCTAACGGAACGGTTGGTAACAACCAGTCTGCGCCGAATCTGACGGGCTGGAACGTGGCAACCATGGCTCGGGTCTTGCACACAACCAATATTGATAGCACAACCGGAAATACGGGGACGCTGGTCCAAGACTTTGCAACATACTTGGAAAACATTCTCAAGGCCCATCAGGCCAAGACTTTCTTTATTACGACGGGAATTGGCTATCCGGGTAGAGTCGAAGCAGGGAGCGGTGTTGATGGTCAATTGAGCCTAGAGTTTACCTTCCTTTACACACGGGTTCCAGACGGCAAAAATTAGACGAGTGTTTTCAGAAAAAAATCTTTCTGAATTTCACCTTTTAAGTGAGCAAACTGTAAAATTAGCAAACCATTAAGGGGCGACAATCGCAAGCGTACCGGGTTAGTTAGCCGTTGGCTGGCTTTGCATGTGATAAATGAACAGTTTTTCACAAAATGTGATGTAATCGCTTTCCTTTTCATAATTTATCCGTTATGATAGGAGCGTACCTGGAAATTTACTTATTCTGAAGGAGTGAATGGCACATGGCATCAAATGGAAAAGTAGCAATGGTTACTGGCGGCGGACAAGGAATTGGTGAAGCAATTTCAAAACGCTTAGCTAGCGATGGTTTCGCAGTTGCAATTGCTGATTTGAACTTAGAAAATGCCAACAAGGTTGCTTCTGCTATCGAAGCTGATGGTGGAAAAGCCGTTGCAGTCAAGACGGATGTCTCCGATCGCGACAGTGTCTTTGCGGCAGTTAAGGAAGCCTCAGAAAAGCTTGGCGGCTTTGACGTTATCGTCAACAACGCCGGCCTTGGCCCAACTACCCCAATCGACACAATCACCCAAGAACAATTCGATACAGTTTACCACGTTAACGTTGGTGGTGTTCTGTGGGGAATTCAAGCTGCACATGCTGAATTTAAGAAACTCGGCCACGGTGGGAAGATTATTTCAGCTACTTCTCAAGCCGGAGTTGTTGGGAATCCTAACTTAGCACTCTACAGTGGGACTAAATTTGCCATTCGGGGGGTTACCCAAGTAGCTGCCCGTGACTTAGCCGCAGAAGGTATTACGGTTAACGCATACGCACCAGGGATCGTTAAGACGCCAATGATGTTTGACATTGCCCACAAGGTAGGTCAAAACGCTGGCAAGGACGACGAATGGGGTATGCAAACCTTTGCTAAGGACATCACGTTAGGCCGTCTGTCAGAACCAGAAGACGTTGCCAATGGTGTTGCCTTCTTAGCAGGTCCAGATTCAAATTACATCACCGGCCAAACTCTCGAAGTAGACGGCGGGATGCAATTCCACTAAACATTAAACTTTGAACCAAAGATTGATTGGTAGCCTCCACGCAGGGATGTGTGGGGGCTTTTTGTAGAGCAGAGTGCGGAGCAGGGCGCCTAACTGGCGAGCATTAACGGCGCTAAGTGAAGACCCCTGGGCTTGGGGTCTTTGCTTAGCGTTGTTAAGCGGAACCAGTTGCCCTGCGTAGCACGTTTCAGAGGCCGCCAGGGCCGAAAGATGTTCCGTGGGGAGCCAGTCAAACGGTGTAAAGCAAGATAGTTTGAAACGCTAGTCCAAGTTAGAGCTATTTTCTTAGCTGGGTTAAGCGCAGGGACCTGGCTCGCGTAGCACGTTTCGGAGGCCGCCAGGACCGAAAGATGTTCCGTGGGGAGCCAGTCAAATGGTGTAAAGCAAGATAGTTTGAAACGAAAATCCCGGACCTGGGTCGTTTCCGTTAAGTTGTTAAGCGGAACCAGTTGCCCTGCGTAGCACGTTTCAGAGGCCGCCAGACTTGGGATTTAATGGCGAGAGCAAATCAAACGGTCTAAAGCAAGATAATCTGAAACGAAAACCCTGGGCCTGGGTCGTTTCCGTTACGTTGTTAAGCGGAACCAGTTGCCTCTCGTAGCACGTTTCAGAGGCTAGGGGTCTTTACTCAGCACTATTAATCAGAACCAGCCACCTCCCCCAAAACCTTCCAACAACTCCTGAACCACAAAACTCCAGTAAACCAAAAACATCCAGCAACGGAGGGTAAGGACGCTGCTAGATGTTTTGGATTACTTTGCTTGGAGTTCTTGGACGGCGGTAGCTAGACTGGGACTACCAAAGCCGACCAACAGAAGGGATAACAAAACTAGATTGATGAGATCGGGTGTGTTGGATTGGGACATTGATGAGGCCTCCTTAGGTATCATCGAGGTCATTGTAGCAAGCCCGTTTAACGATTACGTGTGATTCGTGTACAGATGCTGTAAAGGCCTGAAAATCGTGATTAACGGGGGAACCGCTTTTGTCGCTCAGCAAGTTCCACACAACGCGAGGGCAATCGGTTCATGGTACAATGATAGCGATTAATTAACCGTTTAGGGGTGAAAGTATGATTGCAGAATTTGAAGAATACCTAGCAAAGATTGACGACCCGGGCCATCAGGAACGCCTACGGACCGTCTTAAATTGGGTCCAAGAAACGTTTCCAAACTTGGAACAGCGCTTCGCCTGGAACCAACCCATGTTCACTGATCACGGCACGTTTATCATCGGTTTCAGCGTGGCCAAGGCCCACATGGCGTTCGCACCCGAAGGCCCCGTCATGGAGAAGTTTGCGGATAAGATTGCCGCGGCTAATTACAATCCGGGAAAGAAATTCGGCCGGATTAAGTGGACGCAGGATGTGGACTATGAGTTGTTGAAGCAGATCATTGCCTTCAATATCGCGGACAAAGCTGACGTGACCACGTTCTGGCGGAAGTAACAGGCAGTTTTTAGTTGTGATAAATATACCCATCAAAACTGATTCTGGGAGCACCATTTTCCAGAACCAGTTTTTTGCTGTCGTTATCGCGATTGAAATCAGAAGTAACTAACGAAGGTGGATACCAGCAACGAACATAGAGCCAGGTTGCTCACTGGCGATAAATGTTGCTTTAATAATGATTCAGTCAATTTTAATCATTCCGAGAGAACTATTTACCCCAAATTAAATTAACATATGATGTCTGCGGGAAACTATCAAGATACTAGTTAGTTAAAAATATTTATAATTCGTGATATACTTCGGGTGATGAGTAGAAATTTTTCAATTCAAGGGAGGGTGTCTTTGATGAAGAGGAAGCTAGTCACATACATAAGCCGGGGCTTTGTTGCAGTGGCGGCGATTTTTGCTATTCTGCTATTTAGTCCGGCAAAGATGGGTAACGCCGCCACCGCATCAGCTACGACGATTGATCCTAAAACGACGATTGCGGAGCTGTTACCTGCCGACGATCCTAATGCAACGATTGTTAGGGAGGCATTGGCTAACGCAATAGATTTTAATCGTCATCCTGTAAGCATTTCTGACAGTGATACTTTTCAAACATTAATCAACATAGCGCCAAAAATTGTGATCGATAAACCAATGACTGACTACGGGCCGCTAGTGAAGATTGCTAATACATTATCAGGAATATCTATTCATTGGCAAACCCAGTTAACAAGCGAAAATATTTCGCTGATTTTGAAGGCATTTGGAACCAACCGTCCCTCTAGAGCGTTTCCGGCAGTGGACATTGACCTTTCTAATAATAAGTTAGATAACACCCAATTTAAGGCTTTGGTTGCGGCTTTACCGGTGGCCTTTCCTAAAGAAATTGCAGGCGTTACTGTTAACCACAACAATATTTCAGACTTTAGTCCTTATCTGACCTACCTAAGAGGTTTAAAGAAGCCAGGAGCTGACACAGCAAGGCTGTGGGCTTTTGGACAAACGGGAACTGATGGCATTTCATTACCCAAGCAGAAGATATCTGAAAATGTGCTCAAGATTCCGTTTTCGCTTTTCCCCGAATACCGTGATCAAGCTAAAGGTATTTATGGTGGAGCTACAGTAGCATTGCGAGTGTACCATGGTGATGAGGATTATTTTAATGATTCTGAAAATATGGATGGCGATAGTATTGTCAGTACCGGCGCAAACTTCAATACCGCGCTTCTGCCATTTGCGTCGTATGACTTTGATGATCCCAATATAGCAATTCCAATAGATATCAATGGGATTAATCGGTTAGACGCTGGAAAAGCCGGAGCAACAACGTATTTTACGCAGCTAGACAGTGACGCTTGGAATGAACTAGAGGAGATACAGACGAAAGAGCCTACCTACCTCACAGGCGCTCTACCAGATAAAGACACCCTGAAAATCACGAATATTCCAGCAGGGAGTACGGCTATCAAGGTACGAGTCATTACGCTTATACTCGGGGGCTGGGGTCACTTTAGGGGATGCGCCCAAACCTACAAAATTCCGCTTGAGTGGGACAATCCAGCCCCACAACCAACGACACCAGCAACCGCCAGCAGTGAGTCCGGTGCCGAGCCAGTCAAAGCGGTAACCAAGCAAAAGGTGGTCTCCCCGATACGGAAAATTGGCTTGTATCAGCAGCCAACGTTCACCGCGAAAGCCCGCAGTCGCTGGTACCCGCGGCAATCGCGCACGCAGCGGCCAATGTTTAAGGTTCTGGGGTATGCCCACTCCAAGAATGGCCTGTTACGCTACCGAGTAAAGGACGTGAGCCCCGGGGCAAGTGGCCAGACGGGCTATATCACGGCCAGAACGGACTATATCGTTAATACCTACTACCAGACCGCTGCAACCAAAATCAAGGTGTTGCGGGGTCTCAACAGCTATACCAATCGGCAATTGACCAGTCAACGGCGGCATTTTGCCAAGAATAAGATTGTTCGGGTCAAGCGACTAGTCACGCACAATCTTACGACGCGGTATCAGTTGCCAAACGGCCAGTACGTTTCGGCGAACAAGCGCCTGGTCATACGGGTTAAATAGCTGGTAAGCCATTTTGAAATCAGCTATGTTTCATGTAAATTCGGATTTCTAGGAGGACGATATGAATAAAATTGTTCCGAGTTTGTGGTTCGCCGACAACAACTGTGAGGCGGCCGTGCATTACTACTTGAGCGTCTTTCCTAACGCAACGCTGGATGAGATCACTTACTATCCGGACGCCAAGCTGGATCCGCATTTTGCTGAAATGAGCGGCAAGGTTTTGAACGCCAGCTTCCATCTGAACGGGCAACAATTCTTTGCCCTCGACGGTGGCCCCAGCTTCCGCATCAATGAGGCGGTTTCCTTCACGATTCCCTGTGTGGACCAGGCCGAGATCGACTACTACTGGGAAAAACTCTCCCACGTGCCCGCCGCGGAACAGTGTGGCTGGGCCAAGGACCAGTTCGGCGTTTCCTGGCAAATTGTGCCGGCGAACATGGCCGAGCTGACCCAGACGGCAGCACAGATTCAGCGGATGATGCAGATGAAGAAGATTGATATTGCGGCGTTGGAAGCTGCTAAATAGGTAACTTGAGAGCCTGGATGAAGTGGTCCGGGCTCTTTGTGCGTCTGGACTTTCTTCATTGAGGAGCTCCCAAATGAACCCAAAGAAAAAACTGTGCACCCAATTAGCTTGTGTGCACAGTTTCTAAGGGACCTATTTTAAATGAATTGTCTAATAAAATTTCGGTTGATCCTGATTCTCCGAAGCAATCGCCGTCGTATCAATGGCCTGGCCGGCTTCATCGGTCCGAACCACAAAGACGTCGACCGCTGCCATCCGGCTAACGTATGCCGTGACGGAGCCTTCAACCACCCGGGCAACGGCGCTCATCCCGGTCGCGCCCAGGACAATTAAGTCGTTCTGGTGGTCCTTGATGAACTCGTGAGCGATGACCGTCTTGGGATTGCCAAATCGCACGTGAACGGACATATCCTTGAATCCCGTGGCGGCCTGGGTCGTTTCA
Organism: Levilactobacillus cerevisiae; assembly: GCF_003946245.1. Classification (GTDB taxonomy): domain Bacteria; phylum Bacillota; class Bacilli; order Lactobacillales; family Lactobacillaceae; genus Levilactobacillus; species Levilactobacillus cerevisiae. The sequence goes on from NZ_RHNN01000014.1 coordinate 22,053, forward strand.
ATCAGAGAATTGAGGTAGGACGTGGCATCTTGGACTAAATCATGAATCACACCACCGGGCATGGAGCCGCTCACATAGAAACCGTAATGGTTGATGCGCAACACATTTAGCAAATCTACGTGGGCGTTATTTTGTTGGGCGACGATGACCGCTTTTTTTAAAGCCAGTTCCGCCTGGACTGAACCGTCCACGGGAACCAGGATGTTTGCATAGTTCTGTTCCATAATTAGCCTTCTTTTCTAGTTTAGACGCGTCCGCGTAACGTAATCGTTGCGGTGTCCAGAACGTGGCCGTTGATTTGATGGAGCAGGTCGTTCAACCAAAAGCCGTCTGCGAGGTCCAATTTGGTATTCAAAGCGTAAACGGTGAGGCTATAATCGTGATCGACGTTGGGTGGGAAGGGACCCGTGTAGTTTTGGAAAACGGCGGGGTCCGTGTTGCCCACGAGTGAGCCGGCATTGCTGTTACGGCCGTGAACGTGGGGAATGGCGTTGGTTCGCGATACGTCGGCCGTGATTTCCCGTGTGGTGCCCGGGAAGTTGGCGGCGACCCAGTGAATCCACGGGAAGCCACTAACCGGCACGGCGTCGAAGTCAATCAGGTTCAGCGCCAACGTCTGCGTTTTCTTGGGAATCTTAGATAGGCTGATGGGAAATGACTTGACGGGCTGGCCACCATAAACGTCGTCACCAGTCGCGTATTTGCTGTATTCATCGGCAATGTAGCCATTTTCGTTTGGCACAAAAATTCTCATAAAACCCCTCCTATGATCAGTTCTTAACATTATTATACCGCACGCGGGTGACCTTTCGCGAATATTCATTTATTATGTATAAAAATGCATGTATAGCGACCACCGCTAATATTATTACAAGAAACGGTTGCTTTTTCGGCTAAGCGGCGTATGATAAAATCATTAAGTTTCAATGATAAAAGGAAGGATGACGCCCATGACGCCGCAAAAGAAAATTGAGATTTTACAGAAATTAATTCAAATTAAATCGGTCAACGACCACGAAACGGACGTGGCAGACTACATTGCCAGCCTGTTTGCTTCCTACCCCCAAGCTAAGGTTGAGAAGGTCCCGTTCGCGGCCAACCGTGACAATTTAGTCGTGACGATTGGCAATCCGGACGGCCCGATGATTGGGTTGTCGGGACACATGGACGTCGTGTCAGCCGGGGATGAAGCGGCCTGGACGCATGCGCCGTTTGCTGGCGAAGTCGTGGGCGACCAGTTGTTTGGTCGGGGCGCTTCGGACATGAAGAGTGGCCTGGCAGCGATTGTGATTACCATGCTAGAATTTTTGGAAACGGGCGCACCTTTGGCCGGCAGCATTCGGTTGCTGGCGACGGTCGGTGAGGAGACCGGCGAGTATGGCGCGGCCACGTTGACCGACGCGGGCTACGCGGATCATTTGGCCGGCCTGGTGATTGCGGAGCCGAGTGGCTTGGACAACGTGGTCTATACGGCGCGGGGCGTCATCGACTACAAGGTCGTGTCCACTGGCAAAGGCAGTCACAGCGCGCATCCCGAGAAGGGGATCAACGCCATTACTAATTTAATGAAATTCTACAACGCCGTGGGACCCTTGATGGCGGAGCACACCAAGACCGATCCCGTACTGGGCGGCCTGCTGCACAATGTCGACCTCATTTCCGGTGGTGAGCAGATCAACTCGATTCCCGCTCACGCCGAATTGATGGCCAACATGCGGACGATTCCGGCCTACCCGAACCAAATCATTTACGATGAGCTGGAAACGTTGATTGCCCAGCTCAATCAAGAGGATGGCGTTCAGCTTGACCTGAGCTACAGCTACCCTGAGGAGGCCATTCCGGGTGATCCCCAGGCGCCACTGGTCCAACTGGCCAAGCAGGTGAGTGATCACGTGTGCGGGCACGATACCAAGATTGTCGGCTCGGGTGGGGCCAACGACGGCGCAGAATTCTTGCGGGCCAAGGGCGACTTTACCAGCATTGAAATCGGCCCCGGCAGCAACACCTCCCACCAGGTTGACGAGTACGTTTCCGTGACCGAATTTCTGCAAGCCGTTGATCTGTATGAGCAATTAGTGCCAGCGTTCTTCGACCAGACGATTGCGGCTGACGGGCATACGGCTACGGTGGATTAATTTGAAATGAAGGGCCTTAAGCAGTTGACTAGGAACTGTTTAAGGCCCTTTTTGACGGTAAATGAAACGATTTTGGGGGTTGGTACGATTGTCGTGGTTGTCAGTATACAGGATGGTTGTTGGTCAGGTATACTAGGTGAAACGATACCGGACTGCGGGACAAAGGAGCTATAAAATGACTGACGTCTTTAAAATCGTAAACTGGTTTAGGGCTGTGAGCAACGCGCAAATGCGCCAGTACGATGCAGATGAACTGAGCCAATTGAAAGTCATGAAACTCTTGTATTACGTGCAAGGAACCTTCTTGGCAATACATGGTGAGAAGGCATTTCCCGATGACATTTTGGCGTGGCGTTACGGGCCAGCAGTCAAGGCAGTTCATGACAAATATGCTGGTCAGGTCAGCATTGTGGGTCAGTTAAGCGCCGCGGATTTGGCCGATTATCATACCGTCCAAGACGACGAAAATCTGGAACAGGTCTTGGCTGCAGTGTGGCAGGCATTTGGTGATATGTCGGCGATTCAGCTGATGAAGAAGACCCATGAAGAGCGTCCTTGGCTGGAAACTAAGCAAAGCCAGGTAATCTCACCAGCGCTAATGGCGACTTATTTTGCCCAGGAGATTGTGCTGTGACGAAGAAGCGGCTTCAACTAGCTGGTGGGAATACACCATCACCCAAGGTCGGACTCCCGCTAAAGACATCGGTAGACCGCCTTGCCTTCAACTTTTCATTTGTCAAGCGTAACCAGAAATATAATTTTGTGGGCAAGCATTTTGATAAGACGGTAAAGAGTATGCCCGACGATTTCTATCTTATTTACAACGAGCATATCCTAAAAATGATCGTGGAATCGCGTGGAGATCTCGTTTATTCGGCTATCCCTATGATTCAGGAAGAAAATACATTCAGCGTGCTTATTGCTATTTCCCATATTGCTAAAGCCAAAACATTTCAATTGAATTGAATGCATGTTATACTGGGTGAACAAGGGATGATGAGAATGCCCTTTGAGTTTAGGATGGCTAATGTAAATTAGAAATTCTAAGTGGATTTTTTGAAGACTTAAATGTAATAGAATGACAACACATGTGGATCAGTGGATATGATCTGCACCCGCTTGTGGGCTTCCGTGGAAGAGAAAGAATAGCAAGACTACCGTCCCACGAGGTTAGACTGGGCATATCTAGCGTGAGGTGAAACTCAATACGTGAAAAGGAAGGCAAATGCCTTCCTTTTTTTTAGGAGAAATGTGACGTATGATATATGATTTAGAATGGCTAAAAAATTTTGACGGGAAGATGCTCCCTTCACAAGTAGATATGGCTGAACTTGCTAATAGCATTGAGGTATATGTTTCACAATTTCGGTATGTTTATACCACAAGTCTGGCAGACTATCCGAGTATTAATATTGAAGTAAGAAATGGAAATATTCCACACTTACTTGGATTGTCAAAACTCATCATTTTAGTCTTCCCTCTAGTGATCCTCTTGAGATTTTCGCCGGAATTAAGAGCGACTGGACGTTAGCAAAACTTATCAAGAGTGATGAGAAATGGTTTCAAAACAACCAAGATAAACTAATCGGAGTCTTGCTGCTCTACCAGCTTCTCCATGTTCAGGAATGTCAGGCATACACGCCTATGTATATTATTGGGAAGCCAATGGGGAAACGATTTAAGCGTGATGATATATTCTTTGTGATTTTAAAATTGGCAAGTGGTAAAGCATATACTATTGAATTATCACCTATCAAGGGACAGAATGATACATTCTTTCCAAGAAGCATTAAAATTAACGATGATAAAGTTCTAAATTGTACAAAATTCACTGTTGTGTTTGACCATCAGGAACGACTCCGTGCTAAAAAAAGGTACACAAAAGGGATACCTTGGCCTATAGATGACTAAAACTCAGAAAATCATGCAGCTACAGTTCTGAGTGTTGATTACCATGATTATAAGTCTCTATGTCAACTGTTGTTGGTAATCCTGTTTATAAAATTGTCCAATCCTTTGGGATTAGGCAATTTTTTTGCATACTAACCGCCAACCCAGCACGAAATTCTTAGAAAATGACTAAACTTAACGATTAACCCTGGAAAAGCTGGCGATTCTGACTATATTAGAAGATAACTAATTGCGCGGAGAAGGGGAACACAATGGCGAAGCAATCACGGGGCCTGATCGCCTATCACGTGGGGGTGACCGTCCTCACACTAGGGTCGGTCCTGAACGTTTGTCTATTATTTTTAAAATGGGGCAGTTACCCCTTAGAAATGGCGATTGCCAACGTCTTACTGGCCGTTTTTGCGATCGATTATTTGGTGCGGCTGATTGTTACCAAGGACCGCAAGATTTTCCTGATTCAGTCGGCATTTGACCTGCTGGGAATCATCCCGCTGCACCCGGTCTTTGCCTTCTTCCGGCTGGCGAGACTGGTCCGCCTCATCCGGTTTCACCACCTCTTCTGGCGGTTGGGGATTGCCGGCAAGTGGACCCAGGCCTACCATCGATTTATTTATAAAACGGGATTCATTTACCTGTTCTCTATCAGCGTCGCTATCATTGTCCTCAGCGCGTTTCTCTTTTCTCTGACGGAGAAGCAAACGCTCGCCAACTCTCTGTGGTGGGCGGTCACAACGGCCACGACCGTGGGTTACGGGGATGAGACGCCCCACACGGCGTTCGGTAAAATCATTGCCAGCTTCCTGATGTTTGGGGGAATCGGGTTCATTGGTTTGCTGACCAGTACGATCACGGACTTCTTCACCAGCCGAGCAGAACAAACGGCAACGGCCCAAGAAACCCAGCAACAGGCGGATATCACGACACTACTCACAAAAATTGACACGCTCACGGGCAAGGTCGACCAGCTCCAAACGAAACTGGATCGATTGGAGAAGCGGTCGGAGAAACACGATAAATAAGCCAGAATCGTCAGCTAGATGATCTCGAATGTACTGACAGCAATTTGAAAAAAATCAGGGAAGAAAGCAACGGTCGCCAGGGGCCAAACAGATGGTAGCCGTGAGGGTGGAAAAAATGAGCTCAGCCGGGGGATTCTCTGAGTGTTTTTCTCAGAGAATGGCGACTTTGAAACGCGATTTTGGCGGTTCGAAGCGAGTCTCAAGACCGCTTCTTGGCTTGGGACGTCCTACCCCCAGCGTTCCAGCTCATTTTTTCCACCCGGTAAGGTGTAAGTAACATCGGTTCGGCCCCAGGCGTCCGCCCACAGCGCTCCAGTCCTATTTTGACCGCCCGGCAGGCGCTGTAGCAACGACCAGTTTAGCCCACTAAAAAAGCGCGAACCCTGGGGATTCGCGCTGATGACTAACGGACGAACTGCAAATTGTAATTCCCCTGGCCATCTGAAGTGATGGTGTAGGTCGAGTAACCGGCAGCCAACCACTGTTCCTTGGAAGCTTGGGCCCAATTTTGGGCGTCGGCGACCGAGGAGAAGGTGTGGGTGCTGGCAAACGTGGAATCGGCGTGACTGCTAGACGAGGCAGAACTGCTAGAACTCGTGGCGCTCTGCTTGGTCTGAGCTTTGTCGAGAAGTTTTTGTTCCCGACTCTGCACGGCGTCGTTGGTTTCGTCGTTAATGATGTTTTGTAATTTTTGCTTTTGCGTGACGGTTAACCCGTTGTCATTGTACTGGCTATACGTTGATTTGAAGCTCTCGAAAGCGGCCTGTTCGGAAGCCGATGAAGACTTGGCGATGACGGATGCACTGGTGCTCGATGAAGCGCTGGTGTTGGATCCAGAGCTATTGTGATGGTTAATGGCTAAGACCAGTAAAATGGCAACTGCCAGCGTGAGTAAGGTCATGATCCATGGCCACCAACGCCGCGGCTTACGGGGCCGCTGGCGGGTGGGACGATCTGACCCCTGGTTAAAGTTATACCGTTGTACGCGTGATTTTGGTTCTTGGTTGTTCAACTGAAAAACCTCCATGTCCAGAACGGTGTGAAAAAACAAGCTTGCCGCCGAGACGACAAACTACCACACCCTCCATAATACCTCAAAACGCCAGCAGAAGAAAATTTTACCCCTGATTTTTCAGATTTTCCGGTCAATCTAATCCCGAAATCGCTGAACCTATTGTATGATAGACGTGAAACTAAGATTGAAAGGTGGTTTTACTTTTGCATAATGATATTCCCGAATTACCATTGAACAATGGCAACCGGATTCCGCAACTGGGCCTGGGTGTGTTCCAAGTGGACAACGCAGCAGACACGAAGAATTCAATCAAATGGGCGCTGGCCGCTGGTTACCGCCACATTGACACGGCCGCATACTACGGCAACGAGCAGTGGGTTGGCGAGGCCATTCGTGAGAGTGACGTCAAACGTGAGGATGTCTTTGTGACCTCTAAGCTGTGGAACAGTGTCCGGGGCTACGATGAGACCAAGGCAGCCTTTCAAGAAACGTTAGACAAACTGGGTTTTGACTACCTGGATATGTTCCTGATTCACTGGCCAGCTCCCGGCTATTTAGACAGCTGGCGCGCCATGGAAGACCTGTATAAGGCCGGTAAAATTAAGAACATTGGTGTCTCCAATTTCAATCAAAAACAGATGGCAGATATTCTGGCAAACGGCACGGTAAAGCCAGTCGTCGACCAAATTGAAACGCACCCCTACCTCCAGCAGGATGAAATGCACGCCTACCTTGAGAGCGAGGGCATTCTCCACGAAGCTTGGAGTCCATTAGGCGGCGGTGCCAATAACGCCTTGACCGATCCGGTCATCAACGAATTGGCAGCGGCCCACGACGTCAGTGCGGCCCAAATCATTTTACGGTGGCACGTCCAACGTGAAGAAATTGTGATTCCCAAGTCAATCCACGAAGAACGCGTCCAACAAAACCGCGATATCTTTGCGTTCGGTCTGGATGAAGACGAAATGAAGGCCATCGCAGACCTGGATGCAGGCAAGCGTGTGGGCCCGAACCCTGACGATGAGGCTTGGTTGAAGAAGTCACAGACTTATTCTGGGAGAAAATAGAGTAAGAGTGCGGAAAGAGCCGCTTAGACTCCTCCGCTTAACGGAAATAAGGCTTCTGGTCGACAACGTCGGCCAGGAGTCTTATTTTGGTTAAGCGGAGGAGTCTGGTTCTTTCCGCACGTTTCGGAGGCCGCCAGGACCAGGATAGAATGGCGAGAGCCGGTCCAATGTCCTAAGCAGAATCCCATCCATATCCCAGTAAAAATAAAAAAGCCAGAACACCCCAACCAAAGTAAGTAAGCTGAGCTATCCTAGCATCAATTCATCAAAACGGGTTTCGATTATCTATTCACGATATTCCGGCTCATCGCGTCAACCAGGAAAACTCACTTATAAAGCGGAATGCCCTGCTCCTTAGCCAACGGTACCAGCTTATCAGACAGCACGTTCACCACGTTAATTGGCACCTTGGCGAAGGGGCTAAAGAAGTCGGGGTGATCCGGGTCGGGCACGTCCTGGGTCTCCTTGCGATTCGGGACCATGGCCTCGAGGTCGGCCTTGTGCAGGTCCAGGGCCTTGGCGTAGTACACGATTTCGCGGTAGCTGACGTTTTTAAAATAAAAGTAATAACAGAGTGCTGCGACGACGAAGTACCAGAAGATGGTCCATTCTAGACCAATTTGACTCGGGTTTAAAAAGCCAATCACGATGGCGGCGATGACAAAGATGACATAAATCAGGGCAGAAATGCTGGCCCAACGCTGTTTGTGCGTCAAATTAAGTTACCTCGGTTTCCTCTAGAGTGTTGAGTCTAGTTTACGGGGTTTCGGGGTCGGAATTCAAGCGATTTCGCTAAATTCTGGCAGGAAACTTCGACTTTTGCGGCCAGTCGTGTATAATAACACGGTAATGTTGCCAATCGCTTAAGAAATGAGAGGTAGACGAAGTGAGTTTAAGTTTTGAAACGATCCAACCAGCAGATTTCAAACAGGTAGACCAATTAGTTTCAGCAGCGTTTGAACCCGTGGAGGAAAGTGACGGTAGCGAGGTGGATTTAATCCACCAGTTGCGGTCGACCTACGATTATCAAGGGAGCTTGGAAGTTGTGGCTAAGCCGGTGATGGAAAAGGTGATTGCACACGGACTGTTGAGCCCCGTAACCATTCGTGGCAACCGGCACACGACGACCGTGGTTGCCCTGGCACCACTGGCGGTTGCGCCGGAATGGCAAGGCCAAGGCGTGGGAAGTCAACTGCTTAGTGAGTTAGAGACGCGCGCCCGGTTGGCTGGTTTTCCCGCCATCAGCGTCGTCGGCGACATGAACTATTACGGCGACCGGGGCTACGTGATGGCGGAGGACTTTGCCATTCACAACACGCTGCCAGTACCGATGGGCAGTCACCTGATCAAACCGTTAACGGCCGGTTCGTTGGCCCACGTGGGTGGGATGCTGGAATATCCAGCGGTGTTTCGCAACGATTAATATTCGCTGAGAGTGACGTGGCGACGACAGACTGAAATTAATTTCAAAAGTTTTTAATTCACCACAAAGTCACTAGTCACGGTCAATTCAGCGGCTAGCATCTAAGATTAAAATTAAATTAGAGGTTGACGGGTATTGGTCATCGTGATAGTATCAAAGTCAATCAAATACAGAACGCTAATTTCCATTACCAAGTAGCGTGTCATCTGAGTGTCAGAAAGTCGGTGGTTGCTGCGAACCGATCAGGGTGATTACGACGAAATACAGTGGAATGTCCTGGTACGCCAGGCGGAGAATGACTAGAACCGTTACCTTCTAGAGAGTGGAGTTACTGGGTCTAGAACCAGTGGCTCAAGTTGGGTGGTACCACGGTTTAGTCTTAATCGTCCCTGTTGCATAGTTGCAGCGGGGACGATTTTTTTGTACATAAACTAGGCATATCACGAGGGAGCGATTTTTATGAAAGAACCAGCAAACAACAAGGCACAAAAGCCAATTCGGTTTGGTGAAGCAATGGTGATTCTGTTAGGCATGTTAGTCATTATGGGGACCGGGGTTATCAAATTTGGGCTGTCACCAATGACGCCCGTCTTACTGGTCATCGCGTTGGTGATTCTCTGGGCCAAGGTCCGTGGGGCCGATTGGGACACGATTCACGGCGGCATCATTGACGGGATTAAGACCGGGATCATCCCCATCTTCATCTTCCTGTTGATTGGGGCGCTGATCAGTGTCTGGATCGCAGCTGGCATCATTCCATCTATGATGGTCTTCGGCTTCCATTTAATCTCAGCACAGTGGTTCGTGCCATCTGTCTTCCTGGTCTGTGCCATCGTTGGGACGTCCATCGGGAGTGCGTTCACCATCATCTCCACGATTGGGATCGCCCTGTTCGGGATGGGGACCACGATGGGCTTCAACCCGGCATTAGTTGCTGGGGCCATCATCTCCGGCGCCATCTTCGGCGACAAGACGTCACCGCTGTCTGACTCGACCAACCTGGCCTCGGCCATCGCGGAATCCGAATTGTTTGCCCACATCAAGAACCTCATGTGGTCAACGATTCCCGCCTTCGTCGTTTCGCTGATTTTATACTTCTTCTTGGGTACCGGTGCTTCTGATACCAACGCCCTGGGCAAAATCAACAGTACGGTGGCCACGTTAAACGCCAACTTCTCCATTACCTGGTGGGCAGCCTTACCAATCATCGTGATGTTCGTCTGTGCTTGGCGGAAGATTCCCGCAATTGAAACGTTGTTGTTAAATGTCGGTTTAGGAATCGTGATGTTATTTATCGAAAAGCCAGCGACCTCCGTTAGCAGTGTGGCCACGATGATTGAATCCGGCTTCGTTTCCAAGACGGGCAATGCCAGTGTGGATGCCTTGCTTAGCCGTGGTGGGATTAGCGCCATGATGTCTACGGTATCCCTGATTATCCTGACGCTGACCTTAGGTGGCCTGTTGATGAAGTTTAACGTGATCCAGACGGCCATGGTGCCATTGGCCAAGCGGCTGAAGGGCACGGGCTCACTGGTGACGGCGGCCATCCTGTCTGGGATTGGGGTAAACGTCTTCGTTGGGGAACAGTACCTCTCTGTAATCTTACCAGGGAAAGCGTTCAAGCAAACCTTTAACGACCGTGGCTTAGACAATTTGGCCTTGAGCCGGGTCTTAGAAGATGGTGGGACCGTTATCAACTACTTGGTACCATGGGGTGTCGCTGCAGTCTTTGCGGCCAACACGCTGGGCGTCTCCACGTTGGCATACCTGCCATTCTGTTTCTTCAGTCTCTTCTCACCCGTCTTCTCCATCCTCAGTGGGTTCACTGGCGTGGGGTTGAAGCGGCTGCCATCCTCTGATGATGATAGTGCAACGGCTGCTAGCATGGCGGCTGATGGGCGTTAAAAATTAGCGCGTGTTTTACCAGTATGAATAGAATAGTCTGATAGCTGCCAATTAGGATAAATGGCACTCGTGGGTGGCCGCTGTTGTTGCGGCCGAGGAAAATTTCATCCTGATTGGGATGGGTAGACTGACTAAATAACTGTAGCAGGTGTCACTGGGAACGTTGCCAGTGACACCTGCTACTTTTTTGGTGGCGGTCTATTTGGGAGATGTGGGGATGGATAGGGGGGGAGGGTTAGTTGTTTGGGCCCACCTGGCTACGCAACACTAGAAAAGAAGCTCAATTAAAAAACCATTAGAAAAAAGCTAATAATTTTTTCATTTTTTTTACGACATGCTAATTTTGTTCTAAGGATAAGGGTGGTTTGGTCATTCACTAAAGATACTAAACCTTATCTGCCTTTTCCCTAAAGGAGTAAAAAATCATGAAAAAAATTCGCGCTTTGATGAAATTTGACTTGGAAGACCTATTAGATAATCGCCTGGCATTCGTCTACGCCGTGATTTTCCCATTGCTTTTTTTCGCAATGTCCAATTGGAAAAATATCATGGCCCAACAGACGTATGGCACTGGGAAATTGATTATTTTGTTAACACCATATTTGGCATACGTCGTCTTGTCAAATGCACTGAACAGTGTGGTCTTGATGGTCTTCAGTCGGCGAGAAATGGGCTTTTTGAAGATGTATTACTTTATCGTAGAACGACGTAGCTACCTGATGTTGGCGCCTGAGATTTTGTATTACTTTATCAGCCTGATCGAATGTCTTGGCTTTACCTTATTGGCAATGGTGGTTTTTCATAATCTATCGCTGCTGCTTTTGTTGGAAGTCTTACTCATTATTTCCATCATCTATTTTCCAACTTGCGGGATTCTCAGTATCCTATACCTCTTACCAATCAGACAGGCTTCGATGACGGCCTTGTCCGGCGGCGTCCTGTTGCTATCAGTTTTGACCTATAGCTATACGGCAGCCTTTATGCCACTGCGGGCGTTAACGATGCTGAATCCCACGATCTTGACGAGTAATGTGATTGAAAATATTTTAGAGCCAACCTTGTTCGGCTGGGGATTGGTCGTCGGTATTGGGGCGGTTGATTGCGTGATTGGCTACCTGTGCATGGCGCATATGCCGATTATGTCTAAGAGCCAACGGGTTTAGGGGGTGAATGTCAATGCTTAAAGTTGATCATGTTAGCTTCACCTATGCGGCAAAGAAAGTGGTTTATAAAGATCTTAGTTTTTCAACGGTTGATGGTCGGCCGAATTGTATTATTGGCAAAAATGGTGTCGGCAAGTCAACGATTTTTGACATGATTGCGGGATTGATCAAGCCCCAGAGTGGGACGATTGTGCCCATGCTGCCAGCTGCCGAGATCGTTTACCAAATGCAGAGTGTCCCGATGCTCATGTCAGTCACGGGTCAGAATATTCTGAGTATGTTCCGGGACCTGAATCCCGGAACGCAGCGTACGGATGCCTTTTTAGCGACGATTTACCAGGAAAACATCATTCCGCTTCTGGATGAAAAATTCCGCGACATGTCGGGCGGTGAAAAGCGATTGCTGATTATTTACGCGATGTGTACGCTGAAACGGTCATTGTATTTGTTTGACGAACCCACCAGTGGCTTGGATCCTGCTAGCGCCCGGAAAATTTTGAAATTGTTGCGGGACCTTTCCGTCCACAGCCAGGTGATCTTTACGGGGCATAACTTGTTTGAACTGCAAGATATTTCCTGTCATGTCATTTTCATTGCTAATCAGCAATGCATTTTCCAAGGAAATTACGAAGAGCTGATGGCCCACTATTCGGAGGATGATCCCGTTCAAGCATTTATTGATGCCTTGAATCAAGGTCGCATTGATTAGGTTGATTTTGGCTAGTATTTGACGTTCGATCACAACAAAAGGCAGACAGCATCGTCGGAATTTTCCTCGCGATACTGCCTGTCTTTTTGCCATCTAATTTGGCACCCACGCCCAATAGCAGAATCCCTAAACCTCCGCCGGCACCGCCACGGGTATCGTGTACAGGTAGGTTGCCACCAAAGTATTGATGGTGACTTCCCGTTGGGTGGGCAACTGCAGGTATAGCAAATGGAGCTCATCATCACGCGCGGTAATGGTGAGCGGAACATCTAGTGGCAGCTGCAAGTGATCCAGGTAGGCGACTAAATTAGCCGTTTCCAGGTAGCCACTGAGCGTCACGGTCGCGTTTACGGGCACGTCGCTCAGTCGGGTGACCTGTTGATCATCCAGTAGCCGGTCGGGGGCTAGCGTGCCGCCAAAGGGACTGCGTTGGGGATGATCCAGGTAGTCTGCCAGCGCGGCCGCTGTGGTGGGCGTTAACGTGTCCGCCATTTGCCAGGCCTGTTCTGGAATCTGGTCACGGGGAATCCGGAGCTGTTGGTCTAAAAAGACCTCGCACAACCGGTAAGTTGTGAGCAACTGACAGGCGACTTGCTTACCCCGTTCAGTCAGCGTCACCCCCGTATAGCGCCGCCGATTCACCAGACCCTGCGTCTGTTGCTGGCGTGTGGTCTCAGTGACCGTCGCCGGTGTGACGTTGGCAAAGTGGATAATTTGCTTATTGCTGACGCGTGGCCGGGCAAAGCTACACTCCGCAATGATTTTTAAATAAGTATTTTGATGATTCGACATCCAATCAACTCCCCGAGAAAAGTGCAAAATAGTTAAGTGCCCCTAAAAAATTTATTTTACAAGTTAAATTTTAACGGTATCTGCGACAACTTGCAAACTTTTCTAATGATTTACGTTTTTACTGATGAAATCATAAGAACAGAATTAATTGATATGCCCGATTCAAGGCGTTTTAAGGTGAAAAGTTTCGAGTACCAAAAAAACTTTTCTATCATTTTCACTTAATCGGTTCACCAAATTTAGTGGTGAAGTTACGGGAATGAAACCGCTTTAGTTGCACAAAATAATTTTAATTAATTCACATTTTAAAGTTAAGTCTCCCTAAAATTGTGTTTGATTTAAGCAAACATTAGGGTACAATGGGCCTTGTAGGAAACAGAAGGGGGTCTTGATTTTGAGTGATACACCAAAGAAGCACAAGCTCATTGAATATGCCAATGGGCGATCACTTGAAGAGATTAACGGTACGGTTAAAGTACCGAAGGGGAAAGGGTTCTGGAAAACATTATTCATGTATTCCGGGCCTGGTGCGTTAGTTGCGGTCGGTTACATGGATCCAGGTAACTGGTCAACGTCCATCACTGGTGGGCAAAATTTCCAATACTTATTGATGTCGATTATCTTGATTTCAAGTTTGATTGCGATGTTGCTCCAATACATGGCCGCTAAACTTGGTATCGTGAGCCAAATGGACTTAGCCCAGGCGATTCGTGCCCGGACCAGTAAGTCACTAGGCATCGTGCTGTGGATCATGACGGAGTTTGCCATCATGGCCACAGATATTGCGGAAGTTATCGGGGCAGCGATTGCGCTATATCTGTTGTTTCATATTCCATTAGTCATCGCCGTGTTCATTACGGTCTTAGATGTCCTGCTATTATTGCTGTTGACCAAGATTGGCTTCCGTAAAATTGAGGCCATCGTGGTGTGCTTGATTTTAGTAATTCTGGTTGTCTTCGCTTACGAAGTTGCGCTGTCTAACCCTGATTGGGGCGGTGTCTTTGGCGGCTTGGTTCCTAGCATGAAGACGGTTGCGTCAACGCCACATATTGGTGGTCAAACGCCAATCAGCGGGGCCCTAGGGATTATCGGAGCGACGGTTATGCCCCATAACCTATACTTGCACTCAGCTATTTCGCAAACGCGGGAAATTGATCACAAGGATGAAGAAGACGTTGCCCGGACGGTTAAATTTACCAGCTGGGATTCCAACATCCAATTGACCTTAGCGTTCTTCGTTAACGCTTTGTTGTTGATCATGGGGGTTGCCGTCTTCAAGAGTGGGTCTGTCAAGGATCCATCGTTCTTTGGGTTGTTCCAAGCGCTGTCTGATACGAGCACCATGAGTAATGGTGTGTTGGCTGGCGTTGCCCGGACCGGGGTCTTATCTACCTTGTTCGCGGTCGCTCTGTTAGCTTCTGGGCAAAACTCCACGATTACCGGGACTTTAACGGGTCAGGTTATCATGGAAGGGTTTGTTCACATGCGGATGCCACTGTGGCTCCGACGCTTAGTTACCCGGTTGATTTCGGTCATCCCAGTCTTGATTTGTGTCATGCTGACTAGCGGCAAGAGTGCCCTGGCCGAACATGAAGCGCTCAATGATCTGATGAACAACTCGCAAGTCTTTCTGGCGTTTGCCTTGCCATTCTCGATGCTACCGTTGTTAATGATGACGGATAGCGCGGTAGAAATGGGGAAACGTTTCAAAAACTCCATGTGGATCAAGGTGCTGGGCTGGATTTCAGTTCTCGCGTTGACCTACCTAAACCTGATCAACATGCCTGCCTCCATTCAAGGCTTCTATGGTAGCGCCATTACGGCAAGCCAAACATCAATGGCTAATATGATTGCTTACGTTTTGGATGCAGCAATCTTGATTCTGTTAGTTTGGACGGTCGTTGAACTTCATAAAGGAAGCAAGCGATTGGTCGCATCCCTTGCAGCTGAAAAGGCTAGCAACGATGCAGAAAATGGGGAGGCCTAGCATATGGCAACGACGTTTAAACGCATTTTAGTAGGGGTCGATGACTCCGCCGACGCTTTGCTCGCGTTTGACTATGCGATTCACCAAGCTAAACGGGACAGCGCAGAATTAATTATCGTTTCGGTGCTGGAACACGATGATCTTAATGTGTACCAGGCACTGGACAGTGACTACATCCACGGGGAGCGGGATGAGTTACGGCAACACGTACAATCGTATCAAAAGCAAGCCCAAGACGCCGGTGTCGCTGACGTTAAGCTGGTCATTGCTGAGGGTGAACCAGGGGAAACCATCGTGCGCGACGTGATTCCGCACGTGGAACCAGATTTGTTGGTCATCGGGTCGATTGCCAAGAAGGGTGTCAGCCGCTACTTCGGTAGCCAAGCGGCCTACATGGCAAAGTACGCACCAATCTCCGTCATGGTCGTCCGGTAACGGGGTAATTTGGTCGTTGCCAGGGCCTCCGGGATGGTGAAAATGGGACCGGATCGCTGTGGGCGGACGTCCGGAGCCAGAAAGCGGTCTCCAGACTTACTTTGAGCCTCAAGTGCGAGTCTCAAAGATACCAATTCCCTAAGCGGCAAGAACCGCCACTAAGGGAATTCCCACGGCGTGGCCCATTTTCACCATCCCTGCGGCCTACACGGGTTTAACCCGTTGCATTGTCGTGAACTTTAGTTGATTATCAGGAACAACCGCTAGCGTAAGGCTTATTCAGACCATAGGCTTTACGGGTAAGCGTCGTTATTTAGCAGATTCACTAATAATTGCGTTTGTGGCGTAGTTCAAAAGCAATGAATGATAGTAAAGTCATGCAAACTAAGTCGTTAGACCGCTAAACCGTGGCCTGGCGGCTTTTTTGATTCCTTAAACTTAACTGGCGAGTCCCGAAAGTTAACGAGTAAGCTTTTAAGTGGCTCGGTCGCTGGGGGTTGCCGTACACTAGCCTTGGTCAGAAAGTTTGGCTGGGAGGAGTGAGAGCATGCCTGAAGAAAAGAAGCACAAGCTGATTGAATATGCGAACGGCCGCTCACTAGAAGAAATTAATGGGACGGTTAAAGTGCCTAAAGATATGGGTTTCTGGCGGACGCTGTTTGCGTATTCTGGACCTGGTGCGCTGATTGCTGTGGGGTACATGGATCCCGGGAACTGGTCAACGTCCATTACCGGTGGTCAAAACTTCCAGTACCTGTTAATGTCTGTCATCTTGATGTCAAGTTTGATTGCGATGTTGCTCCAATACATGGCCGCTAAACTTGGCATCGTGAGTCAGATGGATTTGGCCCAAGCCATTCGGGCGCGGACCAGTAAGTCGTTGGGCATTGTCCTGTGGCTGTTAACGGAACTCGCCATCATGGCGACTGATATTGCGGAAGTTATCGGGGCCGCGATTGCCCTGTATCTGCTGTTCCACATTCCGTTGATCATTGCCGTCTTCATTACGGTCTTTGATGTTTTGCTCTTATTGTTGTTGACGAAGGTCGGCTTCCGGAAAATTGAAGCGATTGTCGTTTGCCTGATTATGGTGATTCTCTTCGTCTTCGTTTACCAAGTCGCACTGTCTAACCCTGATTGGGGTGGCGTCTTCAAGGGCCTGATTCCGACGGCGCAAACCTTTTCCACCAGCAAGTCCGTTGCCGGTATGACGCCATTGAACGGTGCCCTTGGGATTATCGGGGCGACCGTGATGCCTCATAACCTGTATTTACACTCTGCAATTTCACAAACGCGGGCGATTGACCACAACGATGAGGAAGACGTGGCCCGGACGGTTAAGTTTGCTGGGTTGGATTCCAACATCCAACTGACCTTTGCCTTCTTCGTCAACGCCTTACTGTTGATCATGGGGGTCGCCGTCTTCAAGACGGGTGCCGTCAAGGATCCTTCGTTCTTCGGTTTGTTCCACGCGCTGTCAGATACCACGACCATGAGCAATGGCGTGCTGAGCAGTGTCGCCCGGACCGGTGTTTTATCCACGTTGTTTGCGGTAGCGTTACTGGCTTCGGGGCAAAACTCCACGATTACCGGGACCTTAACGGGTCAGGTAATCATGGAAGGTTTCGTCCACATGCGGATGCCACTCTGGTTACGGCGGTTAGTAACCCGGTTGATTTCCGTGATTCCAGTGCTTATCTGCGTCATGCTCACCAGTGGCAAGAGTGCCATCGCGGAACACGAAGCGCTCAACGATTTGATGAATAACTCACAAGTCTTTCTGGCGTTCGCGTTGCCATTTTCCATGCTGCCGCTGTTGATGATGACGGATAGCAAATTGGAAATGGGCGAGCGTTTCAAGAACTCCTGGTGGTTGAAGATTCTCGGGTGGTTCTCCGTGATTGCGTTAACCGCGCTCAACATGGAAGGCATGCCGGGACAGGTTCAAGCGTTCTTCGGGTCCAACGTGACCGGTGCAAAATTGGCACTGGCCAACGGTATTGCCTACGCGTTGATTGCGGTGGTTCTGGCCTTGTTGGCATGGACGATTGTTGAATTGCACAAGGGTAACAAGCGCTTGGCCGCGGAATTAGCAGCCAAAGGAAAGTAGGGGATGCAGCATGCCAACCACATTTAAACGAATTTTAGTGGGTGTCGATGACTCGGCGGATGCGTTACTGGCGTTTGATTACGCCATCCATCAAGCAAAACGGGATGGCGCGGAGCTGGTGATTGCGTCGGTCTTGGAAAATGAAACCATGAACGTCTACCAGGCGTTGGACACGGACTTTGTCCACGGCCAATACGATGCGCTGAAGCAACACGTCTGCGAGTACCAACGCCAGGCGGAGGCAGCGGGAGTCGCCAACGTCCGCATCACGGTAGCCGAGGGTGAACCCGGCGAAACGATTGTGAAACAGGTCATCCCCCGCATCAAGCCAGACATTCTAATCGTCGGCTCGATCGCGAAAAAGGGCGTCAGCCGCCACTTTGGTAGCCAAGCGGCCTACATGGCAAAGTACGCACCGATTTCGGTGATGGTGGTAAGATAGAGTAGAGTGCAAGAGCGGGCGATTAGCTGGCGAGCATTAACGTCATTAAGGCAATGACCCCGGGTTTGGGTCGTTGTCTTAATGGGGTTAAGCGGAACCCGCTGCCCGCTCTTGCACGTTTCGGCAATAGAAAATGAAAGGAAACGTCATTAAGGCAATGACCCCGGGTTTGGGGGTCGTTGTCTTAATGGGGTTAAGCGGAACTGGCTGCCTCTGGTTCACACGTTTCGGCAACAGAGAATGAAAGCCGAGTGACCCTGGGCTTGGGGCGTTTGCTTAGCGGGGTTAAGCGGAACCCGCTGCCCGCTGTTGCACGAACTGAAAATGAATTCAAAAAAATGGGCAACCCAAACACAGCGGATGCCCATTTTCCTGTCGTTGCAATTCCAGTAGAATGCCTTATGATAAAAGTAGGAAGAAATTTGGCATCGGATGAAATCAGTGTCAGCCGCAGCGATGGTCAAAATGAGCCAAGCCGTGGGAATTCCCTTAGTGGCATTAGCCGCTTAGGGAATTGATAGCTTTGAGACTCGGTTCTTAGAGGCTCAAAGTAAGTCTGGAGACCGTCCTGTGGCTCCAGACGTTCGCCCACAGCGGTCCGGTCTCATTTTCACCATCGCGGAGGCGCTGGCAACACCAAGCCAAGTTTCAGAACAAACTATCACGCCGACTGAAAGGATGATTTTCACTATGACTATGAAAGACGTCATCATTGACGACAGCTTTTGGCAAACGTATCCCGACGCACAAATTAATTTGATGTGGCTCACCGGGTTTGACAACCATGACACGGACGACAATTTGGCCGAACGACAAGAACTCTTGCGGACTGCTACTGCGGCTTCCGAGGCGTTTACCAAGGTTGAGCCCTTCCGTGACAATCCGGTAGTTGCGGAATGGCGCGATGCCTATCAACAATTTCCCAAGCGCAAGGGTGCCCGTTCCTCAATCGAGGCGCTTCTGAAACGTGCTAGTCAGGGCCACGAGTTCACGCCCATCGAGCCGCTGGTTGACGTATACAACAGTATTTCCCTGCGTTACGGGGTGCCGTTGGGCATTGAAGACCGTGATAAAATTGCGGGCGACCTGCATTTGGGAACGGCTAAGGGTGGCGAATCCTTCTTCCCACTGGGCGCAGACGAGGACGATCCTGCACGTGAAGGCGAAATGATTTACTACGACGACGAGGGCGCCGTTTGCCGGAGCTTGAACTGGCGGGAAGCGCAACGGACCATGTTGACGGACGGCACCACCAACGGCATCGTGGTGATGGAATCCGTCAACCAGGATCAAGCCGAACGGGCGACGAAGGCCATGGCTGACCTGGCAGAATTGATTCAACAATACTTCGGGATTAAGCCTGACAAGACAGCCGTACTGAAGGCTGCTGATAAATAAGCACCATGAACTGGTCGTGATGGCCAGTTTTTTTTGTTGGCAAGCGATTCAGGGGCGAATCAATTCTGGGGCGGTCGTAATTCCAGCGCGGTTAGCGGTATAATCGAGGTACATTGGTGTTAGAGGGGGAGATTCGTTGGCATTAAGTCAGGGGAATAAGCAGCCGGTCTATCAATTGTTAGTGACCTGGGTGTTGATGCTAGCTGTCATGGAGGGCGTGGGAGATCTGATGGGGATCCTCCACGTGCCGCCGATGGGGGCAATATTTCTTGAAGAATTCGTGTTATTGACGATTCTGTATTTGTTGAATCATTTTTGGCTGCGGGTACCGATTCGACTGAAATCAGACATTTCGTGGCGAGGTCAATTGAAAATCAACGTTTTGCCGCTGATCATTATCTTGTTAGACTGCCTCATGTTATTTTTGCCACACCTTCAGCTAACCAGCCGCACTATCCTGTTCATCCTATTCGCGTTGGTCGTCGGCATCTTTGAAGAATATCTGTTCAGAGGTGTCTTATCGGGCGGGCTGTTACGGAGCTTTCGGCGGTTCGGCCAGCGCCGTATCTGGCTAGCGGTCGGGTTGAGCAGTCTGCTCTTTGGCATGAGCCATTTGATAAACCTCTCCCATCAGAGTCTAGGGATGACGGTTGCTCAGATGTTGGTCAATCTTGGTTTTGGCTTGCTGGCCAGTGCTATGTATTTGCGAACGGGGAGTCTGGCTTGGCCCATCCTGTTGCATTTCATGGATGATGCCCGCGTCCTGGCGCACGCCGGCCTTTCGCAACACAGCGTGGGGCTTTCGACGTTTTCGGGGGCGCTGGGAGGCGCGATTTTACTGGTCGTCTATGGCGGCATTGCCTGGTGGCTTCTCCGCCGGTCACAGTGGGCGGACATCAGTGCTAGATTTTTAAAATAAAGTATTAGGGGTCACAGGAACGCGACGTAAAAATGCCGTGGAACTGTGGCTTTTTGCTTGGCATTTAGTGTCGGCTATCCTGAATTCGTGTCGCCTGTAAAAAGTTCTGATATTCTCCGGTATCAGGCGTATAATCAAGGACCTAAAAGGGAATTTTAAAAAAAAGACAGTGAGGGAGTCCGTCATGCAAAATTTAGATTTAACCAACTTGGTGCTCGGTGCCTGGTTGTTAGTCGTCGTGATCAGACGGCAGTTGGCACCAAAGGTTGTGCGGTTTAAAATGTCATTTTTCCTACTAGTGGTGTTGCTGGGGGCGGCGTCAGTGGGGGATGCCTTCAACAAGCAACATCTCCAGATCACCGCGCAACAGGCTGTGCTCTTTGGCGTGCTGAGTCTGGTCAGTGCCGTGGCCTTTGCGTTGTTGCGGGCCTGGTCGTATCGCTTCTGGGTCAACGCCGACGGCTACGTTATGCGTCAAGGAAACTGGCTAACACTAGTCTGGTGGATTGTCGGCATCGGCATCCACTTGGGCGTTGACCGCCTGTGGACGGGGAGCTCGGTGACCTTGATGCTCTATCTAGGCGTGACGCTGCTGGTGCAACGCGGCTACGTTTGGTGGCGTGCCAGTCGGCAATATCCGGCAGAAATACGGGCCAATGCGGCGTTACAAGCCGAGCGGCATCATGATCGTCGTCATCGTGACTAAAAGGTAAAGCGTTGGCATGATCCGTTACGTGGTAGAGGTATAACACTAAAGAATTGGCAGCACTGTCTAAACCTACCGGCTGACCGTTCACCAAATTTAGGCCGGAACGCTGTGGGTAGGACGCCGACAGCCTGGGAAGCGGTCCTTCAATCTTTTGAAGCTAAACAAATAGATCCGTGTGCAACCGACATAAGCTGGTTGCACACGGATCTTATTTTTTACTAATAATTATCGCCGTTCATGATGGAGCTCTTCACAATCACGTAATCCACGGTCCGAATGTCCAGGAGGTTCCGGCCACCGGCGTAGGAGATTGACGATTGCAGGTCTTCTTGCATGGCGTTCAGCGTGTTGGCAATGTCGCCACGGTAAGGCACCAACATTTGCTTGCCTTCTACGTTGCGGTAGGCGCCCTTTTGCTTCTCGGACGCGGAACCCCAATACTGCTTGAAGGTCCGACCGTCGATGGTCAACAGGCTACCAGGCGATTGTTCGTGACCAGCCAACATTGAGCCAATCATGACCATGCTGGCTCCGAAACGAATCGACTTGGCGATGTCACCGTTGTAACGAATCCCACCGTCAGCGACGATTGGCTTCCGGGCCGCCTTGGCACATAAACGGACGGCAGCGAGTTGCCAGCCGCCAGTCCCGAAGCCGGTCTTGAGCTTGGTGATGCAAGCCTTACCAGGACCGATGCCGACCTTGGTGGCGTCCGCACCAGCATTTTCCAGCTCGCGGACGGCTTCTGGCGTGCCAACGTTTCCGGCAATCACGAAGCTGTCGGGGAGCTTGTTCTTGATTTCCTTGATCATCCGAATGACCGCGTCACTGTGGCCGTGCGCGATATCAATCGTGATGTATTCGGGAACCAGGTCAGCAGCCGATAGTTCGTCAATGAAGGCGTGCTCGTCGTCCTTCACGCCCACGCTAATGGAAGCGAAGAGGGACTTGGCGTGCATCCGTTCGATGAAGCCGCGGCGTTCTTCCGGATGGAAACGGTGCATCACGTAGAAATAATCGTGTTGCGCCATCCAAATGGCTAAGGGCTCGTTGATGACCGTTTCCATATTGGCGGGCACAACCGGAATTTTAAACCGGTGGGGGCCAAATTCGATGCTGGTATCGGCCTCGCTCCGACTATCAATGATACATTTATTGGGAATCAATTGAATATCTTCGTAATCAAATACTTCAGCAGGATGCATGTGCAGTCACTCCTTGTTCGTGGGGTTAGGCGTTCCAGACGTCTTGTAAAATGTTGGTCTGTTCGCGGTCGGGGCCGACGGAAAGCGTGGCAATATCCACGCCAACCAGTTCGGCTAAGCGTTTAACGTAATTTTGGGCATTAACGGGTAGGTCTTCAACTGAGTGGCAGCCGGTAATATCTTCCGTCCAACCGGGCAGTTCTTCGTAAATCGGTTCGCAGGCGTCAAGGTCGACCAAGCTAGCGGGGTAATGGTAAATGGCCTCGCCGTTTAATTGGTAAGCCTTGCAAATTTTAAGGGTCTTCAGACCAGTCAGCACGTCGAGACAGTTCAGCGACAGGCTAGTTAAGCCAGACACCCGCTTGGCATGCCGGAGAACGACACTGTCAAACCAGCCGATTCGCCGGGGCCGCTTGGTGACGGTACCGTATTCGTGGCCAGTTTCCCGAATAGTGTCCCCGATTTCATCGAAGAGTTCAGTGGGGAAGGGCCCATCACCGACACGGGAGGTGTAGGCCTTGCAGACGCCAACCACGTGGTCGATCTTAGTTGGGCCGACGCCGGCACCAATGGTCACACCACCAGCGACGGGGTTCGAGGATGTGACGAAGGGATAAGTCCCATGGTCGATATCCAGCATGACACCTTGCGCGCCTTCAAACAGAACGTTCTTGCCGGCATCAATCGCATCGTTGATGACTACGGAGGTGTCGGTCACGTGGCCCTTAATTTGTTGGCCCAGTGCGTAATATTTATCAAATACATCGTCAAAGTTGAGTGGTTCTACATTATATAACTTGGTTAAGACGTTATTCTTTTCAATTAAGTTTTGCCGTAATTTATCAGCTAAAATGTCGTGGTCAAGCAAATCGGCGATTCGAATCCCGATTCGTTCGGCCTTATCCATGTAAGCGGGGCCGATACCTTTATTAGTGGTCCCAATTTTGTTTTCCTTGGCCTTTTCTTGCGCCTGATCCAAGAGGATATGGTAAGGCAGGATCACGTGGGCCCGGTCGGAAATCCGGAGATTGTCCGTGGAGACGCCATTTTCGTGCAGGTAAGTGAGTTCTTCAATCAAGGATTGTGGGTTCACAACCACACCGTTACCAATCACGCTCAGCTTGTCGGCGTAGAAAATCCCGGATGGAATCAGCCGCAGCTTGAACGTTTGACCATTGAAAACAATGGTATGGCCGGCGTTGTCACCACCTTGGTAGCGGGCAATGACATCAGCCTTCTCACTCAGAAAATCCGTGATCTTTCCTTTACCTTCATCGCCCCATTGACTACCAACTACTACTGTTGATGACATTGCAAACACCTCATCGTTATTATTTGCTAGGCCGAACACCCAGCAAGAATCATTGTATCAAGTTCGGAAATGAATTGCAAGTGAAAAGCGAACAATTTATTTAATAATCGATATAAAAGTTCTTATAATAACGGGTAGAAATAGATTAATAATCAAAATAACGGTGAAACTGCTGGCTAAAATGGGATATTCTGTGCTAAAATAGATATCAGAGAAATAAACGAAAATTAAATTTAATGTTCGGTTTTTACCTATTTTCAAGGAGGAAAAGTGCATGTTAGAACGCTATACCCGACCAGAGATGGGCCAGATTTGGTCCTTAGAGAATCAATACGAGTCTTGGCTAGCCGTCGAAATCGCGATCGATGAGGCTTGGGCCAAGTTGGGCGAGGTTCCCACCGAAGACGCGCAAAAGATTCGGGCCAATGCGACCTTTGACGTTGACCGGATTGCTGAAATTGAAGCCGTGACGCACCATGATATGGTTGCCTTTACCCGGAACGTTTCGGAATCCCTGGGTGCCGAACGCAAGTGGATTCACTTTGGGGTCACCAGTACGGACGTGGTGGATACCGCGCAGGGTTACCGTTTGAAACAAGCCAATGCCGTGTTGCGCCAGGATTTGGTGACGCTGATTGCCACCCTGAAGAAAATGGCGCTGCAATATAAGGAAACCGTCATGATTGGTCGGACACATGGGGTGCAAGCCGAGCCTACCACGTTTGGTCTGAAATTAGCGCGCTTCTACGCCGAAATGCAACGCAATCTGGAACGCTTTGACCGTGCTGCGACCGCCGTGGAAACGGGAAAAATCAGTGGTGCTGTCGGGACGTTTGCCAACGTGCCACCTGAAGTTGAAGCCTTTGTCTGCGACCAACTGAAAATTAGCGCGCAGCCAATCGCCAGCCAAGTGCTGCCACGGGACCTGCACGCCGACTATATTGCGACGTTGGCCCTAGTGGGGACCAGTGTGGAAAACATTGCCACGGAGATTCGGAGCCTTCAGCGCTCAGAAATCCATGAAGTAGAAGAACACTTTAGCGCTGGGCAAAAGGGCTCATCGGCCATGCCCCACAAGCGTAATCCGATTGGCTCGGAAAACGTCACCGGCTTGGCACGGGTCCTGCGGGGCACCATGGTGACGGCTTACGAAGACGTTAGCCTGTGGCATGAACGAGACATTTCCCATTCCTCAGCTGAACGGATGATTTTGCCGGAGAGTACGACGTTGCTGGACTACATGCTCCACCGCATCAACCGGATTCTAAGCAATTTGGATGTCTTCCCGGAGACGATGAAGGCCAATATGAACCGGACTTACGGGCTGATTTACAGTCAACGCCTCCTATTGAAGTTGATTGAGGCCGGTCTGAGTCGAGAAGATGCCTATGACTTGGTGCAACCGTTGACCGCCCAAGCCTGGGATCAGCAGATTCAGTTCCGACCATTGGTAGAAGCAAATGCCGAAATTACCCAGCACCTGACACCGGCTGACATTGCGGACGCGTTTGACTATCACTACCATCTGCGTCGCGTGGACTTCATTTATAAACGGTTAGGGTTAACGGAATAGCCATGTCGCTGGACTGACGGAATGACGTGCTAGTCGCTTGAATAACGGGAGGAATATCTCATGACGAAAGTTTACGCACCAGCGGATGCACAACGAGATTTTTTGGATTTGTTACGCCAGGTTAGTTCGGGGAAGTCGGTCAAAATTGAAGCGCCCCAACAGGCCGGAAACGGGGCCATTCTCGTGAGTGAATCCCAGTGGACCGCCATGCAACAGCAGTTACAGCAGGCGAACCAAACGCATGAGATTCAGGATCGTGAGGACTTGTATAAGGCTTGGCGGTGGCTGTAGACGATTAGGACCTTAGAATACAGCAACTTGAAGAGAATTTTTGGCGTGTTATTCTGGGAGGACTGCTTTTGATGATGAAGAAGCCGTATGTACCAAACCGTAATCAGCATGAGTTACTTGCTTTGTTGCGGCAAGCAAACCAGTCCAAGGGAGCCGTAGAAATTCAACCATTGGATGGAGAGAAAAGTGCTTTCGTGGTTGGTGAAGATGAATGGCATGCTATTCAGGAGACGTTATTTTTAATTAACCGCGGTGTTGATCAGCAAATTCGTCATCGAGAAGCGGATGAAGATGTAGATTTTGATCAAGCTTGGCGGTCAATATGATTGAAAAGCTAGGCTAATTCCAGCGCAAAATAAAAAGATTCGTCGCGTTCTCGGGGAAGAACGTGGCGAATCTTTTTTCATGAGGAGTGCATTCACTTAAGGGGGTGTGAATGCATTTTAGAGGGGTGATTAGGCTTGAGGGAACCTAATCAGGGAATGATTCTCTTAGGGGGAGAGAATCTAAAAGGGATTGGATATAGAATTTGGTTAGTAATAGTTATTGGCTAATTACTATGATTATTACTATACCCTGAGCTTGTGAAGAGAAAAGGGCCAAATTCGTGACGACTTTTTGATTAAAAAGTAAAGAAAAAATAAAGTGTGAAGATTCTGCGGAAAACGCAAGGTGGCCGTAAACGCTGTTAAGTTAGGCTTAAGCTTCAGTTCTCGTCAAAGTACGTTTGCAGAAATTCCGTCACGTGTTGTTGGTAACGGGCCGGATTGGTCCAGAAACTTTCCGCGTGTGAGGCGTTTTTCACAATCCAAAGTTGCTTGGGTGCGTGGGTGGCGGCGTAGTTTTCATAGGCCATCCCCACCGGCACGTAAACGTCCTGTTCCCCGTGAATGAAGAGAATTGGCCGTTTGTTCTTCTGGAGTTGTTCCGTCGCCGTTACGTCACCCAGGTAATAGCCCAGTCGCCGCTTGGAAATGGTGCTGACCATGGGTTCAATCGGGTATTTTGGTAAATGAAATTGGCGCTTCAACAGGTAGGTCAGTTCGGCCTCGATGCTGGAGTAGCCGCAATCGGCAATGATTGCCTTCACTTGTGGTGGTAAGGTTTCGCCGGACAACATTTCCATGGTGGCGCCGCCCATGCTGACGCCAAACAATAGAATTTTCACGTCGGCGTTGGCACGGTCAATGACTTGCTGGATCCACTGGAGGTAGTCCAACCGGTCGAGCCAGCCAAAGCTAATATACTTGCCGGCGCTCTCGCCGTGGCCCCGGTCGTCCGGTAACAGGA
The DNA here is from genome assembly GCF_003946245.1 of Levilactobacillus cerevisiae. GTDB lineage: Bacteria > Bacillota > Bacilli > Lactobacillales > Lactobacillaceae > Levilactobacillus > Levilactobacillus cerevisiae. The sequence goes on from NZ_RHNN01000014.1 coordinate 48,863, forward strand.
CGTTAAAACCCAGGCGGTGATACATTTGGGCAAAGTTCGCCATGGTTTCGCCGTTGCCCTTGTAGCCGTGAGAAATAATCACGGTCTGCTTGCTGGGGGTCTCGGCGGGGATGTACTCCGCCACCATCCGGTTTTGCGGGTCCGTTTCGTGGAGGTACCATTTCTCCTTCTTGACCTGCTTGTACCAGTCGACGTAAGCGTAATAAGCGTCCGCGTATTTCTGCTTGTCGGCCGAGGTTTCGGGGACGTAGTTGACGCGTTTAAATGCAAAATTAAAGAGATGTTCACTGGCGGCCAGTGAGGTCAGGGCGATTCCGGCGAGCGGTAGGGCCCAGGTCAATGTTTTCTTCTTCATCAGCAATCAGTTCCTTTCAAATGTGGGTGGGGTTAAAAAACCAGACTACCCGTTTAATCGGTTAGCCTGGCATGGATGTTTAGTCCAAATAAAGTCGTTTCAAAGTGGTTAAGTCGCTGTGTGAGAGGCCGAGGACGTCATGCAAGTAGTCCTGGGTGCCGCCATACTGGGTGTTGATGACCTTCATGGCCGCAGCCAAGTAGTCGGCGTTGACCGTGGAGAGGGCCCGAATATTAGCAACAAAATTTTCGGTATGGCCGTCTTGGCGGGCCTTGTCACTCTGGCGGTCGACCAATGGCATCACGTTCGGATTGGTTAACAGGTAATCTTGCTGGATGGTCTGCGGGTCAACGTTCAAGGCGCTCAAGGCTAAGAAAGCGCCCATTCCCGTGCGGTCCTTACCAGCGGTACAGTGGAACAACACGGATTGTTGGTCCACCTCGTTGCCCAAGAGCGTGCCGAAGAAATTGTGGTAGGCTTCTTGCGCGGTCGGTAACGTCACCATTTTCTGGTAAACGTCGAGCATGTGGCGATAACCGGATTCGTTGTCGCCGTTGAACCGGGCCTCCAATTGTTCCTGTGTGGCGGAGGCGTCAGTCTCATCGTCGGCCGGGAAGACTGGCAGAAAATGGTACTTAACGCCAGCCGGAACCTTGTCGGGCGCCATTTTTTGTTCGTCTTTTGACCGGAAGTCCACATCGGCCGCGACCCCATAGTCCGTCAACAGTTGTTGATCTTCTGGGGTGAGGCGGGCTAAGCCGTCCGTCCGCAATAACTTGTGCCACTTAACCGTGTGGCCGTCGACAGTCTTGTAGCCCCCTAGTTCGCGGAAGTTCCAGCCGCCCGTCACGTTTAATTTTCGGTTATTTGTCATTGGTTTCTTGCCACCCTTTCAGATTTACTGGTACGCCCTCTATTCTAACGGTTTTGGTGAAAATTACCTAGTAATTCAATCTGAGGGAAGCGTTTTTTGTGAAAACGCTGTATACTGGCAATATAAGTCGAGAGAATTGGTGAAGGACAAAGATAGGGTGATAGTCGTGAGTTTGCGTGGGAAATGGTTACTCTTCAAGACCCAGCATAGTCAGCTCAAACAGCAGATTCAACAAGCATTTTTACAGCCCAGTCGGCAAAATCGGGCTGTGGTGCCAGAAAAGTTTCCGGCTACCATTGTAACGAAGGAGCGCCAAGTTTTTGGTGGGCGCATTTTAACCGCAGCGTCCGGTGCGCCATTACCGCAACACGTGTTGTTATTTCACGGTGGCGCGTACACGATGCAGGGCATCGACAGCCATCGCGAGTTGATGGAAACGTTGGTCCAGCAGGCAAACCTGCGCATCTCATACATTGATTATCCGCTGGTGCCCGAAGCCACCGTGGACGAAACCGTGGTCTTTGCCATGAACGCCTACGAGTATCTGCGGGCCCAATATCCGGACGATCAGTTTTTCCTGATGGGCGATTCAGCCGGTGGTGGACTGGCGTTAACGCTGCTCCAACAGTTGAAAATTCATCAAGAACCCTTACCAGCCGGCACGGTGCTCATTTCGCCGTGGACCGACCTGAGCATGATGAATCCAGATTTAAAAACGGCGGCCAAGCACGATCCGTACTTAACGCTGGCCACGCTAAAGAAAATTGGTTTTGATTACGCCGGGAAGCACCCGGTGACCGACCCACTCGTCAGCCCGATTTACGGCGAATTTGACGATCTCGGGCCAATTCTATTGTATTACGGCACGAATGAATTATTAGCCGCGGATGACGAGCGGCTGATTCAAAAGTTACAAGAGGCCAGCGGCACCCCGGCCAAGGTCCACGAGCTAAAGTCGATGCTCCACGATTATATCCTGTGGGGTAAGTTGCCTGAGTCTAAACGGACTTTGAAGGAAGTTAAGCAGTTTATATTGACGGGAAAGTTATAGAGTGCGGAACGAGCCGCTTAGACTCTGAGCATTAGGGAGCCCCAGGGCTTCTGTTCGGCTTCGCCGGGCAGGAGTTCTGGGGCTTTCTAAGCGGAGGAGTCTGGCTCGTGTAGCACGTTTCAGAGGCTGCATATTTCCGAGTTGTTCCGTGGAGAACCAGTCAAACGGGCTAAAGCAAAGTAGGCTCAAAGGAAAGTCCCGCATCGAACAGGGGAAATAACAGAACCGAAGTTAAGGACCCGCCCCGTGTAGCACGTTTCAGAGGCTGCATATTTCCGAATTGTTCCGTGTAGAACCAGTCAAACGGGCTAAACCAGAAGGCTGGTAAACGCCAACCAATTTCAATAAACAATATCCAAACAATATAGAAGCGTAGACGAAGGGCTAAAACCCACCATCCGTCTGCGCTTTTACTATCTAAAAGCCCTTAATCATTCCAACCTACACGATCCCCCCAAAACTATCTCCCCGCCCCCCGAAAAGCACCACCCCAAATCTCCAAAATTGCCCCAACCTTAACCCCAATAACTAAACCGCCACCGCGATAAGCTAAGCCAGTCCTACACTCCCCCGGGAAACCCCGACCCACCCGTTACCAGGGACTTGGTTAGACCATTTAATTATGCTAACGCCGCGTGGTGATTAGTCGTCCTTTTCCCGGCAGCGCGGGGTATAATGAAGCTTATATGGAGGGGATGCTCATGAGGATTCGTATTCTGGTGGCTGGCCTAATTGTGGGGCTGGGCAGCTTTGGTGGCGTAACCGCCATGGCGGCAAGTACCAGCACGCTGGCGACACCGTATCGGGAGAGTCAATTATCTAATTTAAAAAATGTGAAACAGGTTTCTGGCAGTAAGACCGTGACGCTGGATTTAGTTTTGAATTCGCGTAACTCGGCGGAGCTGACCAAGACCGCCTACGCCGTGAACACATCCGGCAACAAGCAATTTAAGTCCTACTTAACGCCTAAGCAGTTTCGGCAAAAGTTCGGGCAGTCCACGACCACAACTAAGCGGTTGGCAAAATACTTTAAAGCACATAAGTTCAAGGTCACGACATTTAATGACGGCCTGATCATGCAGATTAAGGGGAGCACGGCGGCCGTCAATAAAACCTTTGCGACCAAACTGAAGACGGCCAGCTATCACGGCAAGAAGATTCAGTTCTCCAAGCAGACGCCAAAGCTGCCGACCAACGTGGCTAAGCCCATCAAGGCCGTGGTCGGCATCACGAACCTGGTGAAGATGAGCAGTCTGGCGGATACCACGAGCACCAGTTCCGACGGGCCGACCAGCGATGGTGCGCCACAGAACTTCCTCAAGCAGTACGACGCCACGAACCTGGGCAATCAGGGAAAGGGCGAAACCATTGGCATCATTAGCTTTAGCAAGGTGAACAAGAGTGACATCACCCATTTCTGGTCCGAAGAGGGCATCTCGTCTTCCGCCAACCGAATCAGTGTTAAGTCCACGGGCGGCATGGATGTCTGGGGCAATGTCGATCCCGGCAACGAGGAAACATCTTTAGACGTCGAGCAGGCTGGAGCGATTGCACCGAAGGCCAACGTGCGCGTTTACACGGCGTCGTTGAGTGACGTCGGTTGGTTGAACGCCTTTGCCACGGCCTTTGGTGAGAACAAGGCGAGTTCCTTATCGCTGAGCTGGGGCCTGTCAGAAGGTGTGCTGGCCAGTTTGAACAAATACAACCTAATCACGCCGCTCTACGGCAGCATCATGAATACGTTGCTGGCACAGGGCGCCGTTCAAGGGGTCTCCACGTTTGCGGCCACCGGGGATACCGGGGCTTACGGTGAAGAGCTCGACAAGAATGGCGACACGAGCGAGGGCATTTACGCCAACTTCCCCGCGAACAATCCGTGGGTCACGGCCACTGGTGGGACCACGTTGCCAGTCTCCGGTACGCTGGCCAACGGCGTGAAGGTGAACATTTCTAAGGAACGGACGTGGGGCGGCGATGCGCTGTTTGGCGCCTACTTCCAGGACGAAAACTTTTTCAAAAAGAATTCAGATTTGATGGACACACTCCAAAGCGGCAGTGGCGGTGGCATTTCCACGTTGTACGCCACGCCGCAATACCAAAAGGGCGTTTCCGGCGTCAACACCTATAACGCCCGGCAATACCTGACGGCGAGTGGTCTGCCGCGGTCGAACCCGAGTCTGATTACTGGCAAGGCCAGCGGGCGGAACTATCCGGACGTGGTGGCCAATGCCGACCCGATTACCGGGTATGACGAGTACACCAGCACGGACGGATGGGAAACGACGGGCGGCACCAGCGTGGTCGCACCGCAGTTTGCGGCCATGGCGGCAGTCATCAACAGTAACCGCAGCAAGCGCATGGGCCTCTGGAACCCGCAACTCTACGCGTTAGCCCAGACCAGCAAGTCGCCGTTTACCAAATTAGATTCCGATACGGACAACGGCAACCTGTTCTACGTCGGCCAACCTGGCAAGACGTACAACCAAGCGGCCGGACTGGGAACGTTGGACTTTGACCAGCTGGCCAAGGTGTTTAAGTAAGCTGAAATGATTGGTTTAAATGAAAAACGTCGCTCACCGAGAAATTGGTGGGCGACGTTTTTAGTTTAGACAAATTTGGACTAAATAAATGAGATGGAATTACTTGAGAGACGCAAGTGTAAGGGTTAAATGGATGTCAGCCGAGAGGTCATTTCGTCTGACTGGTAAGGCGCTGTCCCAGCTATTTCACGTTCCGAACAAGTTGCGGGTTCCCGGTAATGTAGCCGCCGGCAACGCGGTAACGCAGGGTGTCACGCTTACCGAAGTTGTTGGCGTTGCTGTAGTCCCAACCCAGAACGGTGAAGGTTGGGTGACTCTTGAATGCGTAGTGCCGGTTGCGTTTTGTCAGGTTCACGTTGCTGTAACGGTTCAGCGCTTGCTTGGCCGTCACGCGTTTGGGCATGGTCACCTTGCCCGCCTGCACCAGTTTCTTGTTGGCGGTGACATAGCGGCCGTTGCTTAGGACAAAACGTTTCGTCAGTTTGTGGCTGACAATCTTTTTCACCTTGAGCACCTGTCCCTGACGGTAGTGGGTGGTCTTCTTGGTCAGGTTCTTGTTGCCGTACGCATTGATACCTTGCGGATTGATCACGGTAATCTTGGCCTGCTTTTTCGCGTAGTAAACGCGGCTGGTATAGCGACCGTTGGCGGTAATATAGCCCGTCTTCCCGGCAGTCTTGCTGTGATGATTGACGTCCTTCACGTGGTAACGCTTAACGCCATTCTTGGATTTCGCGTAACCGGTCACGACAAACATTGGTCGGTTCTGCCGCGACTTTTTCGCGTACCATTGTTTGCGCGACTGTTTGGTGAAGGCAGCTGATTTGTAAAGGCCAATCTTGTTGGTGGCGTAAACGACACTGCCTTTAGGCGCAGTGATGTCGGCCCCGGCACCACTGGTCAGGACTTTTTGGTAAACGTAGGTCACGGTCTGAGCGGTACTGGTAAATTTGCCAGTCGCATTGGCCGGCGTGGTCTTCAACGCGTAGTTGGTAATCTTGCGCGCGGAACTTTCATAAGTGGTTCCTAGGTCACCCGTCAGCGTCTGGGGATCGGCCAGCGCGTTGCCAGCGGTATCCACGTAATGCACGGTCACCGGTTGGCTGGTTGCGGGCGTTGGCGTGGGATCTGGTCCCGGATTGGGGTCCACGATGGGTGGCAGGACCTTGTCGTCGAAGCTGAAGATGGAAAGTTCAGGATAGATAATCATGCCACTCAGTTGATAGGTGCCATCGGCTTGCTTCGTCAGATAGGTCGAGAGTGGCTGGGCTAACGCGGCTTTCGTTTCAGCAGCGGACGTGTCTGGGTTCAACTGGGTCCGTTGCTCTAGCGTGTAGTCGGCAACGTGGACCTTTTGGATCAGGGCAGGAAGAACCATGCCATACAGATATTTTTCAAGTGAAACAAACTTTGCTTCGTCCTCGAATGCGGGATCGTATTGGGTGAGCAAAGAGTCTTGACCGGTGGCAATCAGTCCGGGCCGAATCTTTTCCTTGTAGGTCTGTTGCATGTGTGCGTAGTTGCTCTGGTCAATTTGATATTGCGTGAGATTACTGATCCACCATGCATCTGAGTAGGCACCAAATTCGGCGGCGTAGAGGGAATCTGCCAAACTGTCATACTCGTCAGGCGCTAAGCTGTAAAAGTACGCGCCGACAGTAGTATCTGCGGCAGCAGTTAGCTTTTCACCAAAGTAAGTTTGAAAGAGGTAAGACATGCTTTGTGCAATTTCATCATTATCATTATATTTAGCAAAATCCGCCATATAAGCATCATCGTTCAGCTGGTCAACCGTCAAAGCGTTCGCGCCACCAGCTGGGTCGGCACTCAGGTCCTTCTTCAGCCAGTAAGACTTCGTGACTTGTTGATTCTGAATTAATTTCGTATAGGGCAATTCCACGGAACTAATCGTATAGGTCTGTTCAGCAGCTTTGGTCGTCGTAGTCGGTTCAGCAGTGGCAGCGTCAGCGGAAATTACGCTGGGACTGAGGATTCCGCCGCAAAGAATCACGGTCAATCCCACAGTCACGAGTTGTCTAAGGCCCCTAGTCATTTTAGAACACTCCTTTTACCTTTGGCTGTCGTATCTAGTAGCAGTATAACATGAATGTAGGTGTTAATCCTAAGACAATCGCCCGTATGAAGGCGATTATGGGCGGATTGCCTAACTACTTGTCGGTCGGTTAAGTAATTGAACTAACTTTGCTCAGATTGGATGATGTGTCCGGTTGGCATGGGCAATTGCGCAAGTGCTTTTGCCCAGTAATTGTCTTAAAAGAAGCCTGGATGTTATCCAGACTTCTCGGTAATTAACGAATCGCTTTGACAAAATGCGGGTTAGCGGTGATGTACCCGCCAGCGACGTGGTACCGCAGCGTGTCGTGCTTGCTGAAGTTGTTGGCATTGCTGTAACGCCAGCCGCGAATCTTCAGGGTGGTGCCACGCTTGATGGCCTTGTTCTTCGTGGTCAGGTTGGCGTTGCCGTAACGGTTGATGGCCCGCTTGACGGTGACCTTACTAGGCATCGTGATCTTGCCAGCCTGCACCAGCTTCTTGTTGGCGGTGATGTAGCGACCGTTGCTGAGAACGAAACGGGTGGTCAACTTATGGGTAACGATCTTCTTAACCGTCAACACTTGTCCCTGCTGGTAATGAGTCTTTTTGCCGGTCAACGTCTTCTTGGCATAACTGTTCACGCCAGCGGGATTGATCACCGTGACCGTCTTGTGCTTGGCTGCGTAGTAAACGGGCGTGGTGTAAGCACGGTTGGTCGTCAGGTAGCCGGTCTTGCCAGCGGTGGCGCTCCGGTGGTTGACGTCCTTGACGCGGTAACGCTTGACCCCGTTTTTAGAGGTTGCGTAGCCGGTCACGACAAACATCGGCCGGTTCATCCGCGACTTCTTCACGTACCACTGCTTGCGAGCCTTCTTGGAAAAGGTGGCCGTTTTGTAGAGGCCAACTTTCTTGGTGGCGTAAACGACGGTACCCTTGGCCGCGATTGGCTCGATAGTGTCGGCGGCGGAACCCGTCTGTAGTGTGCCCTGCTTGGTGTAAACGTAGGTCACGGTCTGAGCGTCACTGGTAAATTTACCAGTAGCGTTGGCGGGCGTCTGGGTCAGCTTGTAGCCAGTAATAGTCAGCGCGTCACTCTGGTAGGCGGCGTTCAGGTCGCCAGTCAGCGTTTTGTCGGCGGCCAAAGTCTTGCCCTGGTCATCGACGTAGTGAACGGTGACCGGCTGGCTCTTGGCTGGGGTGGGGATGATAGATGGGGTCGTTCCAAAATCAAAAAATGACAGGCCCCCAGATAATAAGCCACTGACTTTATACGTACCATCAGCGAGCTTAGTATAGTAAGCGGAGAGAGGTGCCTTCCAAAGCTTTATTTGTTCGTTTATTGTACCGGTAGGGTCTAACTTGAGAAACTGTTCTTTAGAAATCCCAGAAAAAGTAGGACTAGAAGAAATTCTTTCATAATCTTGCTTATAGAAATCCAAAATCTTTTCATTGAACATTTTCTCCGTGATATTTGCAGGATCATAAGTAGAAATAATCGTGTTATTTACGCCCAACTTAATTAGTTCTGGTCGAACGTTTTCATCGTAATCTTTAATCATAGCATCACGGTCCATTAAACCTGCTTGGTAGTGGGCATACATTGAAGCATTCCAAAATTGCATGTATGAAGAAGGCATCATTAGGCCCAAAAATTCATCGGCAGTATACTGCGTTGCGCCCAAAGATTTCTGTACGGAAGTGACGTAAGGTTCATTAGGATTTGCAGTGACGGCACTGGTAAGGGTAGTCATCGCGGTTCTAACGTTTTCAGCTGAGTCCTTATTATTCTCAGGGGTTGCCGCAATTAATTTGGCCATATAGTCATCATTGCTCAGCTGGGTCGTTGTCAAACTGTCTGGCCAACCGCTAACTGCAGGAGTTTTCTTAATCCCATCAGTAGTTGAAATTAGTATGTAGGGTGTTTCTACGGCACTGACGTTTAAAGTTACCTCGTCACTAGCATTAGTCGCCGTCGTGACAGTATCTGTCGTTGAATCTGCTTGTGCTACAACTGGCGTGGCCACACCGCCCAAAAGAACGATGGCCAAACCGGCAGTCAATAGTTTGCTAAGAGCCCTAGTCATTTAGCTCACTCCCTTTACTTTTATCGGTATCATTGGGTGTAGTATACCATGAATACTGTTATAATTTCTAGCTTGAATCCCAGAATAATGGGATTCCTGAGGATTTACTAACAGGTCCATGTGGGGTGATAATGCCTTGAAATAAAGTTGCACACAATGATAAATGTGGAAAATGGGTGGAACGACGACGGCCCGAAATGGTTTCGTTAGCTAGTTAAACAACTGAATTATCTGGGGTAAACGTTGGTCTGATAAGGATAATAATCGACAGTTCCTGTCCATACAGTTATCGCCCGATTAGTTGCTTTGAAAAACCAATCTCGTCAAAAAAACGAAGGCCAACCGGTTAGGGTCAGACTTCGTTTCTCATTTTTTATTAAAATTTTTATTCGTAAATTAGAAACTCAGACGTCCACATGGTGTTTGAGTTGGGGGAAGACGTGAGAATCTGCCCACGCCATCACAATTCCCTGGGTGACCAGCGCCCACACCGTGCCGAAGCCAATCGCGTGTAACTCTCCCGTAAACACGTAGGAGAGAATGATGATCAACAGGGGCGGCGCGTAACTGGCCCACTGCGCGATGATGGCCGAGCCACGCAGGTATTTGAACCGCAGGATGTAGGCCAAGTCGTCGTTCGGATGCATGATAATATTGCAACGATTATAAATGGAGACGGCAAACGCTACGCCGAACAGACCAACGATGTTGACAATCACCCGCCCGGTCAGCGGCAGGTTTTCAACGCCCAGCCAGTTCCAGAAGTAGCCGATCCATTCGACCAGGTAACTGAAGGGGATGATGTACAGCAGGTTAGACACGAACCGCCGCCGGTCGAATTGGCCGAGCAACAGCTGGTTTAACAACGTAATCACGATGCCGTACATGAACAGCGTGGTTCCCAAGGGCACGTGAATCCAATTGGCCAGGTTGACGGAAGATCCCGTCCAGACGGCACTCCCGAGGTTAGTCGAGATGGTTAAGGCGTTGGCGGCTGAGTTCAGGACGATGGAGAAACCCAAAAAGCGCATACGTTGCCCAAAGTCCTGCATTTTTGCCACTACTGTTCGCCTCCGATTTTTTTGCTACAAGCTCTAGTGTAAAGGAAGTGGCGCCCAATGAAAAGGCCTTTACCACAATTTTACATGCGGGCGGCGGACCGGTCGACAAAGTTTTTGAAAATCTGGCGCGACTCCACGTGGTGTTTGTACATGTTTTCCGGGTGCCACTGCACGCCCAGAATCTGGTCGCTGTCGCGTGATTCCAAGGCTTCGATGACCTGGTCGTCCGCGGTGGCCGCTACCCGCAAATTGGGGGCAACGTCCTTGACGGCCTGGTGGTGGCGCGAGTTGACGTAGGGCCGTTCGCCGGTCAGCGTAGCAAGCGTGCTACCGCTAACGACCGTGACGTGGTGGCTGGGTTGGTTGCCCATAGCGGCCTGACTGTGCTTGAGGCGAGCGGTGGGATCCTCACTCAGATCCTGGTAGAGGGTGCCGTCCAGGCCAACGTTAATCAGCTGGAGACCCCGGCAAATTCCAAGGATGGCCTTGTTGGCAGCGACGGCCTGTTTTAACAGCTCAATTTCAAAAAGGTCCCGTTTGCGATAGGTCTTGCCCAGCCGTACGTGGGGCTCCTCACCGAAGAAGGTCGGGTCAACGTCGGCCCCACCCAAGAAGACGACTCCGTCAAATAGCGGCAGGTAGTCCGCCACGTCTTCGGGATCGATGCTCGGTAAAATAATGGGCAGGCCACCAGTCTTGACGATGGCTTCCACTGCGGGCCGCGGGGCAAAAGCGGCGTTTCTTTCGTTAATAATATTGGTGGCCTCGTCGAGCGTATCGGCGGGCAAAGCAATCCGTGGGCGCATAGCGTCGCTTCCTTCCTTGAGTCTTCAATATGAAAATGGCGGTTAGGTGCGTTCCCGCCGGCGCGTTCAAGGTGCCCTGCTGTGGGGCCCGGTTCCAGCCTGGGAAGCGGGCTTCCACCTCGCCTTGAAACCTCGCAAGACCCGCGAGTTTCCAAGGTCGGCCCATGGCCTAAGCTGAGAAATCGCTCAGCTAATGCCATCGACACAGCTGGGCACCTTGACTCGCCTCTGGTCACTGACTTGGGTCGTTTCAGTTTCTGTGAGGAGTCAGTGCCGTTCAAATACCCGTTTGTCTGCAATTAACATAGAAAAATACAGCCAATGGGGTGGTCTCCTCAATAATTTAAGACGAGGAACCCCTCAAGGCTACGCGGTTAACTGCACAACGCATAAGCTAAGTATACTCATTCTTGGCAGTAATTGAACGGTTGTTACCCGAAACTTTGGCGACTTGTAACGAAATAGTTAACAAATTTCGTAAATAACTTTACAATAAGGAAGTAGACTAAAATTTAAGCGAGGTAAACATGATGACAGAACGGCAGTTGATTCAAGAAATTTTGAATTCCGAAGCGGTTGAATACAGTTTCGAAAACGTCGATGAGGACTCAAAGGAATACACGCTTTTATTGAAACGGCAAGACAAGGATGTTCGGGCCGTAGAGACAATCAACGAAGAGATCAAGAACTATTTCGAAAGCGCTAACTTTGATTATCAAGAAGAGTTACATCCAGAAGGCGTGGACGATGACATTCGCTTGGTGATCAAGCGTAATAATGGCGACAAATAAAGAACAGGATTAACGGGTCAGTCAGAATTTTTGTGGCTGACTTTTTTGATGCCATCCGAGATTAGGATTTGCCACCTGCGGCTGCCAGAGATTTCGGCGTCTATGGGGACCGCCTGCGGCCTGAGGTACGGTCCTCCGGCTCGGTTTGAAGCCTGTCAAAAACCGACAGTCTCCAAACACGTCCCACGGTGTAAGCTGATTCTCAGCTAACACCGTTGTCACGGCTGCCTCTACCTCTGGCCTCCTCCGGTTAGAATTGTGCTTTGACAATCAAGTCAGCGTGAATGACAGTTGTAGCTATCAATGGTTGGCTGTTGATTTGCTCGTCATAGGCTCAAAACGAGTTAAAAAATTGCAACGAGAATTTCAGCAGCCTGCTCACAATGTTTCAATCTTCACTTGCACGAAAAATTAGTGTTAGTTGTATAATTAACGGTCTAGTGTCAAAGCACAAGCCAACGAGCACAACGCAACAAACCCACAACCGTCAAACGGCCAGTCCCCAACCGTCATTGGTCATTGGTTTCGCCGCCCCAAACCAGTAGCGGGGCAAAGCCACAACCAAGAGCCGGAGGCAGCCAGGTACGGAGCCAGCTGTGTCGGTGGCGTTAGACCGAGTGGTTTTTCTCGGCCTTACAGCACGGGACGACTTTTGAGACGCGTGGTCTGCGCGGCTTAAAAGCGAGCTGGAGGCCCGCCCCCTCAGGCCGGAAGCGGGCCCCACAGCAGGCGTAGTACCTGGAGGCTGCAGGCGGACGGTTACCCGTGCTTTTGACTTTGACTTAACACAACACAACACAAGACAGAAAGGCAGGCAAAACCAATGACGATTGAAGAGCTGTATAGAGAGATGGCGCAAGAGATGGGCCCGCAACCCTGGCTAAAGCCGGGCACGCCTTGGGCCGAAAAACCCGTAGAAATCATGCTCGGCGCCATTCTGGTCCAAAATACCAACTGGCGTAACGTGGAACCGTCGCTCCTGAATTTAAAACGCGTCACCGGTTTTGACCCCGCCAAGCTCCGGCAGTTAACGCCCACCACGATAACGCCCTTAATCAAGTCCAGCGGCTTCTACAATCGCAAGGGACCCGCCATTCTTGACTTAGCCGATTGGTTGGGCCAGGCCGACGATGACCTATCACGCTTGAAGCAACGAGACGGCGCCAGTCTACGCCAAGACCTGATGGCCATTACCGGCATCGGCAACGAAACGGCCGACTACATTTTGATGTACACGTTGGATCACGGCACCTTCATGGTCGACACCTATGCGCGGCGGCTGTTCGGTTGGCTCGGGGCGACCATGCCCAAGACGTATCCGGCGTTTCAAAAGCAGGTGCTCGGTCAATTTAACCTAGAACTCGCGGATTATCAAGAATTTCATGCGCTGATCGATGAGTTTGGCAAGCAAGTGAAAAATGACAGCGACTTTGCCACGACATTTTTGGCCGGGCAAACGCTGACCTGTTAACGGCGTAAAGCTTAAGAAAGTTTCAAGGGCGAACCAGTTCGGGGCAAACTCTAGCGTTTTTCACAAGCGACGTGCTATGATGGACGCAACGAATTTGGAAACGCTTACCGAAGAACTATCCTGGAGGGAGTTTTACATATGGCACTCAAACAGCCAGAAAATTATTTATTGGCGATTGACCAAGGGACCAGTAGCACGCGGGCGCTGATCTTTGACCACACGGGGCGTAAGGTGATCGAAGGCTACAAGGAGGTGCCCCAGTACTATCCGCACAAGGGCTGGGTCGAATCCGACGCCAATGAAATTTGGAACAGCGTGCTGTCGGTGATTGCCAGCGCCCTGATTGACGCGTCGATTCACCCGGAAAATATTCAGGCTATCGGCATCAGTAGTCAACGGGAAACCACGATCGTGTGGGACAAGGTTACCGGCGAACCCATTTATCATGCCATTGGTTGGCAGAGTCAACAGACGGCGAGCCTGGCCAAGGAATTAGTTGCGGCGGGCCGGTCCGAAACGATTAAAGAGAAAACCGGACTGGTGGTCGACGCCTACTTCAGTGCCACCAAGGTGCGCTGGATCTTAGACCACGTGCCGGGTGCGCAGGAACGCGCGGAAAACGGCGAGCTCTTATTTGGGACGGTTGATAGTTGGCTGGCTTGGAAATTGTCTGGTGGTAAGATTCACGTCACCGACTACAGTAACGCTAGCCGGACAATGCTGTTTAACATTCACACGTTGGCTTGGGATGCGGATATTCTGAGTTGGTTGAACATTCCAGCGGCCATGTTGCCAGAGGTGAAGTCCAGTTCTGAAATTTATGGCGTCACCCAGAACTTCCAGTTTTATGGGGTGGAAGTGCCCATTGCCGGGATCATCGGTGACCAATCGGCCGCGTTACTGGGGCAGTTGGCGCTGGAGCCCGGAACCGTTAAGAACACGTACGGTGATGGGGCCTTCGTCATGATGAATACCGGTCACGAACCGCAGTTGTCTAAAAATAATTTGTTAACCACGATTGCCTATGAAATGAATGGTGAGGTCACTTACGCGCTTGAAGGGTCCATTCTGGTCGCCGGAACCGCGCTGGCCTGGCTGCACGAAAGCATGCAGATCATCAGTAGCGTGCCCGAATCACGGCAGGCGGCGATGGCCTCGACCGACGAGGATGAAGTTTACGTGGTGCCCGCCTTTAACGGTTTGGGTGCGCCGTACTGGGATCCTGATGCGAAGGGGGCCGTCTTTGGCCTGATACGAGGGACTGACCGAAACGACTTCGTGAAGGCGACGCTCCAATCAATCGCTTACCAAACGCGGGACGTCTTGCGGACCATGAAACAGGATACGGGGATCGATATTCCGGAATTAATGGCCGACGGTGGGGCTTCCCGAAACCGCTACCTGATGCAATTCCAGGCGGATATTTTAAACATCCCGGTTCAGCGGGCGGCGGATGAAGAAACGACGGCGATGGGCGCAGCGATTGTGGCTGGGCTGGCCGTGGGCTTCTGGCAAAGCATTGACGAAATCAAGGAAATCAGAAGTGCGGGCCGAGTCTTCACGCCAAACTTGGACGAAGACCGCCGGAACCAACTGTACGCTGGCTGGCAACAGGCTGTGGCGGCTACGCGGGCGTTTAAACCGGATCAAGAATAGGGATTGAAAAAACGGGATAGGCCGGTGGCCATATCCCGTTTTTTCTAGATAAATTGAATAGAAAGTTGCTTGTTAACCGCGGTGGCAATGTCGCCCAGAATCATTAGGGATACGTTCATTTTCCCAGCCTCAATGCGGGCGATGGTGGATTGCGGTTTACCGACTAGTTTCGCGAATGCCCGCTGTGTCAGGGCTTGTTCCTTGCGTAATTGGCGAACGGCAACAGCGGCATCCATATTCAGGCTTAGTTGCGTTGCTTGCTTGGCAAATGCTGAATCCTCGGCGCTTCGTTGCGCAATGTAGGCATCAATTTTAGTTGTCATTGTGGTGGTCCTTTCGTTTGAATCTAAGTTCTAGATGAATTTGACGGAGAGTTCTGTGTCCGTTGCTGCAGAAAGTTCAAGCAATAAGCCAAGCGTGACGTCCACCTGTCCTTGTTCAAGCTGATCGACAGTTGCGCGAGATTCGCCGATACGTTTTGCCAATTCAGTCTGTGTGAGTTTCTTTTCGGTACGAAGTTGGGCAACGGCAACCGATACATCTAAATTCAGTCGCTGCTGATTAAGTGCCTTGGCAAATTTAGGATGATTTACCAAACGTTCTTTGATGTAGTCGCTAGTTTCACTCATTTGAAGGATTCTTCCTCTCGTTAGTGCGTCGCTGTTGAAACGACTTGGACCCTGCTGATATTGAAACATGTAAAACGTTCCGTACCTTGAACAATACGTGTTTTAGTGCCATAAAGCCAGTCAGACGACTTTCAGCTAAGCAAAAGTAAGGAGAGTGGGACAGAAGGCGGTTAGCTGGTGAGCATTAAGGCTGATAGCCGAATAATCCCGGGCTTGGATTGTTTGGCTATCAGGTTTAAGCGGAGCCAGCTGCCTTTTGTTCCACGTTTCGGCAATATAAACTTGGCAATAAAAATGAGCCTGGGGTTTTGTCCCCAGGCTCTTTTGAGTTATTTATTTGTATTTCTCTTCCAACTGGCTCATCCAATACCCCAACCCGATTCCCACGGCCAAGGCCAGCACGCTCAAAAGCAACGTCATCCACGTGGTCCCGGCGTACGAAATGCTTTCGGCGGCGTGGCTGTTGGGCACCAGAATCAGAATGGTGCTGGCGGTCACGATGCCCAAGATGAAGTGGTAGACGCGCGAATGGAAGCGGTGAATCAGGTAGTCCATCCCTTTGGAAAAGAGGGCCATGGCCAGCATGCCGCCCAGCGCAATGGGCAAGTAAACGCCGAGAATATCGAGGTTCTTAAATCCCGTCAACATGGGCGTGAACAGGCCTAAAATGAGCAGCAGGTTAGACGGACTCAGACCCGGCACCAGCACGCCCAAGGCAATCAGCGCTCCGGCGACCACGAATCCCCAGAAGTTGGCGGGAAGGGTACCGAACAGGTCGCTCATGAAATACAGGAGGCCGCCGCTGATCAGCAGGGTGCCCCAGAACCAGAGATGGTCGATGCCATCACGGGGCGCCTGTGAGCTGGCCGTCTGCATCAATGCGGGTAAGGTTCCCACAATCGCGCCGGCAAAGCCCCAGAGGACGATGACCTGCCAGTGGGCTAATAAATATTCTAATGGTGCGGACAAGAGGGCAATCCCCACGATGCCACCCAGGCCAACCGGCACAAAGTACCAGAAGTCCCGTTTGAAATTTTGGCGGAAATGGGCCATGAATCCCAGTAAGCGTTCGTAAATCCCCAGGATGGCAGCGAGCACGCCGCCAGAAACACCGGGTAGAATAAAGCCCAGGGCGATAATGACCCCTTTAAAGAAGCGTTTCACCGGGCTGTCTGGTCGAGTCGTTTGCATAAGATTCTCCTTAAATAGTCGGTTTGCGTTTTCCCTAAGATACCAGAGTTAGGGGTGGCGGCGCAATCTTCGGGCAAGAATCACAGGATAACTTAACATTTGTGACCGGATCGCCAATTCATTTAAAAAAAGTTATTTTAGCGCTTGACTTCGAGTCGCTCGAACCTCCTATACTGAATCCATTCATTAAGAGATTGGAGCGATTTATTGATGACAGTTGAAAATAAAGTAGTTGTGATTACAGGGGCCTCTTCCGGAATTGGTGCGGCCACGGCTAAGTTACTCGCCAGCAATGGTGCCAAGGTTGTCCTGGGTGCGCGGCGTGAGGACCGGCTACAGGCGTTGGTTCAGGAAATCAAGGACGCCGGCGGCCAAGCGGCTTACCAGGTGACGGATGTTCGGGATGCTGCGGAAGTTCAAGGGTTAGTGGCGGTTGCCAAACGTGAATTTGGCGGCATCGACGTCATCTTTAACAACGCCGGCATCATGCCAACTTCACCGATCAGCGCGCTGAAAACGCAGGAATGGAACGACATGATTGACATTAACTTGCGAGGCGTCTTGAACGGCGTTGCCGCCGTGATGCCTGATTTCACTGCGCAAAAGCACGGCCAAATTGTCACGACGTCCTCCGTTGCCGGGATTAAGAGTTTCCCTGGCGCTGGTGTATACGGGGCCACGAAGTTTGCGGTCCGGAATTTGATGGAAGTGATCCGTACGGAAAGCGCGCAGGAAGGGACGAACATCCGGACCGCCACGCTCTACCCAGCCGCCATTAATACGGAATTGCTGCACACGATTACTGACGATGCGGCCAAGCAAGGAATGGACCAACTGTACGATGCCGTGGGGATTACCCCGGATGCCATCGCACGCGTGGTCAACTTCGCCATCGACCAGCCGGCTGAGGTCAACGTGAATGAGTTTACGATTTACCCAACCAAGCAGGCTTAAGTGATACGGTAAGTTTTCATGGCTTGATGTGAGTCTGGGTTGAATATGAGATATTGCTTTTTTTACAAGGTACACTGAATGCAACGAAGGCAAAGGTGTTGTAGTGTCTTCGCTCAAGGTGTAGAAATCGCGGGGCCCGACCAATACTTTATAGAGCAAACAAAAATCGTCCTGGCTAGACAAGGTTTAGCCGGGACGATTTTTTTGATCTCAAGGACCTAAAAAGGCTATCACCGCAAGCCGCGGTAATGGCCTCACAGTTAACTACTTACCAAAAAAGCGCTTTTTAACGAAAATTCCAGTCAATATGATAAGAGTTAACAATAACGTTGCCTTGAAATCTGTCACAAACCTAAGTAT
The DNA here is from genome assembly GCF_003946245.1 of Levilactobacillus cerevisiae. Lineage (GTDB taxonomy): Bacteria > Bacillota > Bacilli > Lactobacillales > Lactobacillaceae > Levilactobacillus > Levilactobacillus cerevisiae. Next base: position 66,741 of record NZ_RHNN01000014.1, read on the forward strand.
CAAAAATAAAACCAATCCAAATACTAAGCATAAGCATAAAATCTCAACAACTTTTTCCATATGTCCTATTTTACACTAAAATACTAACGGCTGTAGAAATAATTTCCGCCGCTGTATGAGCAAACCCTTTAAGATACTACAGACACGACATGCTTTCAGTCCTTTGGCAATTGTCCCCTCCAAAGCGGCCCAGTTGCTGCACCAAGGCGTTGTTCCAAATGCTCATAAACTTAGCATGACCACCTTTTTGACCAATTAATTTCGCGCTTATCTTCATTTAGGTATTGGTTGAACGACGATCTCTTGTTTTACCATACAAAAAACAGGTTGAGGAAAATCTGAAGATTTTTCTCGACCTGCTTTTAATTTAGAGACACTTATTATAGCCCGCTCAATTTTACCTATATTTCAATAAGGTCAGTTATTAGGTGCCTCTAATTGAGTAGGACGAATAAAACTCCTATTGCCAAAAGGAATTCGGGGAAACTTAAAAATCTTAGTTTGGCAATTCCGAAAATTAAGGCTTTTCGGGAGCACTCTTTGATTTAGAAACTCATGTGACAAAATTCAGTATTTCAGCATGATTACCTTAAACAATACTGGATCCCTAAAAGATTACTCTTTAGGTTGGGACCAGTAATGTGAACGAGTCAACAGGTCGCGTGACCGTTCATCCGCTGGCTTGAATCCCCGATTAAACAGGTGTTTAAAGTACATCATATTGTAAAGTCCACCCCAAACAATTCCGAAGAATAGGGCGAAAGAGGAATTGATGATGGCCGCAAACTGGCTAGCGCTCGTGGTCATTGACAGGAGCATGAATGCCCCGAGTTCAATGCCGAAAATACAAAGGAAGTTATACCAGTCCGCCCGGAAAATACTGGGTAAGGGACTGAAGAAAAACATCGTCCACGAGAAACCAACCTTGGCGATCCGCATATTACCCGTCTCAGGGTTAACGACGGTCGCGTAGTTTGGGGGTAACGGCAGTCCTTGAGGGCCGTCACCGTTTTGATTGTTTTGATCATCATCGTCGTTAAAGCCCTTGAAAGGATCTTGCATGTCATTTGCCAACTTTCTAAAAAATTTGTTCGTATTTCGTGATTACGAGGTTTCATTTTAGTGGAGGAACCATCTTAAAGAACCGCTGACGTGAAGGGAAAACGCCACAAAAAGATAGGTCGCCAGTTAGAACCGTGTACGCCGCCCGGTAAGGCACCAGCACCACGCATCTAACTATAACTAAAAGTCTAACACGAAAAGTGCATGCTGCCTATTAATCTATTGGCGGCGGCTGAGTTTCACGACCGCTTCACACCGGGCTGTCTGCGGCATCATGTCGACCGACTGGATATAGTCAACCTGGTAATCGCGAGTCAGCTCGACCAAGTCCTTGGCCAACGTCGATGGGTTGCAGGAAATGTAGACGAATTTCTCTGGCCGCACAGCGAGAATGGTTTCAATCAAGGTGTCGTCCAAGCCGGTACGGGGTGGATCGACCACGATAGCGTCCGGATGGAACCCGGCCATCAACCATTTCGGTAACAGGTCTTCAGCGGTGCCCACTTCGTAGTGAGCGTTGGTAATGCCGTTCGCTTCGGCGTTAGCGTTGGCGTCGTCAACCGCTTCGGGGATGACATCCATCCCGCGGACTTCTTCGGCCACGTCAGCCAGCGACAGGCCAATCGTCCCGATACCAGAGTAGGCGTCGACCACAGTTTCACCCGGCTGGAGGTCCAGAGCCTTCTTGGCTTCGGCGTAGAGCACGGTCATTTGACTCGGATTCAGCTGGAGAAAGGCCCGGGCGGAGAGCTTAAACGCTAAACCGTCCAGTTTTTCTGTGATGGCATCTGCACCGGCCAAATGGGTGGTCTTCTCGCCCCAGACCAGTGAGGTTTCGCCAGGATTGATGTTTTGCATGACCGAGGTCACCTGTGGCAATTCCTTGGCGATTCGCTCCAGCAGTTCGCGTTTGCGCGGCAGCTTGGGGGAATTGGTGATGAAGACCAATTGCACGTCGTCGGTATTCTCGGCGGCCCGGACCACCAACGTTTTCACGATACCAGACTTGGCTTCTTCGTCGTAAATCGGCATGTCGAGGTCCTGTAACATGGCAACCACGGCGCGCATGACGGTCATGGTCACGGGCATTTGGACGGAACAGGTGGCGAGGTCGACTAAATCGTGGCTCCGTTCGGCGTACAGTCCGGCTTCGACCTGGCCCTCGGCGTTGCGGCGAACCTGAAATTGGGCCTTGTTGCGGTAACCATAAGGGTCGGCCATGCCCAGAGTTGGGCGGAGATCATAGCTGCGGAAGCCTTGGGGTTGGTAGCGTTCCAGGGATTGAGCGACGATGTCCCGTTTGAATTTTAATTGTTCGGAGTAGTCTAAATGTTCGAGCTCGAAACCACCGACCTGATCGGCGTAACTGTCGCGAGGATCGACCCGGTGGGGACTGGCTTTGCGAATCCGGTGGACCTTGCCCCGCAGGTAACGGGTGGCCACGCTGGTCACTTCGACGACGGCCTCTTCATTAGTCAGCGCGCCGGGCACGAAAACGGCCATCCGCTTGTAGTAACCGATGCCTTCGCCGTTGATTCCCATGCGCTTGATGGTCAGGGGAAAACGTTGGCCGACTTCGACGACAACACTTGGTGCTTCGCGTTCCTGGCGCCGGCGGTCGTTGTAACCGCGGTCTTGCCGGTTGTCGCCGCGATTCCGGTCACGGTAACTGTGGCGGTCATTGCGGCCGCTATCTTGGCGACTGTCGTCACGGTGATTGTGACGGTCATTATGGCCCCAATCGTTGGTGTGCCGGTCTTGCCGGTCATTATGGTCGTGGCGGTCGTAGTGATTGCCACGGTGATTATTTGAGTCAAAGTTTGGCATAATTTCTCCTATATTAAACTTAAGTCCTGAAGTTTCTAAAACTTACCGATTCGTAACGGTCTTAAACATTATACCAAACTTTAGCGGTTGCCGGGCCCTAGCCGGTTTTTAAAGTCAGGTTGGCGGGAAACGACTAAGGGGGTGGCTTTGATTAGCAGATTTTTGGAGTCGTTTCCATAGGTAACGGGTGGCGCTTTGGGTACAATTAAAATGGTAATACGCAATGCGTAGATTGTGAGGAGGAATCGTCGTGAGTTTGATTGAATTGAAGGACGTGGGCTACCAGGTGGGTGGGACGCCCATCCTGCAAAATATTAATTTGAAAATAAACGCCCAGGAGTGGGTCACGTTGTCGGGGCCATCCGGTGGTGGTAAGTCCACGCTGGTGCGGATCATCGCCTCCCTGTTGAGTAAAACCAGTGGCACGCTGACCTTTGATGGCCAACCGATTGAAGACTACGACCCGATTACCTATCGGCGTCGCGTCTCGTACAGTTTTCAACAACCGACGCTCTTTGGCGATACGGTGCGCGACAACCTGAGCTTTCCGTACCAAATTCGCCAGCTGCCATTCGATGAACGGCGGGCGGTGAGTGGTTTAGAGTACGTCGGCTTGGCGGCGAGCGACCTGGATAAAGGCGTCAACGACCTGTCTGGCGGTCAGCGGCAACGGGTCGCGCTCTTACGCAACGTGATGATTTATCCGGAGGTCTTGATTTTGGATGAAGTCACGGCTGGCTTGGATGCCGAGAACAAGGCGTTTGTCTGGTCATTGGTCGAGCATTTTAATCAGGACGACAACCTGACAATTATTGCGATTACCCATGATCAAGCGGAAATTGACGCGGCTAAACGGCTGATTACCATTGAAGACGGCCGCATCGTGGGAGGTGCCGAATGAATTTAGCAGTAAATAATCAATCCTTAATGTTAGCGTTGGGCCTGGTCGTGATTGCGCTGGCGATTGGCTGGAAGGAAAAGCTGGGGATTGACCGGGACATGATTGTCGGCGTGATTCGGGCGGTCATCCAACTGTTCGTGGTCGGCTATTTATTAAAATACGTGTTTCGCCTAAACAATATCTGGTTAACGACTATTTTAATTCTGATTATTATATTTAACGCGGGCTATAACGCCAAACAGCGTAGTAACGGCATTCCCCGGGCCTTGCCAATTTCCATTGGGGCCATTCTGATTAGTACTAGCGTGACGCTGGGCGTGTTGATGCTGGCGGGCGCGATTAAATTCATCCCGAGTCAGATGATTCCCATTTCTGGGATGATTGCGTCCAACTCGATGGTCGCGATTGGCCTGTGTTATCGTAACTTAAACGCGCAGTTCAAGCAGGAACGACAAGCGGTCATGGAAAAATTAGCGTTGGGTGCGGACCTAAAGGATGCGTCGAAGGAAATCCTCCGCGATAGCATTAAGACGGGGATGCAACCGACCATTGATTCGGCTAAGACCGTGGGAATCGTTAGTCTACCGGGGATGATGTCCGGATTAATTTTCGCTGGCGTGGACCCGGTGCGGGCGATTAAGTATCAGATTATGGTGACGTTTATGCTGATGTCGGCGACTAGTATTGGGTCGGTGCTGGCGTGCTACTGGGCCTACCGCGGCTTCTACAACGACCGCAAGCAGTTGACGATTTAGATTGTGGTTGCTGGCGCCTTCCGGCCGCTGAAAAATTGGGCCGGAACGCTGGGGGCAGGACGTCTAGAGCCAAAGAGCGGTCTCTAGACTCGCTTTGAGCCTCAAAGAACGAGTCTCAAAGTCGCCATTTCCTGAGAAAGACACTCCGGAAATCCCCCGGCTGAGCCAATTTTTCAGCGACCTGCAGGCTCACATGGCGAGTGATGTCAACTGTTTGCGGAGGTTGTTTCATGGGAGTTTGGGGTTTGATTGGGCGGGGAAAATAAGTCGGAACGCTGTGGGCGGCCGCCCGAACCCAAAAGGCGGTCTTCGAGTTTACTTTGAGCCTCAAGGAGCGAGTCTCAAAGGTACCAATTCTCTAAGCGGCTAAGGACGCCACTAAGAGAATTCCCACGGCTGAACTTATTTTCCCCGCCCTCTCGGCTTACATGGTGAGTGGTGTCAGCTGCTGGTGGTGGTTGTGTCGTGGGGATGATTGCTGGATTTCTAAACTGATTTTCGCTGGATTAAGGTGATCCTGTTGTGCTTTGAGATGAGACGTGAATTGTGTCGGCTTAAGGTGTTTCCATGATGAACATTCTGAAATAACTGTCCTTTAGACGCTTAAGGCAGTGAATACGAAACAATCTATGCTTACTTATCCCGGATAGTTCCTAATCTGGTGTGACTGTCGTACACGCCAACAGCTCGTCTACACAACAATCGTACAAAGTATGTTAGATTAATTGCAATCGCTTACTTGAATTGGGTATTCTAAGAGCGAGTACCCTGAAAAAAGACGAAGCGTGAAACGTTGCGTAGTGTTCTGTAATCTCAGGCTACCTGAAAAAAACAAAAATGATGATAATGCGATAATGACGAGATGGTGTTCTGGACGTGAATTTCGGAACCGGAGGCTGAATAGGTACAGAGTCCTGTGTCGGTGGTGTTAGCCGCCGAACTTGCGGCTTACAGCACGGGCCGACCTGGGAAACTCGTGAACTTTGCGAGGTTTCTAGGCGCTACTGAAGACCGCCCTTTGGCTTCAGTAGGTTGCCCCACAGGCGGGAGTACCTAATTCAGCCGCAGGTGGAGAAGTTCACGGCCAGAACACCCAGAGGAGGTAAATTTTATGACGGTTAGAAAAGTGGCTTTGGTGACTGGTGCTTCGTCCGGCATTGGCAACGCGATTGCCCGCAGCCTGCACCGCAACGGCGTCACCGTTTACGCGGGCGCGCGCCGGGTCAATCGCATGAACGACTTAGACGATTTGGGCATCACCACGCTGGCACTAGACGTGACGGATCCCATCAGCGTGGAAAATGTGGTCGACCGCATTGTCAGTGAGACTGGGCGGGTCGATATTTTGGTCAACAACGCTGGTTACGGTTTGATGGGCGCGTTGGAAGACGTACCAATGGACCAGGCGCGTGATCAATTTGACGTGAATTTGTTTGGTGCGGCGCGATTGATTCAGTCCGTACTGCCGATGATGCGCCAACAGCACGCCGGCCGGATCATTAACATTACCTCAGTGGACGGCAAAGTGGCGCAACCGCTGGCTAGTTGGTACGTCGCGTCTAAATTTGCCTTGGAAGGCTTGTCCGACACCTTGCGTCTGGAACTTCAGCCGTTGGGTATTGAGACGATTGTCATCGAACCCGGGGCTATTCAGTCAGAGTGGGCCGACATTGCGGCCGACCATCTGCAGGCTATCTCGGGTCAGGGCCCTTACCAGGAAACGGCGGACCAAGCGGCGGCCATTTTAAAAGCGGTTAAACGCTTCTCCAGTAAGCCCAGAGTGATTGCGCGGTTGGTAGATAAGGCAGCACTGTCACGACGGCCGAAAACCCGGTATCACGCCGGTTCTGGCAGTCAAATGGTCGTAGCCAAACGGTTCTTGTCGGATAAGACGATTGACCGGATGTGGCGGCTTATTGGTGAAGCTGCCCAACGGATTACCCGATAATACGAGTGTCGTTGCCCTCCCGCAAAAACCTGTTATACTTAACTTAATCAGAGAACACTAGGGGTGTCCACGACTGGACTGAGATGCGGTAAATCGCGATCCCTTGGAACCTGTCAAGTTCAGACTTGCGAAGGGAATGTGTCGTGGCGCCAGTTGGGCCACCAGTTCACCCCATCGTGAGCCGGTGGTCCTTTTCAGACGTTAACGACCCGACAGTTAGCAGACATATTTGCGAGAATTTGGCGAGTTAACGAGTATTCTAAAGACAAGCATTCGGGGAACAGACTTTTTCGACAATCAGCGGTGTTGATTAGCGACGCCAGCAGTGTGTGACGACGATTTCAGTTTGAAATGGGAGGACGACTCATGAAAATTACTTTGTTAGACGATTTACGGGCGAAGAATCCGATTGTGTTCAACGTTTCTAACTTTGTGACGGTACAGGACGTGGCCAATGGTATCAACGCGATTGGCGCGTCGCCCATCATGTCCGAGGAAGTGGCGGAGGCTGACGAAATGGTCGGGCTCGCTGGTGCCGTTTGCCTAAATTTGGGTGCAGTGACGGCTACTCAGGTGACGCAAATTCGGGCAGTTGGTCAATCGGCCAACCGACAGAAGCGGCCACTGGTGATTGATCCGGTGGCAGTCGGCGCGGTGAAATATCGGATGCAGATGGCGACCGGCCTGTTGGCTGATTTTCACCCAGACGTGATTCGCGGCAACGCTGGTGAAATTGCGGCGCTGGCGGGTGTTGACTGGCAGGCCAAGGGCATCGACGCGGGTGAGGGGACTGGCGACATCGAAGCCATTGCCAAAGCCTGCGCGCAAAAATTGGCTTGTGTGGTCATCTTATCCGGGCCGACCGACGTCATCACCGATGGCACGCGGGCGGTCAAAGTGATGAACGGCACGCCATTATTCCAGGTGCACGTGGGTTCCGGCGACATGTTGTCGAGTATCGTGGCGGCCTTTTGCGCCGTGACCGACGACTATTTTGAAGCGGCACAGACGGCCTGCTTGGTCTTCGCGGCAACCGGCCAATTGGTCAGTGAAGCCACGCCAGACCTGGGCGCGGGAACGTTTATTATGAAATTTTTAGATGCGTTACAAACGACGGCGGTGGCCGATATCGAGGGCATTGCGGCGTTCAAATGAAAAGGAATCAACCGTTTGGCTGGTAAGGATTGGCGGCAATAAGACTGGGTACGTCGATAAATAATTATGATGGTGGCCGCTGAGTATTGGCGGTGTATGGCAGAAGATACTGAGGCTGATTGAAACCAACTGGAATCAGTGAAGCTGGTGAAATTTGGTTAAAACCTGTAGAACCACGTTGGCAGGGCTAAACTAGTGTCAGCCGCAGGGATGGTGAAAATGGGCTAAGTCTGGAGACCGCACTTTGGCTCCGGACGGCCGCCCACAGCGATCCGGTCCCATTTTCACCATCCCGGAGGCGCAACCAAAGACCAGATTAACTCAGTCAAACGGATTGTTGTAGAAGGGATGACTCAAAATGGCAAATGAATTTCCACAAACCCTAACGATTGCGGGAACAGATAGCGGCGGGGGTGCCGGCGTCATGGCCGACCTGAAAACGATGCAGGAACGCAACGTTTTTGCGACGGTCGTCGTGGTCGCGGTGACCGCGCAAAATACACTGGGCGTGCAGGACTTTATGGCACTGCCGCAAAAATTAGTGGACGAGCAATTTTCTTCGATTGCGGCCGACTTGAAGATTCGGGCCTGCAAGACGGGGATGCTCGCGGATGCGGAACACGTGCACGGCGTCGTTGAAAATTTGAAAAAATACGACTTCGGCCCACTCACGGTCGATCCCGTCATGATTGCCAAGGGCGGCGCGGCCCTATTGGCAGAAGATGCCGTGGCGACGGTCCGCGATGAATTGGTTCCACTGGCCGATGTGTTAACGCCTAATTTACCAGAGGCGGCGCGGTTGACTGGCCAAGAGATTACCGACAGTACCGGCATGGAACAGGCTGCGGTCGCGTTGCAGGACCTGGGCGCTAAAAACGTCATCATTAAAGGTGGCCACGAAGCGACGCCGGATCAGGCTAGTGACTTTGTGTTGCTCGCGGATGGCCGGTCATTTTGGCTGACGGCACCGCGGTATGACACGGTCCGGACGCACGGAACGGGCGACACGCTGTCGTCTTGCATCACCGCCGAACTTGCGAAGGGGAAGGATTTTGAAACGGCCATTCGCATTGGTAAAGCTTACGTGACGGCCGCCATCGCCAATCCCATTGCGGTCGGCAACGGTCATGGCCCATTGAATCATTGGGCGTACAATCAAGGAGGCGCGGAATAATGTCAGTAACATTTGAATCAGGCCTGTTGCGGGCCTACTTTGTGGCGGGGAGCCAAGACGTTCCCGGCCAAGATTTACGCAAGGTGTTGGCAACCATGCTGGATGCCGGCATCACGGCGTTTCAATTTAGAGATAAGGGCGACAGCGAGCTGACCGACGAACAGCGGTTGGCGCTGGGCAGCGACCTGCGTGTGCAGTGTCACGAGGCTAACGTGCCCTTTATCGTCGATGACGACGTGGATCTGGCGCTGCTCCTAAATGCGGACGGCATCCACGTGGGTCAGAGTGACCAGAAAATTCAGAGTGTCATTCAAACGGTGGCCGACCGCGATATGTTCGTCGGCCTGTCCTGCAACACGGCGGAACAGGTGGCCGCGGCCAATAAGCTGCGCGGGATTGACTACATTGGGAGCGGCCCCATCTATCCCACGGTTTCCAAGGACGATGCGGACCCGGCAATGGGCGTCGCCGGCCTGCAGGCACTGGTGAAACAGGCCAACGTGCCGATTGTGGCCATTGGTGGCGTGACCGTGGCCAGTCTGCCGGCGATTGCCAAGACGGGCGCGGCTGGTGTGGCAGTGATCACGCTGTTAACGCGCAGTAGCGACCCGGTGGCGGATACCCAAGCCATGCGGCAAGCCTTTGCCAAATAAAAATAATGCTTAAACCAGCACCACGGAACGGGACGCAACGCCCGACCGTGGTGTTTTTGTGTGGCGGAAAGAATTCGACGGGGGTTGAATTGTTCGAAATGGTAAGCGCATACATTTAGACAGTCCTCACTAATTGTAACAGGCAAAATTGGCCGCAAAAAAAGCAGAATCAATTTCACCGTGTTTAAGTGCGGCAAACTGATCCTGCTTCAAAGTTGAGGAAGCTAGTTGACTAGGGCTAACTTCACAAGACCATTCTAACACGTCTGACAAATAAAAGCTAATAAAATAAGATTACAGAATAAGTCATTTTGCGACAGAACAACGCAATGGGTGATGGATACCCACTAGGGTAATTAGTTTATTGGGTGTCAAAATATTAGAAGATTGATACTAACGAATACGGCGGCTAATCATGGGATAACCGCCCGCAATCGAGTACGTTACTGACAACATAGGGTTTCGTTTGGTGACCTGCGTCTGATGGAAATGCACATCCTAACAGTGCGCCCCCGGGTGACGTTTAGACGCCAGCGATTCCCAGAAAATTTAACTCAAACAAAATTTCGTGTTCCCCTTGCAAATTAGAACAAGTGTTCGTATAATGATAACAACGACTGACGTAGCGGCTGGTCAAGGCACACAGTCAGCAAAGGGGGAAGCGGCATGGATTACTCGCAGGAACCGCACGGTATGTTTTTGATGATTGATAACAAGTCCTTTTACGCCAGCGTCGAGAGCGTTGAACGGGGACTGAATCCGCTAAAATCGGTCTTGATCGTGATGTCGGAAGCGGACAACACGGGGAGTGGGTTGGTCTTGGCTGCCTCGCCCATGGCCAAAAAGTTGTTTGGCATTAGCAACGTTTCCCGTCAATATGAGGTGCCACATGACGAGAACATCTTGGTGGTCCCACCCCGCATGAATCTGTACATCCAAAAGAACCTCGCCATCAACAAAATTTTCCGTGAGTACGTGGCGGATGCCGACCTGTTTCCATACTCCATTGATGAGTCGATTCTGGATATGACCAAGTCTCGGCGCTTGTTTGGTAAGACCCCAGAGGCCGTTGCCCGGCGGATTCAACTCCGGATTCGTACGGAGCTGGGCTTGTACACGACGGTCGGTATCGGCGAGAATCCGGTGCAGGCCAAATTAGCGCTCGACCTGCAAGCCAAGCACGACCACGAGCTGATCGGTCGCTTGACCTACGAGAACTTTCCCGAGGCGATCTGGCCCATCACCAATTTGGAGAAAGTCTGGAGCATCGGCCACCGCACCGCTGCACACCTGCAGCGACTGGGCATTCACAGCATGGGCGACCTGGCCCACGTCAATCCGTATGAACTTCGCCAAGAAATGGGGATGATTGGCGCGCAGCTGTTTGCTTTAGCGTGGGGAATCGACCGCAGCAAATTTCACCAGGTCCGCCCGCCTAAGGAAAAAAGTTGGAGCAACTCGCAAGTCTTGCCGCGCGACTACAAGGTCCAAAGTGAAATTGAATTGGTGCTCCGTGAGATTGGTCAGCAAACGACTTCACGGATGCGCCACCACCGGCAACAGGCCGGCTGTATCAGTTTGTACGTCGGCTTTGCTTGGGATGGCCAAGCCGACGATGGCCGCAGTGGGTTGCATCGCACCCGCCGAATCGACCCGACCGACAACGCTCAGACAATCATCCGGGAATTGGTGACGTTGTTTCGGGAGAATTGGGAAGGCCAGCCAGTCCGCAACATTGGCGTGGGCCTGTCCCGGCTAAGTCAAAGCACCAACCTGCAGTTGAATTTATTTCAGAACCCGCAACGCCAAATTAAAGACGACCGCTTCGATCGGGTCATCGACGAGTTGCGGGATCGCTTTGGCAAGACGGCGGTGATTCCCGCCAGCAGTCTGATGAAGGGTGGCACCATGTTACGGCGGGCGTCACTGGTCGGTGGTCACAATGGGGGGAATAGCTTTGATTGATGAACGCAAGGAAGCCGAGTTGATTCTGTCCCGCTTGGCACCGCTATTTACCGCGCAGTGGCACTGCCAGTACCGCATCGACGTGGTGAATAATCAGTACGGCCACGTGTTTAATTTCTTCTTGGATATTCGCCGCGCCAAGCACCGCGAGCGTTCGATTCCGCTCCATACCATTCACACGGCTGACTTGGAAGTCTTGGAACGCGTGATTACTGGCGTCCGGAGTGGGACCGCCCTCACCATGAATTTTGTCGACTTCGGTCAGGTCCGCTGGCCGTTGAGTCAACGCTGGATTCGCTAGGGAAGTGAGACCATGTATCTGAAGAAATCGTCAAACGACGACCTCGCCCAGAACTTTTTTCAGCGAGATTATCAGGACCGCGGCATGTTGAAATGGGGCGGCTTCTATTTGTCCGACCACACCAGTGCGTTAGCTAAAATGCACGCGGCGGAAAAAATTGAGCAACCGCTACCCGAACAGACTGCGGCGGACGTCAGTGAGCGTCTCGCCGCAGCCTGGCAAAGCCACCGCCCGGTCCATCTCCAACTAAACGTGATGGACAACAACCAAACGTTGACTGTGATCGACGGCGTGGTGACGGGCGTGTTTGACGACCAAATCATGTTGCAACTGGCCTCGGGGGCATTTCGTCCCTTACAGTTGGCAACGATTCGGTGCGTGGGAACAGCAAAAAAAGCACCCTGACCAGGAAATTGGTCGGGTGCTTTTGTGCGTCCAGTATTATTTCGTTAGGTCTTGCCATTGCGCAGTGGTAAAGGTCTTAACCTGACCAGTTGCCAATTGATGCAATGATTGGTCAAGCGCTTGCCGGTTGGCATCAGACGCTCCAAGGTAGACGGTCTCTTGCCACGACGTAAACTCGTCTTCACTTAGTAGGACCACGTTGCGATGGTCGGGTCGGGTGATCATGACTTGGGTTTGATGAGCGACCACGGTGTCAGTCAAAGAATCCAATTGACACTGCGCTTGATGAAGCGTTACTTTTTTCATTATTATTTCTCCTGGCATTAGCTGAGAAGGTTGCTGAAAAAGTCGGTCAGGTCGCCGACTAACAACCGGTTGATTGAATAAGTCCCTAGGTACGATAACAGTAGCTATTTGCCTGATAATCCGGTAATGTTAGAGGTGCACTGAAGGGAGGTGAAAGCCATGTCCCACTTAATACCAAAAAGGGCCAGAAGCATTGAATTTGATTTTCAAATCAAACTCATCTTCTTGACCCTGAGGTTTACCATTAAGTGGTAGTCATTACATGACTATTGCCCGAGGGGAAGTGAATTTCCAGCTCCCTTCCCTTTGGTGTTTTTAGTATAACACGTAGACGGGAGGTTTCCTAACAAATGAAGTTGATCAATACGCCACACGTCAAGGTTAGTGTTCGTCGGACCACGTCGCAGGAAAAACGGGAAGAGCTTTTAGCCCTGATCGTCATTGTCGCCGTAGTTTGGTTATGGTTCAGTTGGAAAATGTAGCCGAAAATTAGTCTAAGCGTTAGCAAAGGGACCATTAATGCCGACCGCGACGTTAGTGTTCCCTTTGTTGGAGATTGAGTTATGGTGTGTTTCACAGATGGGCCAAGCCCACCTCGGAGCCAGTATAACATTCTCGCCACGATTTGTTCAGTTTTTGGGCAGGTTCCTGGTATTCACCTTACCGGGTTAGAAAATTCGGCTGGCTATTTTTAACATGAACATTTTCCGATTAGGAGAGCACCGGCGGCTAGCAATCATGTCAAACAGTTTATTGTCGGCAACCACATAAAAAACTACCGTCCCAGACCCGCACCACGGCCGCCAGAGAGCACCCCACCAACCCAAAACGACTGTTCTTTTTCGACCCAGTAGAAGCAGAGTGGTGGCCGTGGAGCCGGAGGACGCTAGGTTGCGAGTCCTGTGTCGGTGGTGTTAGACTGGGCGATTTTTCCCAGCCTTACAGCACGGGACGACCTTGGAGACTCGCGGTTCTGGCGAGGCTTCAAGGCGAGGGCGCAGACCGCCCCGCAGGCTGCAACCGGTCCCCACAGGAACGAAGTCAACCTAGGCGGCCGCAGGCGGACAAGTTAGACGCCACCCTGGAACTAAACGCCCCTAAAGCACTTAACGCCCCTAAAGCACCAAACAAATCCCAAATACATAAAGCCAAACCAAAAAGAGCAGTAGCCGCGGACCACTCGCAGCTGCTGCTCTCTTTTCAATTATAAGCTAAAAGTTGTTCGCAGTCGTCTTCATTAACTCGGCGGCCTTGTTCGTCAACAGGTAGCCAGCGCCATTCTTGGTGAACTGGATGCCTTCGAACTCACGCTTGCCGTTCAGGTTCGTGGCTTCGACTTGGCTAGCTTTCAAATGGCCCAATTTGGAAACGGGGACGGATGAAATACTGCTATCGGAGACGAAGTACAGGCGGTTACGTTTAACGTTGTAAGCCATGGATTGTGGCTTGGTACCTGGCCGGTAACGCAGCCCTTGCATAACCAAGTGGAATTTCACAGATTTAGCGTTGATCTTCCCCTTGTAAATCTTGACGGCACCCTTAGGAGCCCAACCGCCGTTGGAGTACGTGAAGAAGTAGGCATTGCCATTCTTATCAAACGTTAAGTTGGAGCCCATGGTAACGGTACTCTTCAACGTGAAGTTGATCTTCTTGGTTGGCTTCAACGTGCTGGTTGAGACCTGTTGCACGTTGGAGTGAACCTTAACGGGTGCGCCGATGAACCAAAGTTGGCCGTTCTTAGGGTTCATTGCCAGTGATTGGCCATGGCCGGTATCAAATTTAGGCCCAATCTTAATTTCGCTCATGATGGCCTTGTCGGTGCTAGTCATCTTGCCAACGGAATGGTCGTAAGTCGCGCGCCGCAAGGCATCCATGTGCGTGGAGCTAACGCCAAATTTACTCCGCAGGGCGCCCAGGTTGTAACGGACGATCCAGCCTTCCGTACTCTGTGAGCTGGTGGTGATCAGTTCGTACAGCGTGTTGCCGTCCTTTGACAGGACTTCACTCTGAGGATTGCCCCAGTCAGCGGACTTGTTGTAGGTCACTGGCAGGAAAACGTTGGACTTGAACGAGACCGACTTGCCCTTGATGCTGGAAATACTGGTTGGGCTGGTCTGGAAAATGTTTGAGTAACTCTGTTGGAAAGTGTAACGCTTCACAAATAAGTTCGCGTTCTTGACCGTTTTATACTTGCTGACGTTGTAATTTGCCAGTGCGCTGCCGTGTTGCGTGTAGGTCTTGGCGTGAGCCAATGTTGTCGTGCCGCCGAGTAATAGGGCAGCGGAGGCAACAGCTGTGAACAAAACTGCTTTTCTCATAACTAAAAAATCTCCTCTAGATATATGTAGGTAAACCGATTACATAATTATTTATACCACAAAATAGGGGGATGTGGACAAAAAATCAAAAAAATTTTACCCGCGAATTGAAAAAAAGCGCGGTTTTCGCCAAAAAGTGCCAAAATAGCGAAATCCCAGTCTACCACCGCGCGGGGCTATTTCGTGGCGAATGCATTTGGAAAACAGGCAAAAAAACGGCCACTTTGAGCAAATAAACGCTGTTCGTATTCGCCAAGCCATTCCGGTAAAGTGGGGGCTAATCCATGGCCATGGATCATCACGTTTGAGAGGATGATTCATAGATGAAACACTCACCACACGCGGCTGCTTACCGGTTTCTGTACGAGGGCGACCACGAAGCAATTTTGTATGCAACCTTGAAACGCCTGCACGTCAGCCGGAGTCACGCTGATTACGAAGATTACCTCCAGGAGGCGCGACTATTGTTCCCGGAAATCTATACGGCCTTTCCCGAGAATCCGGAGGAGAAGCCGCATCAATTTTTGGCCTACGCGCAACAGAAGATTTATTGGGCGCTGCTGGACCGGTTGCGGCACGACCGGAAACAGACTGACCGCCAGGAACCCGGCAATCAGGAGGAACTCTTGACCGCGGTTGCCAGTGACGACGACATTTTAGACGCGATTGGCCAGGCGGATTTTCGGCGCTACCTGCTGAAAGTGATTGGCGGTGCCGGCAGTACTGGCGAGTGGCGGTTCCTGGTGGGCACGCTGATCGACCAGTTGACGGCCGACGAGATTGCGGCCCGCCACGGTGTCAGTCATAACACCGTTTATAAATGGCGGCGGTCCCTGATTCGCCGGCTGGTGCATAATTTAACGCCACCAGATAACTTTTTAAATTAATTTGGCCCCAGGGGGTTACAAATCGCCTTTGGATTTCGTTAGTAAGAGTGTAAGGGTTGGCCAACCACTTACCAAATCAGCACCACGAAGGGAGTACCACCCATGCAAAACACCTGGAAGAAGACCACCATCACTTTTATCTTAGGCAACGACGACGCGAAGCCCGCGAAGATTGTCATGCAAAACGCGATTCCCACGCCAGAAGCCAAGCAGATTGAAGCGTTTGGCAGTTACCTGGCTGGCTTGACGGGTTTACCGTTTCGCACCGCTACCATCGCCACGCAAGACATCGTCGCCTAACGTCCGCCCCTCAGTCACAGAAAGGAAGTTATTAAATGAAATCACTCGAATTGAGCTTTAAGGGTTCCGACCTGCGCATCAAGCACTTGCGGTTGAAGTACGTTAACGCGGAACTGACCGCCGAACAAGTTGCCGGTTTGATGAAACAAATCGCCGACGCGAAGATGTTCGTCAAAAACGACGTGGACTTTTACGCGACCCCGGTCAGCGCCGACATCGTGGAAACCACCAAGACGAACCTGATGGGCGGCATCGTTGCCCCCGTCACGCCCGCCGCTTAAGCCAGTCACCTGGTAAAAACGATCCACAACCTGAGAACGGCCGGTACTTTCCGAGAGGGAGTGCTGGCCGTTTTTGGGTTGGCGGGGATATGAATAAATTTATCAGACCTTAAGTTTTCGGCAACTGGGGGTAATGCCGCTGGTTAAGCGTTCAGGCATGGTATACTCGGCAACGAGACGGATACAGTGACTGAAGCCAGCGAGGTGAAGCAAAAATGGCCATCTACCAAGTTATCAAGACGGTACAGATTAAACGCGCTCTGACGGGGGAGCAAGAAACGTTCACGGTCGTTCAGGGAACGGAGATGTTCTGTGTTCGTGGGCGGCAAATCCAGTCTACCCATATTTACTGGGTCCCCACGGGCGAAGATGTGGCAGACGAGGAAAACTATTTGGCACCGGTCGATGATCCCGATTACAATCTCCAATTAGATTTTCAAATTTATCGGGAAAAGTATGGCGTCTTAATGCCTGCGGAAGTCAAAAAAATTCGTGAAGACTATCAATTGAGTTTACGGCAGTATGCGCTGATATTGGGGATTAGCTACAGCACATTATCCGAGATTGAAAATGGCTTGATTTTACAGTCGGACGAACAGGAAAGCCTGTTCCAACTATCCCGGAATCGTGTGGCATTCAAAAATTTAATTGTAGCTAAGGAAGCAGTCATGTCGGCAAGTCAGTTTCAGCGGATTCAGGATAAAATCGCGCAGTTGTAGGATTGCTAGGCGGTTAGACGAAAGGAAGCATTCGGTTGCAAGAAGATAAGCGTTCCTTTGAGGTCCGAGCACACGACCCCGTCGAAGTTGAAAAGAGTAAGAAGATTGTGCGGCAGATGCTGAAAGATTTGGATGCGGACAAGCCGACTTTCTTCGAACGATTGGAGCGAGCTTGGGAAGCCTTTTGGGCAGATTAATCTGATGGTTGGGCTGTGACGGTGGTCACGGTCTTTTTTTGCACAATAAACCGGCAAAGACGGCGGCCAGACTGACTTTTAACGGTATTCCTCCCAGTCGTTGAAAATTGAAATCGTTATACCACGATTACTGAAAACCGAATAGAAACTCATCAATCAAAAAGTTTCGTTCAATTTGTTAATCATTCACCACAAGCCCTAAACGGCCAGCTATACTGATTCTTGTTAGCGGCGACGTGACTCATGCAGCGTCCCGCTTAGATGCCGCATTTGCGAGCTAGACCGATATTTTGGGGGAGAATGAAAATGACAAAGAAGATGGCAACGAAGACGCACTACAAGATGTACAAAAAAGGTAAAAGCTGGATCATCGCTGGAATCATCAGTGGGGCCGTGGCCATGAGCATGGGCGTGACGGCTCAAGCCGCGGTGACACCGGTGCCAGCAGAGGCGAGCAGTCCAGTCACGGTGGTCGTGCCGCCTGCTGGAAATGCTAATGAGGCGACCACCGCAAGTGAAACGGCTAAAAATGATAGCGCTAACATTTCAGCGACTACCACGACCCCTGGGGAGGGTTCGGCGGTGCCGGCTGATATGCAAGATGCCGGAGCGGAAACGGTCACTGAGGAGACTACGAGTGATGCCACTACCACCGACACAGCGACGACGGATGGGACGGCAACCGACACTACCGAGGTTTCTGGGGACGACACAACCGAAACGAATACCACCGGGACCACGGATACAGGAGCTGAAGAAAACGGGACGGTAACCACTGACACCGCGGACGCCAATACCACAGAAACTAATACTGGCGAAACCAATAATACAGAAATCAACACAGAAACAACTGACACAACAATTGACACAACGACCGACACAGCCAACACCATCACGGACCAATCCGTGACGCCAGCACCAAGCACACCCGCACCAACGCCCACCGACGTGACACCGATTGACGTGAGCGCATTGCCGGACACCAGTGCGATGGTGACGGTGCCCGAGACGCGGCCGGCCGACGTTGCCGATTTGCCAGCACTCACCACGCCCATCAGTGAACTCGGGGCGGACCTGAGCACCGCGGCCGTGCCGTTGGTCCAAACGGAGCTGGGCAAGGCGACGACCATGGCGCTGACGCTCACCAAGGAAACAGCAACGATCGACCTGTGGATGCCCAACCAACGACTCCAACAAGTCGTCCTGCTGGCGCTACAGAAATTAACCAACACGGACAAGACCTGGGAAACCGTAGCTGACATCACGCAAGATGACATGGCACTGTTAACGACATTGTCAGCGCTGGGAAACGAGGGCATCGACACCTACATTGATGGCAAGACGGCCTTCTCCCTGGAAGGTTTGGAGTACGCGGTCAACTTGGAAACCATCATGCTGGGCGCGAGCCTGAACCATCTACCCGGCGCCTTCTACGGCGACATTGAAGACGTGACGCCGCTGGCCAACCTGCAACATTTAAAAGTGGTTGACCTGCAAAATAACCGGATCAAAGACGTGACGCCACTCGCCAATTTACAAAACGTGGTCGACATGCGGCTGGCTTACAACGCTATCCGTGACTTCTCACCGCTAAAGGACAAGGCCTACGCCAGCGCCAGCGACTTCACGCACACCGGCCAATTTATCATGCTCGACCCGGTCAAAATCAGCGACAAGGATCGCGAGGGTCATTTGCAAATTGCTTGTACCACGATTACTGGCGAGGTCGTGCAACTGACGGTGGTCGCGATGATTGGGCAGCCAATCTTCTACACGGACGCGAACGGGCACACGTACCAGGCCTACTTCACGGGCGGCAATGCTACGCCGGACGGGCAAGGCGGGCTCCACTACACCAACATTCAGGACCAGAAGCCGGGGGCAACGGAAATTGAAAAAAATCCTGGAATTAATTTAGACGTGTTGCCGGATTACTACTACCTGACAGGCGTGTACAAGCCAAGCGCGGGCATCGTAGATTTCGCAGTCGTTCAGCCATACGCAATTGCCCAGAGCGCGGCCAGCGTGACGGTTCACTACCAGGACGTGGCGGGGGACCAGCTGGCACCGGATACAACGCTGAAGCCGGGGCTGATTGGGGAAACGTACACCACGGAAGCGCTCCAGATTCCGGGCCACGTGCTCCAGCAGGAATCGGAAAATGCGACCGGGACCTACGGGGATGCGGAAATCGACGTGACCTACGTGTACTCGCTGGATGAGGGGGATCCCGGCGTGACGCAACCACCTGTGACCAACCCGGGCGGCGGCAACAACGGTAACGGCAATAACAATGGTAATAATGGCAACGGCGGGGGCGAGACCCCGGGCGTGACCAATCCCGGCGACAATGGGAATGGTGACGGCAATAACGGCACTGGTAACCTGGACGGCAACGGGACCGACGAAGGCGAGAATGAAGTCGAAGGCAATGAGTCCGGGGATGACAATCACCTGAGTGGCGGGAACACTGGCGGCGCGGGGGATACGGGCAACACGGGCACGACGCCAGGAACCAGTGCGCCGGGCAATAACCCAGGCGGCCAAGTCGTTGAAATGGCGACTGGTGGCCAAGGTGCGACCGGGCAAGCGTCAACTGACACCGGGACGACCACCGTTCTCAGGGATGACGCCAACCAGGACCAACAGCCAGCGGTCACCCATGCAGGCTTTGCCAATTTGCCACAGACCGGCGAGCAGGAACCCGTGTCCTTAGCGTGGGGCGTGGCGTTGCTGGTGGGGTTGTTGAGCCTGACCAATTTCAAACGGAAGACGAAGGACAAGGAATAGCTGGTTGGATGATCTGAAATGCAGGCTGGATGGTTGCTTACAGGTGCAGCGAGGCGTAGCATGATGGAAAAGCATAAGCGGTCGCCAAGAAATGGCTAGTACCAACGCCTGACCAGCAATTAGCAGTGCAATTGGTTAGCTTAAGGGGGAGCAGAGTGAAGAGCAAGAGTGAAATGATTTTTTACCCGGCAGTGTTCATTCGGGACGCTGCGACGGCAACCGTGACGGTCGTGTTTCCAGACGTCCCCAGTGCGATTAGCCAGGCGGCGACGATGGATAAGGCGATAACCAACGCGGCGGAAGTGCTGGGACTGATGCTCTACGATGAAGTGACGTTGCCGAAAGCCTCAGCGTTGGGAAAGGTGAAACAGTCCTATCCCACGGATCAAGTCCGCTTGATTGCGGTGGATCTGGTTCAGGCGGCACAAGCGGTTACGGCACCTTTGGGGTGAGGGACCCGGTGTTGCTGTCGGAAAGTTGAGGAAGTTAAGCTGACAGTAAAAAGCCACAGAAGTTATTGCCCGACTAGTGGGTGTGACTTCTGTGGCTTTTCTATTTGATAAGGTTAAACGAAATTATTGTAAGGTTGCGACGGCGTTTGACAAGGCCTCAGCCAAGTTAGAACTTGCGTCGTAGATACCAGAATCATCGGAAGGATCATCAGATTGTGCGATGGTGTCTGCTAATTGATCGCTGAAGGCAGCTAATTTAGCGTTGGTGACAGAGTTAAAACGACCTTTGAAGCTTGCATTCACTTGGAGAGTTGCGCGACCATCCTTAGCTGACGTGCCATGAATGTCATAGATAACTGCAGGCAAGCCGTCCCCGAACGCACCCTCCTCGTAAGCGGTGCTGGTCGTCACATTTTTCATGTCGTCTAGTGCAGTAGATTGGTCCTCAGTGTCCATTGACCGAATAGCGGCTAAAACATGCTTAATATCGGCCTTCCGTTGTGCCAAAGCTTTTGTGTTCACTTTCTTCAGGTTACCTTTCCAGATGTAACCCTTGACGTTGCCCTTGCTGTTCTTGATGTAGTAGTAAGTGGCAGTCTTGCCGTTGCTCTTCTTAAGCTTTACGGACTTAGTTGCATAGAAAGTAGTCTTCAGGTAATTGAAGGCTTTGTGAGATTTCTTGGTCAGCTTGGTGCTGGAGTAGATGTAACCACCATTGGCGTGGTAAGCGGCCTTCGTGATCTTCTTGGTGCTGATAACCTTAGCAGCTTTGGTTTTGGCCAATGCGGGTAAGATGTTGGTTGGTAATGTAGCCACGCCCATGCTGAAAGTTAAGGCGGTGATAGCTGAAATTTTGAATAACTTGTTCATAGTTGTTCCCTCCATATTATGTATTGTGAAAATTAATTGAACGTTAAATCAAGATAATTATATCTTATGCTAGTTACGTTACGTAATCTTTGGGACGTGAAATAGTGCGTGCAATTAAGAAACTGTGCTGTAAGGAAACATGCCAATAAAAATGCCGCGGACATCTCAACCAAATTAGGCTGGGGATGTCCACGGTATTTGTGTTAGATAATTGATAGCTTGGAGACGTGTTCTTAGTTGTTCAAAGTAAGGTTAAAGGCACTTTAGCCAGTTGTTTCCAGTCACCGTACAGAGGCACAAACCAGCCTACCCCACGTGCGGGTGTTCCAAAACCTTATCCGGATACTCGCGCGCCACAAAATCCGTGATTGCCGCAATCATCTTCGCGGTCGACGGCGCCTTGGCCTGTTCAGAGTTGACCACCAGGCAAATCGTCCGGTAGAACCGCGAGTCGAACGGGTAGACGTTGACGTTCCCGGTGACCCGCTCCAGCGCGAGCTCAGGCAAAATGCCCATGCCCATGCCGGCCTCAACCATCGCCAGGATGGACTGGTCGTCGATGGAGAACCGCAACGCGTTTGGCCGGATTTGGTAGTGGTCCAGCGCGGCCTTGGTGTCCTTGTCGTAGTCCCCGCGCTGTAAAATGAAGTTCTGGTCGACCAAATCGGCGGCCGTGACCGTCGTGCGGTTGGCGGGGATGAAGTCGCTGGGCGTGATGCAGTAGATTTCGTCCTTGACCAGCGGCAGGACGGTTAATTTTTCAGAAACGGGCAGGGCGGACAGGCCTAAATCCAGCCGCCCAGTCTTCACGGCCGAGGCAATTTCACTGAAACCGGCCTGTTCTAAATTAATTTCAATTTGCGGGAAATCCTGTTTAAACTGGCGGATGATCGGTGGCAGCCAGGTGATACAAACGGAGGAGAAGGCCCCCAGCCGCACGGAACCGGCGTTCATGCCGTTAATGTTAGCGGCGGCCTGTTGGAGCCGGTCCTCGGCGTTAATGACGCCCTGAATCAGCGGCAACACACTTTCTCCGTCCGGTGTGAGCTCCACGCCAGTTCGGTTACGGATGAAGAGCGGAAAGCCGAGCTCCTTTTCCAGCTGGTTGACGGAGTGGCTGATGGCTGAAGGCGTCACGTTCAGCGTTTGAGCCGCCCGGTAGAAAGTCTGTTCTTGAACGATGGCTTGAAAGACGCGATAGGCAAACGGTAACATCGACGACACCTCCTGAGATTGGTAAAGATGAATAACATTCACGTTATTTCTGGATAGTTGAATCAGCTTTTACGTCACCAGTATTCTATCATAAACGCGAGGTCAGAGGAAAGCACCACCCACAGTTTGACCGGTGACCGTACTGCTAAATGCAGATCGCGGAAACCATGCGCCTTACCGTTGCGGGGGTGGTGGTAGCTGGGCCTGCCGGGCGCTCAAATATGGATCGGAACGCTGTGGAAGGACGGCTAAAGCCTGAGGAGCGGTCTTTAGCCTCGCTTTGAGCCTCTGTGAAACGAGTCTCAAAGACGCCATTTACGCTGCTTCGCACCGCAAATCCCACGGCTGGACCATATTTGAGCGCCCTCTCGGAGATTAGTCGTTGTTGGCCGCAACAGGCGTCAGGTTTCCGACTGGCATTTGGCGGTGGTTGCCGGTCAACTGTGGTGGGGTGCTTCGTTCTGAACTGGGATTTTGTAGATGTATGCAACACCTGTCGCAAGAATACTTCCTATTAGTACAAGTTGTCGGTTAGTTTTAGAATTCAATACAACGTCAGGAGTCAGGGCAGATCCTCGCTTGAAGTGGCTGATGTATCAGCTACTGTGGACTGGCTATGGTTACCCGCCACCGCGGCCACTCAACACAACCACTGGTTCGGTTCTGGCCCTTGACCCTAAGCCCCAAGCCAAACGCAACACCAACGCACAACACCAACGCACAACCAAGAGCCGGAGGAAGCCAGGTACGGAGCCAGCTGTGTCGGTGGTGTTAGACCGGGGAGGGCTTTCCCCGGCCTTACAGCACGGGACAACCTTTGAGACGCCGGACTTGCGGCTCAAAGTTGAGGTGGAAGCCCGCATCCCAGGCTGGAACCGGCCCCACAGCAGGCGTAGTACCTGGAAGCCGCAGGCTCCATGGATGATGGATTCGTTTTTGAACTATTGACTTTGAACTAAGAACCTAAGAACCTAAGAACCAAACCAGAAAGGCGTGAAGAACCATGTACAATGACCTGTTAGCAAAGCGTGTTAACCCAGATGTTCCGTCGGCCCTGAGCGGCCTGTTCGTCAACGACCCCGACCCCAGCGCCATTTCGTTTGCCGCCGGCAGTCCCAATGAGAGCCTGTTCCCGGTGGCGGCGATGAGACAAGCGTTTGACACCGCCATTGACACCCAGGGCGCGCACCTCTTCCAGTACCAGTCCAGCCAGGGCAACCCGGACTTGCGGGCCAAGCTGGCGGCACGGATTGGTAAATGGGGGCGGGTCACGACTACCGCGGACAACGTGGTTTTGACGATTGGTGGTCAGCAGGCCATTGAACTGGTGGCCAAGGCCCTGTTGAATCCGGGCGACGAGGTGGCGGTCGAGGTGCCGACCTACGTGGGCGCGTTGGCGGCCTTAGACCTCTACCAGCCGACGTATTATGGCGTTGGCCTCCAAGGAGATGGCTTGGACCTGGACGCGCTAGAAACCACCTTAAAACGCCACCCAGGCATCAAGCTGTTGTACACGGTGCCGGACTTTCACAACCCGACCGGCATTACCATGAGTGTGGCAAAACGCGCGCAACTGGTGGCCCTGGCCAACCGCTACAATTTCATCATTTTAGAAGACTCGCCGTACCGGGACTTAGGGTACGATCAGGCACCGCTGTCCGCCATCAAGAGTTTTGACACCGAGGGGCGGGTGGTCTTCGTGTCGAGCCTGTCGAAAATTTTGATGCCGGCGCTGCGAACGGGGTGGTTGGTGGCCGATGGGAAGCTGCTGGCCGCCATCATGAAGGTGCGGCTGGCCAGCGACCTGGAGGCGACCGGCGTGACCCATGCGGCCATTAACGCCTACCTGGACGCCAATGATTTGGACGCGCACGTGGCGGTCTTGAAGGCCCACTACCGCGAGCAGTGTGCGGCGATGGTCAGCGCGCTCCAGCGGTATTTCCCGGATGAGGCGGCCTTTACCACGCCCACGGGCGGCTTCTTTGACTGGGTGACCTTACCGGCGGGCATCGACGTTGACGCACTGTTGCAGACGCCGGCGATGTTGGGCGCCCACGTGAGCTACGTGCCGAGCACCAATTTCTACCCGAACCGCGACGTGCACAACGGCCTGCGCCTGTGCTTTAGCGGCCTGACGCCAGCGGTGATCGACACGGGGATGCGCCGCCTGGGTGAGCAGATGAAGGTGGCCGTGCGTGGGGTGAAACCGGTGTTCTAGTTAAAAATGAGAGAATTGATCGGCGTGTGCAAGGTCATGTAAATCGGTCGTGGATTTAGTGAGGGTGTGCTATAATCAAGACATTGAAGAGATACTAGATGAAAATGGAATCCGAGTGAGGATCAATCCACGGAACAATGGATTGGTCTTTTTTGAAAGGGGAGGTGAACCGCTTGTTAATCTATTTAAAGACAAATCTTTTTGAAAGTCCGGCGCAGGTCCTCGTTAACACGGTTAACACAGTTGGTGTGATGGGCAAGGGTATTGCCTTGGAATTCAAAAAGTTATATCCCCAGATGTTTACGGAATATCAACGCTTGTGTGAAAATGGTCAATTCAATGTAGGACAACTGTGGATTTATCGTACTGATAACAAGTGGGTGTTAAATTTTCCGACCAAAAAAAATTGGCGTAACAAGTCTAAACTCGCCTATATTGAAGCTGGATTGAAGAAGTTTGTGGACACCTACGAAGAAAGAAAGATTAAATCAATTTCGTTTCCACAACTGGGCGTTGGCAATGGTGGATTAGATTGGGAAAATGAGGTTCGTCCCTTGATGGAACACTATCTTAAGGGCTTACCTATCAATGTATATATTCACCTCTATAGTCAGCCAGTGGATCAACCGGAATTTAAGAATCTTAGTGCGATGAAGAAGTGGCTAGAGAGTGAGCCTAAGATGCTGAGCGTTAATGAATTTAAGGATGAATTGGTCGGACGGCTTTCTCACGAATTTCAATTGGATAACCATCAAATTGTTTTGCAAAATATAGAACCGACTGATGAGCTTGATGAATCCTCTGTGCCGTTTATGAAAATTACGAACGCAGATGAAAGCTACTATGCGTTGTCTCAAATGGACATCACTGATTTTTGGATAAAACTACGTAGCCAGGGTGTTGTTTCGGTCATTGATTTTCCACAAGTGTTGCATGAACAAAACGATGCCACACTGTTCCAGAAATTGATGACGCAGTTGCCTTACATTAAATCTGTTCCGGCAAAATGGAAAGATAGAGAAATTGGTGCATTGGCACTGAACGAAAGTAAGTTGCCAGTACGGGTGAAACCTGCTCAAACTTCTGCAGCACAAATGATTGCTGAGAGGGGATAGAGATTTGGATTATCAAGATGTCGTTAATGACTTGACGTCCGGAAAAATTAGAACAGGTTTGAGTGCTTGGCAGCAAAAGTGGATTCCTAGGTTTGCATATCATTTTACTGACATTTTAAATGCAGTTAGTATTCTGAAAATGAGGCGACTTCTGGCTAGAGATTTCGCTGAAAGCCAGCAAATTATGGTAAATGACAATGCCGGGGGAGACGTGATTGCTGGAACTCCAGATGAAGTTGGTGGCTTTGTTCGGCTTTATTTTCGTCCAAAAACCCCGACGCAGTTTCATAACGAAGGGTTCCAGGTGGAAAAGAATCGGCAGGAATATGGAGCAGATTGTCCAATACCAGTGTTTTTCCTATTTGATCTACCGTCTCTCTTGAGTCAGCCAGACGTCCAATTCACTGCACAGTCCTTGGCGAAACATCACACTATCCCCAAGTACCAAACGCCAGAAGAATTCAGTCAACTACCCTTTGATAAGATATTTCATGACCGGGCTATTTTACCTCCAGTGAATAGAGATGATATTATCCCATTTCGGCAAGCCGAAATCATTGTGCCTAAGCAATTAGGATTGGAAACTTTGCGGCACATTTTTGTCCGGTCGATTGCAGAGAAAGAAACGTTACAAAATTTGCTACACGACAAAGATATTTATGATTTCGATGAGTTGATTCAGGTGCGAGGAGGAAATTATTTTTATATGAATCGCAACTTTATCGATGATGTGGAGTTAACAATGGAGGGTGTCGTCATCAAGAGCAGCGTCAATCAATCCTTCCCAAGAGAATGGGGACCTATTGATGAAGGGGTGGCAGCGAAATTCGCTCCAAGTAACGCGGATTCAGACAGTTACCTGCAAGTATTAGTCGAGAGGTGTGAGGCAAATGGTCAGGTATTAACGTGGCCTGATGAGAATAAGAGGGCTTTGTTAATTAACAAGATTCGTTTGAGGATTGCGAATCCGACGGGGCAGTACACGCTCAAGATATACATTGATGGGCATATTGCCTATGAAGGTAAGTATCAACAGAATTATGATTTCGATTTGCCATTTTAAAAAAGTGCTCAGTGATACGTGGTTCGTCCAGACCTGTCATTGAGCTTTTTCAATGCGATAAATTCGGCCGCTTTTTGTTTCAAGATTCACTTACAAGCGTGTCATTCCTTCCAGACGTCGAGTTCACCCCTCGCCCAAAAATCATTCCCCCAACCCACCAATCTGTGCTAAGCTAAGACCACTAATGACCGGGGGAAAACGACTTTGACAAAAATCATTATCGGCCGGCGCAATGCGCGTGACCACACCGACTACCGGACGTCACCCGCCGTGTACCAGGGGTATTTCCAGTATCGCCAAGCACAGGCCCAGCTGGAACACGAGGCGCTGTGGGAGCTGGAAGACTCCTGGCGCACCATGGCCGCGGCGGACGAGGCCCAGTTCAAGGCCAGCTATCAACAATACTACTGGCAGGACGAGGGCGAACACGACATTGAGCGCTACTTCAAGGATAGCCGGACGCACCAACTGAACGTCAACCTCTTTGCGCGGGAGGGCGCGGGGCTGAGCGAACTGGAAACGGAACTCGCCAAGCTGCGACTGGGCCACCTGACCATTTTCGACTACTGGCTGGACGTGCAGCAACAGCCGGTGAAAAATTGGGGCGACGCCGAGCAACGGGTGGCGCAACTCTGGACCAAGGGCCGCGTGACGGAACAGGCCCAGGTCGACCAGTACTTCCTATATTGGGGCATCGACCGCATGAGCTGGCCGGAGAAGGAACAACCGAACGTCTTCAAGCCAGAAGAGCTGATCTGGCAAAATGTAATCTTTATGCTGCTGTCGGTCTGGCAGTACGACTACCTGGACCACTCACCGGCAAACTTCGCCGCGTTCATGGGCAAGCAGAAGGCACAGTTCTCGCGGAATGTGGCCGGGTACTTGCGGTGCGTGGCGGATGGGTATTTGGAGCGGTAGCGTGGGGTGTGGTCGGATTGAAACTGGCTTAACCAGACGCGGCGTCACACAATTAAATTGCACAAGAAAAAAGGCACCGCAGTCCCGAGCAGGATTGCGGTGCCTTGATGTTCTGGGCTATTTTGCAATCACGAGCGTCTTGTTCCCGGTGATGTAATGGCCGTTCGACAGGACTAGCCGGGTGGTTAGGTTGTGCTTCTGAATCGCCTTGACCTTCAGCACGCTCCCACGCTGGTAGTGCCGCAGCTTCTGCCCGCTCAGCTGCACATTACTGTATGCGTTGAGCCCGCGTTTGCCAATCACCTTGACGCGCTGCGGATTGGCTTGGTAGTACAGGTTGGTCACGTAGCTAGCGTTCGCCGTGACGTATCCGCGCCGGTCGTTGGTCAGCGAGTGGTGGTTGATGTCGCGAATCTTATAACGCAACGTGCCATTCTGACTCCAGGCGTAGCCGGTCACGATAAATTGCGGCCGTTCTTGCCGCGACGTTTTAGCGTACCAAATTTTGCGGGTGGCTTGCTTGAAGTCAGGACTGGCGTACAGACCAATCTTCTTGGTCGCGTAAATGGCAGTCCCCTTGACGGCAACGACAGCCGATTTGTCAGGCTCGCTAGCTGGCGTGCTGGTCGTGGATGAGCTACTGCTGTCAGTGGTGCCGGTGCTGGAATTGCCACCGCTAGGATTCGTCGGTGGCGTGTTAGAAGTGTAGTGGTAAGTGAAGGTGGTCTGATCAGCGTTGGCGGTGACGGGCGTGGCGGCTAACAGGCCTTTTTTGATTTCAGCAATCGCGTCCGCGTCAGCATCAACTTGGGTGTTAAAGGATTCTTGTGGGTGAATGGCGGTGTTGGTGGCGTCAACGAAATTTACGGTGAGCGTTGCTGGGTTGGTGGGTGCGGCACTGTAGGTCACACCGTCGTCAATTTTGAGCCACTCATTGGTCGAAGCACGAAAGTAGACGCCACCTTTAGTTAAGTTTATTGCAAGTTGGTCAACCATGTAGCCAGCATATCCAGCGTACGTTTTATCAGGGATGACATCTCCGTTCAAATCATATACGGGATAGACAGTACTGGATGGACCGGCTAAATTCACCACCGAACCCTTGGGCAAGTCACCAGTCACCGTTGTCGCTGTGGTGGAACTTGTCGCGTCATCCGCCTTAGCAGGAGTGGGTGAGCCAACGACACTTAACACGGACACAAGCAGAATAAGTAAACCAATAACATGAATCTTTCTAAATCTCATAAGTGAGTCCTCCTCGGAATTGGAAGCTATGTAAGAAGGTGCAGCGACGGGAGCGGAAAGTGCCGATGACAGTTGCCAACCAGTCAGAGTGTGGAGCAAGCCTTCAGGATTAGTATAAGCAAAAACGAATACGGTTACAACAATCAATACTGGCTATAGTTGCAAACAGGTCAGGTAACGACACGGATTGTCTATTAGTGGGTGAAAAGCAGCAAAGATGCTCGGGTTGTGGCAGGAATTACCATCTAGAAGAGGCTGAAAGCAAATCGTTGATGGTGAATCAGAGGAGCGGGGCTGACTGGGAAATAACCCAAGGCCGTCTAACCAGTTACGAAAAATAGCGCTGCAATGGGGGACGTCCCCAGCACAGCGCCACAACCCCAAACCAAAACAAAAAGGCCGGCGAATAAATGGCTATACTCCTACTTAGGTAGACAAGCAAATAATCAAAGCTTGTTTACTTAGGGAGGAGTTTTTTGTATGGGTA
>NZ_RHNN01000015.1 GCF_003946245.1 Levilactobacillus cerevisiae
CATTCTTTGATTATACAAAAATATCCGTTGCCAGTAATCAAATTCATTTGATTACCAACAACAGATATTTTAGAACCTTAATTGTGTCATTCAGTTAATCGTGACGACGGTGCGTCAACCACCAGCCGCCCGTCAGGCCTAAGAGCGTCACTAGGCTAACGAGTACGCCGGCGTTTAACAGCGGTGGCCAGTACGACAGGGTCACCGTGCTCTTGCCCTTAGGGAGCTTAAGCGCGGTAAACATGCCGACGGTCTTATAAGTCTTCACCGTTTTGCCATTGACGGTTGCGCGCCAACCCGTGGAGTATGGAATGGACGTGTTGAGCACTTGGCCGGACTTCTTCGTGGTAATCGTGCCACTGAAGTAGCGACTGCTGTGCTTCGTCAGGTGCCATGGCTGGGTCTTTAACTGGCTAACAGCTTGCTGGAAGGTCGCCGTCTTCAGTTGGTACAACGTGAAGTTGTCCAGCCACAGGGAGCCCTTCTTCAGTTGGATCGTCAGTGTCTGCTTATGACCCTTGGCATTGGCGGCAGCACTCACCATAATCGTATTCCGGTAGGTCTTGTACTGATCCAACGTCTTACCGTTCAAGATGAAGGTGGCGTTGTCGGAGTTGACCGTTGAACCAAACGTCAAGTAGTAGGCATCGTTCGTTTGCGGCGTGAAGGTCAGGGTGATCTTCGCGGGCTTCAACAGGTCCTTTCGTTGCAAGACGGCACCGGTAATCTTAGATTGCTGGGCAATGTTTTGGAACGTGACCTGGTCAAAGTTCTGCGCCGTGTAGAGCTTCTTGTCCGCTGAATTTCCGGTCAAAGCAGCCAGCCAATTTGCCTGGTATTGAGCGGGATCAGCAGTTTTGTCTTTCAACGTGAGTATTTGCTTGCTAGCGGCGTAACCCATTGGCAGGGCATAGGGATTCTTATAAGTCGTTGCCCATTGGTCTTGCCCGACTTTCTGGTAGTCGGCTAGGTCGGCCTTATTGCTGGACGCCGGTAACATGCTACTGCCACTGAGCGCACCAGCGAGCTGTTTCTGCTGGAAGTAGTATTTCATGTTTAGCAGGGAGTCGGTTACCAGGGTCCCGTTGCTGTATTCCACGAAGCCATCACCGTCAGGACTCCCAATGTTGCCGTAGAAGGTGGGTGTCGCCTTGGGCAGGACGGAGGAGAAGACACCGCCACCGTTGAAACCGGTTTGGAAGGCATCCCCCTTAGTCCGCAGGAACGTCTTACCAATACGGTAGAAACCTGTATCCTTCTTCTGCACACGGTTGACCAGGCGTTGAAGCTCATTGGTGTAGTTGCCGTATTCGCCCTGAGAGACGTAGCTAATGTTGTTTAACGACATGAAGGCGTTGGCAGACACCTCGGTAATCCCGATGACGAAGAAGGCCAACGGATAAATCCAGTGGTGTTTGATTGGGAGCGTCGTTAACGCCAAAGCCAAAATGACGAAGAACAATCCCAGCAAGACTTGGTTCATCTGTAAAAATTTAAACGTTTTGAGGTTGAGCGCCACGTATGCCGTTCCAACCGCCATGATGAGGGTAACCACGGCGATGGCCAACCAGCCAGGCTCGAAATCAAGCGTCAACGTTTGTGCGGCCAACCAGATCAGCCAGAAACTGACGATGAAGGAGAACCGGTAAGGATACCACACGGGAAATTGACCCGCGTGCCACAACAGATCGAGTGGCTGAACGCAGAGTGAAAGTGCCAGAAATAACGTCACGAGACCCGCTGTAATACGACTTCGCAGTTTGATGCGGTGGTCAGCGAAGAAGAACAGGCTCCCCAACAAGGCAATCGCCCCGATGAACAGGTTGGCTGTCCCACTAGGCATTTGATCGAAGTTGAAGGACCCCATGAAGAATTTGGCAATCATTTTTGGCGGGTAGAACTCAAATTTCCATTTAAAGGTGGTGACGGTGTACTGTGCCTTACTCTGGGACAATGACCACCAGGTGGGGAGCAGAACAAACGCTGCCAACAGGCCACTGACAGCTGAGGTTAATCCGAATTTAAGGGTTTGCCCCCAGAAGTGTCGCCAGGTGGTAAACCGGTCGACCGCCAACCAAATGAACCCCAAAATCAAGAACAAGCAGATCATGTAGGCCATATAGTAGTTGACGACGAGCATGATGGTTAGCCAGACGACGTACGTGCGCCATTTGCCGGTATGCATCATGAGGTAGAGACCGTAGAAAATCAATGGCAACAGGTAGGCGGCATCTAACCACATCACGTTCAATTGGTTCGCAATCGACCACCCCATTAAGGCGTAAGCAGTGGCAAAGGTCACCGTCAACATCCCGCGTTGCTTGGTCGTCTTCTCGAGTAACCAGCCAAACGTCAGACCAGCCAGACCGTATTTGAAAACGGTCAGCAGGAAAACGCCGGTGGTGAGGGTGGTGCCCGGACACAGGAGCAGGAGCCAATTCAGCGGGCTCAGCAGATAGTAGGACCAGGTCCCCAGCATTTCGCCCCCTAAGCCGTTGGCGAAGGAGTAGAAGATGCTACTAGGATCGTGCAGGAGGGCCCGTCTAAGGTATGCGAAGAAGTCGATGTACTGTTGTCCCAAATCGACCGTTAACAGGCTACTCGAGCCAAATGGTGCCATCTGACGGTAGATGAAGTACGCCGTCATTAACAGGAAAGGCGTTAGAAACGCCCCTAAAAGTGTGGATTGACGTCGGGAAAGGGACCAACGCCGTTTTTTGTCTTGCAAGGAAGCCACCTCAATCTTTCAAAAATTTAAAATAATTTCAGAGTGCGTTGTTCGTGAGTTGTGCACGAGGCTGGGACAAAAACCCAGAAGCTCGTTAAAGATGAACTAATTCTTATCATACTATACTGGCGCGAGAGTGGGTGTCGTTTATCCTATTTTAATGGAGAATTCAGAATTCACTTAAAATACTCTGGTGAATCGCAGAAATAATTGGGTTCAGGACAGAAATCCCCCCACAATTTATTTATTTTTGTTAAAATGGGGGACAGGTCACTTTGAGAAGAATCACAGTATGCTAGAATACCAGTTGAGCGTCATTCTATCCGACTTCTAGAATAGCATAGTTTCGTTAAATTTCGGAAGTGGGATAGTGACCGGCAACGAAGTTTGGTAAAATAGTAGCTGTACAATAAGGAGCAGAACTGTTGTGAAGAATTTTTATAATCGCGTTAGCAACCGAAATCAACGGTCTAGTGGCGGTCCCGTGAAGTCCGAGATCCCGTTTCGGTTGAACTTTCTTTTCATTATTGTTGCCCTGCTATTTGCGGCGCTGATTGGTCAGTTAGCGTATTTGCAGGTAATTTATGGGTCACAATTTAAGGCCGAGGTCAATTCGACCGACACCACGATTGAAACCACCAACGTTCAACGGGGGATGGTTTATGACTCCAACGGTAAGGTGTTGGTTGGCAACAAGGCGCACCAAGCGATTTCGTATACCAAAGGTGTGAGCGTGCTCTCATCCAGCATGTACGACATCGCCAATAAGTTGGGGAATTACCTGACCGTCTCCACTAGCGCCTTGACCCCACGTCAGGCCATCGACTACTATTTAACGGATACGAATCGGTTGGCTGCCGTGGAAAAGAAACTTTCTGGGACCAGTGGCATGTCCACCACCCAGAAATACAACAAGGCGTTGTCTTACCTTGAAAATGACTCCTCGTTTAAGCTGACGAAAAAGCAGAAAAACGCGGCAGAAATTTTTGCCAAAATGAGTGGTGCCTACTCACTGTCAACCACCTACATCAAGGATTCCGGTGTCTCCAGCAAGGAAATTGCGGAAATCGGTGAACATTTATCCGAAATGCCTGGGGTTCAGGTGGGAACGAGTTGGTCACGGAACTATCCGAACGGGTCGTCAATCAAGTCGATCATTGGGACGGTTTCCTCTGAAAAGACGGGGTTACCTAGTGACAAGGTCAACGAGTTGCTTGCCCAAGGGTATTCCCGGAATGATAGTGTGGGTCAGTCATATTTGGAACAAGAATATGAATCCGTTCTTCGCGGAACCAAGTCTGAAAAGCAGGTTGAGGTTTCTGGGTCGACGGTGACTAAGGAAGTCAAGAAGTACGGTGGTTCTAAGGGGGATAACCTCCAACTGACCATCAATTCAACCTTCCAGAAGCAACTGCAAACGCTGGTTCATTCCGCTGAATCCGGTGCTGGTGGTGACTCGACCGGGACCTATGCCGTCGTCATGAACCCCAATACCGGGGGCATCATTGGGATGGCCGGTGTCGACCGAAATCCATCAACTGGCAAGATCACCACGAACGCGCTGGGAACCATGAACAGCGACATCGTTATGGGGTCCGTTGTTAAGGGTGCCATGGTTTCAGGGGCACTGATGGATGGTGCTATTACCACATCGAACAACACCTTGACCGATAAACCAATCACAGTTGGTGGGGTCAAGAAGGCTTCCTGGTTTAACAAATCTGGGGGTCAAGACATTGCCGTTAATGCGTCCGGCGCGCTGGAAGTTTCCTCTAACTCCTACATGATGCAATTAGCTATGAAGGAAGCTGGTTTTAACTACACGTCTGGTGCTGCTTTGACCATGAACACGAGTATCTTTGCCAAGGAACGGGGTTACTTCAACCAATTTGGGTTGGGTGTTTCTACCGGGATTGACCTCCCTGGCGAAAGTACTGGTTTGCAAGGTTCCAGCAGTTACGCTCACATTGGGAATGCGTTAGACTTGTCATTCGGGAACTACGATGCCTACACGGTCTTGCAAGTCGCCCAATACATGTCCACGATTGCCAACGGTGGGACGCGGATTGCGCCGCACGTGGTGAGTGCCATTCGGGGAACTTCTTCGGACGGGTCACTGGGAGCCGTTAAGGATACCGTGACGCCGAAGGTTCTGAACCGAATCGACATGACCGCTGCCCAGAAGAAACTAGTCACTGAAGGTTTGTATGATGTGGTTCACGGGAGTAACACTTACAAGACCGGTGGCGAGCTTTCCTCGATTAAACCAGAGATCTCTGCTAAGACTGGGACAGCCCAAACGTACTACAAGGGGACTGAAACGGTCACGTTGAGTTTAGCTTCTTACGCGCCTTCAACGAACCCACAAGTGGTTGTGGCGTTAGCGATGCCTAACCTGGGTGTCAACGCTGAAGATAACAACATGAAGCTGGCTAAACAGATCTATTCGGCTTATTGGAAGACGGTACAATCAACGTCAACCATTAAGTAGTCGCCAGCCGTGAAAAAAGTTTCAAAAGGCAGGTAACGGGAACAAAGCGCGCGGTAGGGGCGATTTTTCAGCTGTTAAGTATTTTTGCTTAACATATTTGGGATTATCACTGGTAATTGACGCCGATTAATGGTAATATATTACGAGTTAAGGGCTCTAGCCTGTAATTCTAAACAAGTTGGGAGGTTACCCACAATGCGTGTACACATCACTTTAGAATGTACGGAATGCCACGAACGCAACTACTTATCCAGCAAGAACCGGCGTAATAACCCGGACCGGGTTGAATTTAAGAAGTACTGCCCTCGGGACCGGAAAGTAACTTTGCATCGTGAAACTAAGTAAGGGGTACGGGCGAGAGTCCGCACCTTTTTTTGTTGAAAAATAATTCAAAAGGGGTAAACCAATGTTGGCCAAAGCAGAGATTCGGCAACAAACGATTCAGGCCTTAACGGCAATGCCGGCTGATCAGCGCCAAAGCGCATCGACGGATTTGTATCGGCAACTACTGGCGTTACCGGCGTGGCAGTCTGCTAAAACGGTGGCGACCACCATCAGCAGTGGCTTTGAACTGGCAACACAGCCGATTATTGCGGCTGCCCGCGCTGCTGGCAAGACGATTGCGGTGCCGGCGACGTTGCCGCAACGGCAGATGGCTTTTCACGTCGTGGATGACCAAACGACCTTTGTGACTAGTTCGTTTGGCTTGCAGGAACCGGTCAACGGTGCCATTATCGAACCAGCTACGTTTGATTTGCTGATTGTGCCCGGGCTGAAGTTTGCCACGACACGTGAGCGGCTAGGCTTTGGTGGCGGTTATTATGACCGTTTTTTACCCCAGACAACTGGTTTTAAGGTGGCCTTGGCTTTGCCAGCACAACAAGTTACGCGGCCAACCTGGCCAGTTGATGACTTCGATGTCTTATTGGACGCTGTTTTGGCGGCGCCCGTCCAGTAGAAAGGAAGCCTTGCGGTGACGAATTTTAAATACCGGTTACGCCGACTGGACCAGACGCCTTACATGACAATTGGTTTGATCGTCATTAACGCGTTGGTCTTTGGGGCCATGACGTTAGCCGGGGGCAGTACCAGTGTGAACGTCCTGATTACCTTTGGGGCCAAGCTCAACACCTTGATTCAACAGGGGGAATGGTGGCGGCTGTTCACGCCGATGTTTCTGCACATTGGGTTCACCCATATCTTAATGAACATGATCACCCTGTACTTCGTGGGGATGCAGATTGAGGCCGCTTTTGGCCACACCCGCTTCCTGTTGATGTACCTGATTGCTGGGGTTGGTGGGAACGTTGCGTCGTTCTGTTTCTCTGACAGCCTGTCGGCGGGTGCTAGCACGGCTATTTTCGGGTTGTTTGGGGCTTTCCTGATGCTGGGAGAATCCTTCTGGCAAAATCAGGTGATCCGACAGCTTGCCCGGACGTTCTTAGCGTTTGTCGTCATGAACATTGCGTTTGACCTGTTCACGCCAGGCATTGATTTGGCTGGCCATATTGGTGGACTTGCGGCCGGCTTCCTGGTAGCGTATACATTGGGTGTTCCCAGAATTGGTAAGGTTAGCACCTTTAAGCGAATTGTAGCAACCATCGTCTTAATTGTTGGATTGGTCTGGCTGTATTTGCACGGTATGGCACAGTAATTATCGAAAAGTCTCGTGCAATTTCATGGAGGTTGTGGCACAATGAAAACGTTATATGATGTTCAGCAGCTACTTAAAAAATTTGGTATTTATGTGTACGTCGGTAAGCGGCTTTGGGATATCGAGGTTATGGCTTTGGAATTGGACCACCTCCGCCGAGCACGGGTGGTGGACGACCCAACCTTTGTCCAGGCCAAGATTGTTCTCACGCATGAGCACCGTTTAGAGGAACAACGAGCAAAAATCAATCACCAATCCATTGGAGGGATTTAGCGTTATGGCACGGAATTTAATTGGAATCGATTTAGGTGGGACGACCACAAAAATGGCTTTTCTCTCACTCGCAGGGGAAATCCTGACAAAGTGGAGCATTCCAACTGATATCTCTGATGAGGGGAGCCACATCGTTCCGAACATCATTGATTCAATCAGCCAACATATTATTAACTCAGAATTCAGTAAAACCGATTTTCTCGGTATTGGGATGGGAACGCCAGGTTCTGTCGATATTGAAAATGGGACCGTTATTGGTGCCTTCAACCTGAACTGGAAGAAGCGGCAACAAGTGCGCGACCAGATTCAAGATGCCTTAGGCCTGCAATTCATCCTCGATAATGATGCCAATGTGGCTTCATTGGGTGAATACTGGAAGGGTGCCGGCGAAAAGGACAGCGATGTCGTCTTCGTTACCCTGGGAACAGGTGTCGGCGGTGGGGTTATCGCTGGTGGCCACCTCTTGCACGGTGTTAACGGCGGGGCCGGTGAACTCGGTCACGTGACAGTTCAACCAAATGGCTACCTGTGTACTTGTGGCAAGCGCGGTTGCTTGGAACAATACGCTTCCGCAACCGGCGTGGTCCACGTGGCCGCTGACATGGCCAAGGACTTCATGGGCACGTCTCGTTTAAAGGAAATGGAAGACAACCAAGAGAGCGTCACGTCCAAGATGATCTTCTACTTGGCTGACAACGGTGACATTTTAGCCAACCAAGTTGTTGACCGGGTAACCTTCTACTTGGGCTTGGCCTTGGCCAACGTCGCAAACATTTTGAATCCAGCCAACATCATTATTGGTGGTGGGGTTTCCAACGCTGGTAACACGTTGTTACAACCAACGACGCGGTATTTCCAAGAAAATGCCTTTCCAGCTGTTCGAGACTCAACGAAGTTACGCTTAGCCCAATTGGGGAACGATGCCGGTGTGATCGGTGCCGCTTCATTGGCTTTGCGGTTCCAAAAGAGCAACTAGAACAAGCGGTTTAGGAAGGACGATTTAGTTTGGTAATTGCAGCAATTTCAGGAATGATGGTCTACACCATCATTTTGTTAGTCTTAATCATTGGCTGGGCAGGCTGGCAAATGATCACCATCGTGCGCCGGAACCAAGTGGCCACCGTCATTGACGAGG
The DNA here is from genome assembly GCF_003946245.1 of Levilactobacillus cerevisiae. Lineage (GTDB taxonomy): Bacteria > Bacillota > Bacilli > Lactobacillales > Lactobacillaceae > Levilactobacillus > Levilactobacillus cerevisiae. The sequence continues at coordinate 8,282 of NZ_RHNN01000015.1, forward strand.
ACAAGTTCCAGGACGGTATGCGCAAGGCCCAGGTCATTGACCTGCGGGAAAAGAAGGACTTTGATGCTGGCCATATTTTAGGGGCCCGCAACATCCCTTACTCCACGTTCAAGGCTTATCATACCGGTATCCGGGCTGACTTACCCGTCTACCTGTACGATCAAGGTAAGGCGTTAAGCACCCGGGCTGCTTTGCTGTTGGGCAAAGAGGGCTATAAGGATATTTCTATCCTGAAGACGGGATATGCCCGTTGGCAAGGCAAGACTAAGAAAACCAATTAATACAGAAAAGCGTGTCGCAAATTTTTGCGACACGCTTTTTAAAATTCTAGCCTGAATGGTTCAAAGTGAATGTCCTGTGTTTAACCGTGATGAGCAGCGTGGCTCTTGCGATTAGCCAATTTCCGGTTTTCTTCAAACCGTGATTCTTGATCCTCAATTGGTTGAACGACCTTTTTCTTGAAGGAAAAGACTGCGCCGGCAACGGCACTAGCAGTGGCCACAACGCCAAATAAGAACCCTTTTGTGAAGTGCTTCATAGCATTCGACTCCCATCATTTAAGATTTTAAGTTATCCGCTTCCATTATGCTTGTTTTCCCAACGAATTGCTAGTGATTTACACGCAGCCAAGATTGAAAATGACAAAGTACTTGGGGAAGTCCAGCTGACAATGATTGTCAATGCTAAATTGGTTGAAAAGTGCGCCAGAGATTCCGGCGCCTATGGGGACCGCCTGCGGCCTGAGAAGCGGTCCTCCGGCTCGGTTTGAAGCCTGACCAAGAGCGTCAGTCTTCAAACGCGTCCCACGCTGTAAGCTGGTTCCCAGCTAACACCGTTGTCACAGCTACCTCCATCTCTGGCCTCCTCCGGTTAGGGAGTTCTTCAATATGACATTGATGCGATCATCGCTGGACCGGCGACGTTTGCTCACCACAATTGGCCAAAGTCTATGTAGGCGTGAGTGAGCCAAATTTAGGCTCAGCCGTGGAATTTCCCAAGTGAATTATCTTGGGAAATGGCGACTTTGAAACGCGGGTTGGGCGGTTCAAAGCGAGCAGGTAGACCGTTTCTCAGGCTACCCGCGTCCTACCCACAGCGTTCCGGCCTAAATTTGGCGAACGGTAAGCCGGCAGGTTTAGACAGTGTTACAGCAATTTTGAGTCGGCAGTCCCACTAGGCTGAGAGCATTGAAGGACGGTAGCAACGTTGAAATCGATTAACAATTTAGGATGAAACCGTCACATTCTGTGGTACCCTTACAAGTAGAATTAATGCGAAGGGAATGGGGATAGTGTTTAAGAGACAACCCACACAAGTTATTGCGCACCGGGGGAGTAAGGGTACCCGGCCGGAAAATACGTTGTTGGCGTTTCAAGCCGCGTTGGATGCTGGCGCGGATGGCATCGAAACGGACGTCCAGTTTTCCAGTGACCATCAGTTAGTGATTATGCACGATGAAAAAGTTGATCGGACCACGAATGGTACAGGGCTGGTTCAGGACCACAGCTTGGCCGAGCTCAAACGGTTAGATGCTGGGAGTTACTTCGGCAGTGAATTCGCTGGGACCAAGATTCCGACGTTGGATGAGGTGATTCAACTATTGATCCACGATAAGTTCACGGGCGTCTTTAATCTGGAATTGAAGACGAATAAGATTCATTACGACGGCATTGAACAGGCGCTGGCTGATTACTTTACCCAACAGCCGGTGCCATTTCGCCTGGTCTTTTCAAGCTTTCGGGCGCAATCGATCATTACCCTTCGTAGCTTATATCCGCAAGCCGAATACGCGAAACTATTTAAAACAGCTGGGCGGCAAGCTAGACGGATGCAGCGTGCCCACCAGGTGGGTGTCTTGCATCCCGACATTCGTTGGGTCAAGGCGCACCGATTCTGGTTACCGCACGTGCAATTGCGCCCCTGGACCGTTAATAGTCCGGCTGACATGGCGTACTGCTTGCGACACCACTTTGCCGGGTTGATTACCGATTATCCCGCACGTGCTGTGGCGTTACGGGCCAAGGTTCAGGGAGGTAAATTGTGATGGCTAAAGTATTAGCAATTGTGGGTCCCACGGCGGTCGGTAAAACGTCACTGGCTATTCGACTCGCCCAAGAATTCAACGGTGAAATCATTTCCGGGGATTCGATGCAGGTGTATCGGCACCTGAATATTGGTACGGCAAAGGCCACCCCGGCAGAGCAGGCCGCGGCGACGCATCATCTGATTGACGTGCGAGACGTTGACCAGCAATTTACCGTGGCGCAGTTTGTCAGGGCGGCGCAACAGCTGATCCAAGAAATTACGGATCGGGGCCATTTGCCAATAATCGCCGGGGGCACGGGTTTTTACTTACAAGCCTTATTTGACGGCTTGAAATTAGGAGCGGATGCGCCGGGTGATCCGACGATCCGTGAGGCCTTGCGCACGGAGGCACAAGAGAAGGGCGCTCAAGCTCTCTGGCAACGCCTACAGACGCTTGATCCGGTGGCGGCAGGGAAGATACCGCCAACGAACGTGCGACGAACTGTGCGGGCACTAGAGGTGATTCAGGTTACGGGCCAATTATTTTCGCACCAGGCCAACGGCGGTCCGCAGTATGACGAACTTTATGTAGCGTTAAATACCGACCGGCCGCTGCTCTATAGCCGCATCAATCAGCGGGTTGAGTTGATGATGCAGGCAGGCCTGCTCGACGAGGTTCGCTGGCTGGCGGTGCAAGGGGGCACGGCGTTACCGCCCGCGACGGGGATTGGGTATCGTGAACTGCTGCCGGTTCTGGATCAGCCGAAAAAGATTCCAGCGGCCGTTGATCTGATCAAGCAGGATTCGCGCCACTATGCCAAACGACAACTCACTTGGTTTCGCAATCAGACCGCGGCGACTTGGTATGATTTGGTCCAACATCCTGACTCCTATGACCAAATTAGGGGCCAAATTATAAATTGGTTAAGGGGTTAGTTCTTGCGATTAATTAAAGAATGAACGTTTTTTGCCGTACATGTCACATTTTCTGACATAAGCCCTTGACGCGCGCTTTCAGCGTGGTATGATAGCATCATAGTTGAAGGGGGCCAGTAGTGATGAAGGAAAAAGAGTTACGGCGTTCCTTGGCAGTTTTGCCAATTGGTACGGTCATGAAATTAACCAGCTTAACGGCACGCCAGATTCGCTACTATGAGGCCCAGCAGTTGGTCTTTCCTGAACGCAATGAAGGTAATCGGCGGATGTATTCGTTGAATGACGTCGACCGGTTGCTGGAGATTAAAGACTACCTGGCTGATGGGGTCAACGTGGCAGGCATCAAAGCCATTTATGATCAGCAGCATCAGGCAGCCCAGGCAAGGGAAACGGCCCAGCAACAACCCTTAACGGATGAAGACGTGCGGCGAATCTTGCAGGATGAATTTATTCGCCAGGGTGGGTTGGGTCACCCGGCACCAGGGATGTCTCAGCAACGACCCCTTTAGACCACGGTAATGGATTTAAAAAATTAGCAGGGAGCGATTTTTAATGGCAAAACCGGAATATTCCAAAGATGATATTCGTCAGATGGCGAAGGACGAAAACGTTAAGTTCTTGCGGTTAATGTTCACCGATTTATTTGGTACAATCAAAAACGTTGAGGTACCAATCAGTCAACTCGGTAAGTTGCTCGATAACAAGTTAATGTTTGATGGCTCTTCAATCGATGGCTTCGTCCGGATTGAAGAAAGTGACATGTACCTGTACCCCGACCTATCCACTTGGATGATTTTCCCTTGGAGCACGGAACGGGGCAAGATTGCGCGGGTCATTTGTGAAGTCTATACGACCGACGGCGAACCCTTCGAGGGCGATCCGCGGAACAACTTGATTCGTGTGCTTGGTGACATGCGTAAAGCTGGTTTCACGGACTTTAACATTGGACCAGAACCCGAATTCTTCCTGTTCAAGATGGATGAAAACGGCAAGCCAACCACTGAGTTGAACGATAAGGGGAGCTACTTTGACATGGCACCCATGGATCTTGGCGAAAACTGTCGCCGGGAAATTGTTTTGACACTTGAGGAGATGGGCTTTGATGTTGAAGCCGCTCACCATGAAGTGGCACCGGGTCAACATGAAATTGACTTCAAGTACGCGGATGCCTTAACGGCCGCTGATAACATTCAAACGTTTAAGCTGGTTGTGAAGACGGTTGCCCGGAAGTATGGGCTGTACGCGACGTTCATGCCAAAACCTCTGGCTGGTATCAACGGTTCGGGGATGCATTTGAACATGTCCTTGTTCCACGACAAAGGGAACGCCTTCTTTGATAAGGACGGCAAGATGGAATTGTCCGAGGATGCTTTCCACTTCTTGGGCGGTCTCTTGAAGCATGCCCGGAGCTTTACCGCTATCTGCAACCCAATCGTGAACAGTTACAAGCGTTTAGTTCCTGGTTACGAAGCCCCTGTATACGTGGCTTGGTCTGGTTCTAACCGGTCACCCTTGATCCGAGTGCCAAATTCTCGTGGCCTGTCCACCCGTTTGGAATTACGGAGTGTTGACCCTGCAGCTAACCCATACCTGGCCATTGCCGCCGTATTGGAAGCTGGCTTAGATGGGTTGCGTAATGGCTTGGCCCCACGTGAAGCCATCGACCGGAACATCTACCGGATGGATGCCGAAGAACGCCAAGAAAATCACATTACCAACCTGCCTGACACGTTGCACAACGCCTTGAAGGATTTGGCAGCGGATGACGTGATGCGTAACGCGATGGGCCATCACTTGTATCAAAGTTTCATTGAAGCTAAAAACTTGGAGTACAATTCCTACCGGACGCAAGTTTCTGAATGGGAACGCGATCAGTACCTGGAACTGTACTAATACTAAAAAATAAATTGTGTCGCAAGGAAAGCTCAGGCCGTTACGGGTCTTGAGCTTTTTTATTGTCATCTGTGATTGCCCCCTAATGATGATTGGTTTTCATTAGCGGTTTCCAAACTTTACGCACAGTAAAAAGTACCGGCAAATTTTGCAGAGCAAGAAAAAATTAATGGTTTTCCCATAAAACTTCGGGCAAACTGCTTTTTTCTGTGCCGATTTTTGGTAACATGAACGTATAACCAAATGTTTTCGGCGAGTGCTAGGGAACATCAGAATGAGGGATAAATTCATGGAAAATCAAGAACAACAAGCTAGTGCAGCCGACACCTTAACACAGGCGATTGCCAGCAAGCTCGATTACTTAAGCACGTTGCAGGCGGCGGTTCAGCACGGTGATGACCGAAATGTTTACGAATTATTGGACCAAGTGCGTTACTATCAAGAAGTTAAGAAGACTCGTGCGACCCGGACGGTGAACCATTTAGCCGAATTGGTCGACAATATTCATCCCCAAATCAGTCACTATTTGAGCGACAATTTGATCGATTACTTAGGTCACATCTACCCATTTTTCTATTACGAAGAATACACGACTGGTTTATTCCACATTTACTTTGGTAACTGGTGGGATCGGCGGTTGTTCGGTGACTTAGACGTTATCAACGTGAAGTTTGAATTTGACCAGAAGGAATATCAGAAGTTAAAGGATTCCTTTGCGTTGGAGGCACATGGTCAACGGTTGAACACGGCACAGATTGAATCTATTTCTGGGCAGAGTGAACAGCTACAAAGCTTGGTCGACGCCCAAACGACGCGGGATAACCAAAAGGCAGATCTGCGGGAACAGCTCAAAGAGAACAGTTCTAAGAGCAGCATGCCTTGGGACTCTGGCAAGTTAAAGGACGAACGACAAGACATTATCGATGAATTGACGAAGCTGGCGGACGAGGACGAGAAGGCCCTGAACGCGCATAAAGCCATCAAGGAAAACGATGATAAGATTCTTGTGTTGTCTAAAGAGGACACCATTTTAAACTACGAAAAGCAAAGTATTCGCGACGCGTTTGATGATTTCGAACACTTCGAGGCCCATAACACCAGTCTTTACGCAGATTACTTGAACAGCCTCTTAGGCAAGAGTGAGGGCGAGGTGACAGTTGATGATTAATGAAAATGATCCATCGACGTTGACCACCAGCGGTCGCTTATTAAATTACAACGAAGCCATTAAGGATGGCCTGGAAACGGGATTGCGCTTCACCAAATTGATGGAACAGTTGATCAAAACGACTGATCCCGATCAATTGGTGGCGGCCGCGACGGAATTGGCCGACTTTACGTTGGATTCCGATTACGTGACCTTCCCCCATCAATACAGCAATGCGGATTACTACCTGCTGTTCATGTCCCGGATGCTAGAACTGCATGATCAGGGAAAAAATGTGATCTTGCAGTCGCGGGATCACCACGAAGAATTGACGCAACAGTTAACACCGCTGGGCGACCGGGGAACTTTTAATTTCCGCGTGGAAACGTCTGAAAATGGCGGCGTTTACTACCGCGAACGGGCCACGGGCCAATCCCTGTTCTACTTGAACCTGGAACGGAAGATGTTCCGTTTCAACAGTCACGCACTGACCCAGCTCTTCATCATTGATTTGCATGACACGGTTCCGGCTGAGACGGTCAAAACGTCCGTTCAAATTCTCGTCGACTTTGCCCGCTATCTGAAAGAAGATTACGGTTATTCCGTGGACTTCAACATTTTGGATGCCGCTAACCGGCAGAACTATACGGTTCGTTCGTCAGACCTGCCAGCAGGGATTGTCGATCGCCTGTTTGTGATGGCGGCGAAGGAAGATTACATGCTGACCAACGGCGTCAACGGTAACGGGGCCGAGATTGCGCTCGAGCATGGCGTAGTGGTTGATATTTTCAATAACCAACTCGAGGGCCAGCCGGAATGGGTCTTGACCGTCCACGATGACGAGCAGAAGATTTCCTGGTTCGACGTTCTCTTGAAGTACCCATTCATGCGTGATTGGTACCTAGAAAACCTGACGGATCTAGAAATTTCATCTGATCCTTTGATTTTCGGTTAGGAGGCCAGCGCGACGTGTTAGAACTTGCAAAATTGGTACAACAATCGATTGCGTTAGACGAACAGATTACGCGTGACCGTGATATTGAAATGACCCGCAAGTCTCAAATTGAAAATGCTTACGTGGCATTAGACGTTGAGTTAGCGGAAGTTGCCAACACCTCGGAATGGTTCAAAGTTTGGAAGACACACCGGGGGAAGGCTGATGATGGCCAGACGCCGGCTGAGACGCTGTTAACGGAATATACGGATGCCATGGATTTCTTCTTCCTGGTTGCGGCTAAGAAGACCTGGACGCATCTGATTATGTTGACGAAAGAGGATCTCACGACACTGGAGAATAGCCGCCCTGCTAAGGATCAAGATCAACAATACTTGATTCTGAAGCGGATGGTCTTTAACAGTCATTTTGCACACCGGCAGGAAGACTTCCGGCATGCTTGGCGCTTGTTCTTGAAGTGGGGATTCGTTGATTTTGGCTTTAGTCAGGATCAGATTCAACAAGCTTACGAGGCAAAACGTCAGGTGAACCTCGACCGCCAAGCTAACGATTATTAGTAGATTTATGAAAAGCTAGTTCTTAATCGGACTAGCTTTTTGACCAAGGGAAGGGAGCGAGACGTTATCAGTCAGACAGACCCACGCGTTGTTCGGACGAATGAACGGCTGCGTCAAGCATTAAGCACGTTGTTGCAGCAGCAATCCTTGAAGCAGATCTCTGTCCAGAAATTGACGCAAACGGCGCAGATTACCCGGGGAACCTTTTACTTGCATTATAAGGATAAAGTGGATTTCCTAGAGCAGACGGAACAGCAAGTAATTGATGAATGGTTTGCGGCAGCTAAGACGACGCTGGCACCAGAAGGGGAGCCCACAACTGGGTTTGCCTTAGGACCAGCTTTACGTTACGTGGACACCCATCACAGCATCTTACTGGTCTTGTTGCACCCACAATTCACGCAATTTCAACCGCGGCTCTTACAACGATTCGAACGGGAGTTGGCTGGCTATGCGCAACACCTGCCAACGCCCAGCAATGCGCAACCTCCTTGGGATGTGCAGACGGCTTTTTTGGCGACGGCGTTTACCGGGTTGGTTCATCATTGGCTCAATGATAATCGCCGTTACCGCCCAGAATATTTAGGGCAATCTTTTTGCCAATTACTAAAGCCAGAAGCCACGCCAGTCGCGGCCTGGTTCGCACCGATTGGCATCGACATGCCGGCTGTGACAGAAAAAGCTTGACGCAGCAAATCCTATCAAGTATAATTTTCATGTTGTATTTGTGGACTTCCACAGCTGCAACCGCTCGGGACGAGTCATTAAGTTTTCCGCTTGCGGAGCACTTGTTTTCGGCGAGTCTAAGTCTAACTATTTAAGGAGGTGCACACACATGTACGCAATTATCGTAACTGGCGGCAAGCAGTACAAGGTCGAAGCAGGCCAAGCTGTTTACGTCGAAAAGTTGAACGTTGAAGCTGGTGAAAAGGTTACTTTTGACCAAGTTGTCTTTGTCGGCGGCGACACGCCTAAGATCGGGACACCAACTGTTGCTGGTGCAACCGTAACTGGGACTGTTGAAAAGCAGGGCCTGGAAAAGAAGGTTGTTACTTTCAAGTATAAGGCCAAAAAGGGTACTCATACGAAGAAGGGTCACCGTCAGCCATACACTAAGGTTGTCGTTGACGCAATCAACGCTTAAGCCTAAAGATTAAAGAGAGGCGATCTCGATGATTCACGCGACGTTCCATCATGGAACTAACCGAATCGATTCATTCCAAATCACTGGCCACGCTGACTCAGGTGAGTATGGTCAAGACATTGTTTGTGCTGCGGTATCGGTGCTTGCGATTACGACGGTCAATGCTCTACAACGAATCGCTGAGATTCCAATAGAGGTTGAGAATCGTGATCAGGAGGGTGGTTATCTGGAAGTCCACCTTCCACCAAAGCTGGAAGCAACGGCCGAATTAAAGGGACAAACGCTCCTCCAGAGTTTTGCGGATGGGTTAAGAGATGTCGCCACAAATTACGCGGATTATATTCAATTCGCTGAAACCAAAGATTGAAACGCGGAGGTGAAACTTATGCTGATGAACATGAACTTACAATTCTTCTCTCACCATAAAGGTGGTGGGTCTACTGCTAACGGTCGTGACTCTGCTGGTCGTCGTCTTGGGACGAAGGCTGCTGATGGCTCTACTGTTACCGGTGGTTCTATCCTTTACCGTCAACGTGGGACACACATCTACCCTGGCTTGAACGTAGGCCGCGGTGGTGACGATACTTTGTTTGCCAAGGTTGCTGGCGTCGTTAAATTCGAACGTCTTGGCCGTGACAAGCGTCAAGTATCCGTATACCCAGTTGCAGAAGAAGCAGCTAAATAACACGAGGTTTTCCTCGTAACGACTGAAGAGCTTGAGGCGAGACCAATTTCGCTTTGAGTTCTTCTTTTTTCTGCCATCCATCAAGGAGGTTGGGGTTATGACGACTAGAATCGAACGGTTACAAGCCAAATTTTCAGCGTTAAGTATTGATAGTTTTTTGGTTTCGTCTCCCAGTAATCAGCGTTATCTGGTTGGGACCAGTGTCGAGCCCGGAGACGGGTATCTGCTGGTGACTGAACAGGGCGCGGTGTTCGTAACGGATGCCCGGTACGAGGCCGAATTGGCCACAACGATGCCGGACGTGCCCAAAACCATCACCCGTGACTACCTGCAGGCTGTTGACGATGCCTTAGAGGCCGCTGGAGCGACGGTACTGGGAATCGAGGATAGTTTAACCTTAGCCGAGTTTGAATGGTTAGACGAGCATTTAATGACGGACATCGTTCCGCTGGCAAATGTCGTCGACGGACTCCGCCAAATCAAGGAGCCGGCCGAACTGGCAGCCATCAAACGGGCCACTGCACTGACGAGTGAGGGAGTCCTTGCCTTGCTAGAGCAGTTGCGGCCCGGGATGACTGAACGTCAGGCTGCTCAATGGTTGGAACGCTGGATGCAAGATCACGGGTCAACCGGTCCGAGTTTTGGAACGATTGTGGCCAGTGGCGTCCGGTCTGCTTGGCCCCACGGACAGGCGAGTGACAAGGTGTTGGCTAACGGCGAACTGGTCACGATTGATTGTGGCTTTTACGTTGATGGCTACACCTCTGACCTGACGCGGACCGTGGCCTTGGGTGATCCTGGTCAGGACTTAACGGCGGCCTACCATGCTGTCCAGACCGCCCAAGAGAAAATCATGGCGGCGGTTCGTCCCGGCGTTACGGGGGACGAACTGGATCGCACCGGTCGGCAGTATTTGACCGACCAGGGATACGGCGCTGCCTTTATTCACGGCACCGGCCATGGCATTGGTCTGGATATTCACGAAGGTCCCAATATTGGCCGCGGTTGGCCGGATGTGATGACGGCGAATGAAGTCATCACGGTTGAACCGGGCGTTTATTTTACGGGCAAGGGTGGTATCCGGATTGAGGATGATTTGTTAGTCACCCCAACGGGTCATGACACCTTAACTAGTGTGCCGCGGAATTTAATTATTCTGTAAGTGACACACCTATCTTGCTTTTTATGGGTAAGAATTGATATTATAAAGAGGACATATTTTAGGAGGCTGACACATTATGGCAATTTCTACTGCTGATTTTAAAAACGGTTTAACGATCGAAGTCGATCACGCAATCTGGCGCATCATTGAGTTCCAACACGTTAAGCCTGGTAAGGGTGGCGCTTTCGTTCGTTCAAAGCTTAAGAATTTACGGACGGGTGCCGTTCAAGAAAAGACTTTCCGTGCCGGTGCTAAGATGGAACAAGCTGACATCCAAACGCGTTCAATGCAATACCTGTACGAAGATGGCTCTAACCGGGTCTTCATGGATACGGATAACTTTGAACAAATCGAAGTGCCTGACGAACAAATCAAGGCCCAATTGAACTACTTACAAGAAAACATGAATGTTGACTTGGTTCAATACGGTTCCGAAGTTTTGGGTGTTGAAGTGCCTAACACCGTTGTTTTGGAAGTTAAGGCTACTGAACCTGGTATTAAAGGGAACACCGCTTCTGGTGGTTCCAAGCCTGCTACCATGAACACTGGCTTAGTCGTTCAAGTGCCATTCTTCGTTAACGAAGGCGACAAGCTCTCCATCAACACCACTGACGGTACGTACATTTCCCGTGCCTAAGTTTTCACACACGTTTAATCAGTAAGGGAGGGTCAACGAATGGCGGAAGATACTAATATTATTTTAGAATCAAAGGAACCCGCTTTGGGCAAAATCGAAGTGGCACCGCAAGTCCTCGAAATTATCGTCGGTATTGCGGCTAGTCAAACCGAAGGCGTCGCACGGATGCGGGGTTCTTTAGCAAATAGCGTCACGGAACTGTTGGGTCGTAAAGAACAACACGGTAAGGGCGTTAAGCTGGTCTTTGATGGCGATGAATTAGCTGTTGACGTTTACGTTTACTTGGATTACGGGGTAGCGGTGCCAAAGGTTGCCTTGGCCATTCAAGATAACGTGAAGCAACAATTGTTGTTCATGACAGACCTTGACTTGCGTGAAGTTAACGTTCACGTGGAAGGCGTCATTCCCGAAAAGACGGCGCAACAGGTTGATCCAGATAACCTGTTTAACCAGAGCGATGAAGGAGACAGTGACCAATAGTGACACTTACACGACATCAAATTCGGGAACGGGCGTTTCAAATGCTTTTTGCCTTGAACGCCAATCCCGATGCCGATCATGATGCGTTGTACCAACGTGTCTTGACGGATGACCCGGACCAAACCGTTCCCGTGCCTGACTACCTCCAGCAATTGGTAACTGGCGTCTTAGCAAACCAAGCTGACTTGGATGCGAAGATTGACCAATACCTGAGCACTGGTTGGCAGCTCAAGCGGATTGCCAAGACAGACTTGGTAATCATGCGGATCGCCTTTTATGAAATTGACTACGTGGAAGAAGTGCCGAACCGAGTAGCCGTCAACGAAGCCTTGGAATTAGCCAAGAACTTTAGTGACGACCAGTCTCGGCGGTTTATCAACGGTGTGCTTGCACATACGTTGGACGAACCTTTGGATTCACAATCTTAGTCACAAACTGACTGACTGCTACTTTAGCGGTTGGTCTTTTTTGTTTTAGTGATGATTACTGTAGAACCCTTAATAGGTGAAACCAGCCACCTGCGGCTGCCAGAGTTTCCGGCTGCTGTGGGGACCGCCTGCGGCCTGAAAAGCGCTCCTCCGGCTCGGTTTGAAGCCTGTCAAAATTCGCCAGTCTCCAAACGCGTCCCACGGCGTAACCTGAGAAAAACGCTCAGCTAACGTCGTCGACACAGCTGCCTGCATCTCTGTCCTCCTCCGGTTATGATTGGTTTTCACCATGACATGTGACCATCGCTGGACTGGCAACGTGTGTCCATATTTGTTGGACACCGTCTATGTAGGCGTGAGTGAGCCAATGGGTTTAGACAACGTTGCTGCTATTTCTGGGGTACGCGCGCTGAAACTTTCACCAGGTAAACATCAGCGCGTGACGACCAATTGCGCAACGAGTAGTCAATCTTTTTAACGGGTAGCTCACGGGTCATTTTGCACAGCGATGCAGTCCCGTTTTCAGGTCAACTATGCTAAAATGGAAGTTAACTTGAAATTTACGGGAGGAAGTACTTCATGACGACCATTATCGACGGCAAACAACTGGCGAAGGACCTCAACGCGCAAACTAAGAACCGGGTGGCAGAGCTTACCCAACGCGGTGTGGTTCCTGGCCTGGTAGTGATTATTGTGGGCGAAGACCCCGCCAGTGCCATTTACGTTCGGAACAAGCATAAAAAGGCCGGTCAACTCGGCATTAACTCCGTGGTTCGACGACTTCCCGCAACGATTTCACAAACGGAACTCTTACAAATTGTGCAAGAATATAACGAAGATCCTAAGATTCATGGTATTTTGGTGCAATCACCGTTACCGGCTGGACTGGATGAACAGGCGGTTGTTGCTAAAATTGATCCAGCTAAAGACGTGGATGGGTTCCACCCGTTAAACGTGGGACGTTTATTTGCGAACTTACCAGGTAACTATCCCGTTTCCTGCACACCACGGGGAATCATGACCATGTTAGAGTCCCTGCACACGCATTTACGCGGGAAACAGGCGGTTGTGGTGGGACGGAGCATGATTGTCGGTCGGCCAATGGCTGCGATGCTGTTGAATGCCGATATGACCGTTAGTACGGCACACGTCTATACCAAAGACTTGAGCGACCTAACCTGCACGGCGGACGTCTTGGTCGTCGCTACCGGAGTAACGCACCTTATCAAGGAGACCGACGTGAAGCCGGGCGCCATTGTGATTGACGTTGGGATGGATCGTGACGAAAACGGTAAGCTGACCGGGGATGTTGATTTTGACGGCGTGGTTAAACGTGCCGGTGCGATCACCCCAGTGCCTGGTGGCGTGGGTCCCATGACGATTGCGACATTAATGCAACAGACAGTTGACCTTTGCGAGTGGAGTGAGGAACTTGGCACAAACTGATTATTTAACGGTCACAGCGTTGACCCAATATTTAAAACGAAAATTCGACGTGGACCCGTATCTAGGAAAAGTTTACCTGACCGGTGAAATTTCTAATTTTCGGTTACGGCCACATGCTCACCAATACTTTAGCCTGAAGGACGATAACGCAAAAATTAGCGCGATTATGTTCAAATCGGCCTTTGAGAAGCTGAAGTTTACCCCGGAGACGGGGATGAAGGTTCTGGTCACCGGCCGGATTTCACTTTACGAACCCACGGGGAGTTACCAAATCTACGTGGAACGGATGGAGCCGGATGGCGTTGGGCAGTTGTATCAAGCCTATGAACAATTAAAGAAAAAATTAGCCGATGAAGGCCTATTTACGGCGCCTAAGCGGCCATTACCTCGCTTTCCCAAACGGATTGCGGTGGTAACCAGTCCGAGTGGTGCCGTGATTCGCGATATCATTACGACCACGCGGCGCCGTTTTCCCATTGCCCAAATCGTGTTATTCCCAGCGGTGGTTCAGGGGGATGCGGCGGCTGCTGACATTGTGCGCCAGATTCAACGGGCGAACGCCAATGGATCCTTTGATACCCTGATTATCGGTCGGGGCGGGGGCTCAATTGAAGACCTGTGGCCATTCAACGAAGAAATTGTGGCCCGGGCTATTGCGGCCAGTGAGCTGCCAATTATTTCATCAGTCGGTCACGAAACGGATACCACGATTGCGGATCTGGTGGCCGACGTCCGGGCAGCGACACCAACTGCCGCAGCAGAATTGGCCGTGCCGGTCCTCAGCGATGAACTGGTCAAGCTGGGACAGCAGCGGACGCGGTTGAATAACGCCATGAGTAATCGGATTAATTTTCAACAGGAACGCTTAAACAAGTTGATGACGGCGTACGTGTTCCGTCAACCACAGCGGTTGTACGAGACCTACGTCGAACGTTTGGACCGGGCCCAACAAGGCTTGACTCGCAACATGCAGACGCAGGTGCAACAACGACGCCAGCGTTTTGCCTTGGCCCAACAGGGGCTGCTGAGTCAGTCACCATTGGAACGGGTGCACAGAGACCAACTAACGGTCAGTCAAACGGCGGCACGGCTAAATCTTGAAGCCAAGCGATACTTGGAAACCCAACAAAAGCAGGTTGCCCAGCTAATCAACGGACTGGATTATTTGAGTCCCCTCAAGATTATGGGACGCGGTTACAGTTACGTGACCCAAAATGATCACGTCGTTCGTAGCGTGAGTGACTTGAAGCCTGCCCTCGCGACGATTCATTTAAGTGATGGGACAGCTGAAGCAGAAATCAAAACCATTAAACCAGCATCGGAGGACAAACATGAGTGATGAAAAACAACCAACCTTTGAAGAGAATTTAACGACATTAGAAACGATTGTTTCCCAGTTGGAACAGGGCGATATTCCTTTGGAACAGGCATTGGATCAATTTCAAAAGGGCGTTGCATTGAGTAAGAGTCTGCAATCAACTCTACAGGACGCTGAAAAGACGTTGACGACCATGATGAACGATTCCGACCAAGAGGTAGCCTTTGAAACGCCACAAGGGGGCAACGGTGATGCCGATTGATGAACGGCTTCAACAATTTGAAACAACATGGGTTCCGCGGCTAAATGCACCATTATCCGCGGCAATTGCGACGGACAGTGGGGATGAGCGTTTGGCGGATGCCATGCGTTATTCGGTATTAGCTGGCGGGAAGCGACTTCGCCCCCTTTTGACGGTCGCAACGATGACAACAGTCGGTGCAACCTTTGATGACGACCGTGATTGGCGACCGGTCATGGCCTTGGAGCTACTGCATACCTACTCGTTGATTCATGATGATTTACCTGCGATGGATAACGATGCACTGCGCCGAGGAGAACCCACGAATCACATGAAGTTTGGGGCGGGCATGGCGACGCTTGCCGGTGACGGCCTGTTAACGCTGGCCTTTCAATGGCTGACAGCGACGGACTTACCGGCCACAACTCAGGTGGCATTGACCCAGGCACTAGCCATCGCCGCTGGGCCAAGTGGGATGGTGGCTGGACAGGCCAAGGACGTGCAAAATGAACACGTTGATTTGCCAATGGCCAAGCTGCGGGTCCTGCACCGCGAAAAAACCGGGGCACTGCTCCACTACGCCGTGCAGGCCGGCTTGATTTTAGGCCACGCACCGGAAGAAGACTGGCAACCGTACTTAGCATTTGCGGATGCCTTTGGCTTAGCTTTCCAAATTTACGATGATATTTTAGATGTGGTCAGCACACCGGCTGAATTGGGAAAGGCAACGCAAAAAGATGCGGGTGAAGCCAAGAACACCTATCCTGGCAAATTAGGCTTGGAAGGTGCCAATCAGGCGCTGATTGCGACGATTCAGAGTGGTCAGGCGGCGCTGGCACAAGTGCCGGCGTCAACGGATACGGCGTTATTGGCCGCATTCTTCAGTTACTTTGATACGAAACGGGTGAACTAAGTGAAAAAGAAACGGGTTGCTGATTTATTAGTTGAACAGGGGCTGTACACGTCTTTGGACGATGCTAAGCGAGCCGTCATGGCTGGTGAAATTCTGGGAAAGAATGAAGAACGGTTGGATAAACCGGGTTCGCTGATTCCGGCAGATACGGAACTTCATTTAAAGGGCCATCCGCTACCTTACGTGTCACGGGGCGGGTTTAAACTGGCCAAAGCGCTGAAGTCCTTTGACATTGACGTTACTGATCGAGTCGTCCTCGACATTGGCTCCTCCACGGGCGGCTTCACGGACGTTATGCTCCAAAATGGCGCCCAGTTAAGCTATGCCTTGGATGTCGGCAGTAACCAACTGGTTTGGAAGCTACGGCAGGATCCACGAGTAATCGTGATGGAGCACACCAACTTTCGGTACAGTAAGTTAAGTGACTTCACCAAGGGTCAGCCAACGTTTGCATCAATCGACGTGTCCTTCATTTCATTAAAGATGATTTTACCGCCGCTGAAAGGAATTTTAGCGACCGAAGGGGATGTGGTTGCCCTAATCAAACCCCAGTTTGAAGCGGATAGAGATGACGTTGGCGACCACGGTATTGTCCGTGACCGCGGCGTACACACCCGCGTGGTGCAAATGATTATTGATTTTGCCGTGGCCACGGGTTACAGTGTGCTGGGCCTGGATTTTTCACCCATTCGGGGTGGCGAAGGCAACATTGAATTTCTGGTTCACTTACAGTCTGTTGATAAACATGCAGTTTGTGCAAATACTGTATCGGTTGAACAAACGATTAATGCTGCTTATGAGAGCCTACAACAATAGATTATGAGAAATTTATGAGAATTTGCTTTCCAAATACTTAGGTCTGGTATATGATAAGATTATGCATTTTTATCACATAAGGGGGGCTAGGTATGAAGAAGCAGGAACGCCAGCAATTACTCAAGCGATTACTGACATCACGAGAAATTGAACGGCAAGAAGATTTCGTCCGATTATTAGATGAGGATGGGATTCACGTGACCCAGGCAACCATTTCACGGGATATCAAAGAGATGCAACTGGTGAAATTACCGGCCGAGTCCGGTGGTTACCGCTACAGTCTGCCTGTCCAAAAGAAAATTGACACGCAGAAGAAGTTGCAACGGACGTTACAAAACGCCTACATATCCTTCGCTGTGCAGGACCAATTCACCATTTTGAAGGTCCTACCGGGAAACGGTCCAGTGATTGCGTCACTTTTGGATCAGATGCGCTATGAATTTGTCTTTGGCACGGTTGGTGACGACAGTGCCGTCTTAACCGTTTGTGTTTCGCATCAGGGTGCTTTACAATTGGAAAAGACGATTGACCGCATGATTGCGGATTAGAAACGACGGACCACGACTGACGACCAGCAAGAGCTGACGAGCAGCAGTGGTCTTTTCTTTAGGAGGCCACAACGTGTTACAAGAGCTGTCAATTAAAAATTTTGCTATCATCGACCAGTTAGACGTCGCTTTTAAGAACGGCATGACGGTCTTAACCGGTGAGACTGGGGCCGGTAAATCAATTATTATTGATGCCGTTGGTCTCTTAGCTGGTGGCCGGGGATCGGCTAATTTCGTGCGGACCGGAACGGATAAGGCCGTCATTCAAGGAAGCTTTGTCTTTCCCACGGGCGGCACCACGTATCAGGTGTTGGATGAACTCGGAATTGACCACGATGATGGCAGCGTCATTTTACAACGCGAAATCCACCAAAATGGGCGGAATACCTGTCGCGTCAACGGGATGTTGGTGAACACCAACACCCTCAAGCGAATTGGGGAAACGGCCGTTGACATTCACGGTCAAAATGAGCATCAAGAGTTGATGCAACCGGAAAAACACTTGGGGATGCTGGATGAATTTGCCGGCAGTCCCGTTGCCAAGTTGCGCCAGCGTTATCAGGCTGTTTATCAGCAGTACACCCAATTACAAGCAACCTTAGAAAATAAGCGGGCCAATGAAAAAGAGTGGGCCCAACATTTAGACATGTTAAAGTTTCAGGTCAAGGAAATCGAGTCCGCACAACTCCAACCGGGTGAAGAAGACGACTTGGTGGCTGAACGTGACCGCTTGGACAATTTCCAACGCATTAACGATGCGCTCCAGTTGGTACAAATCACGCTAACGGGTGAGGACACGGCACCTGGCGCTAATGATCAAATTAGTGGCGCCATGCAGGCCATGCAAGGGATTGCGGACTTTGATCCGGCGTTTAAACAAATCGCTGCTAGTCTAGAATCCGCGTATTATGCGTTGAGCGATGCCGTGGGCGACGTTTCGTCTCAGTTGGACTTACTTGAATGGGATGAGGGTCGTTTAGATGAAATTGAACGGCGACTCGACGTAATTAACCAGTTGAAGCGCAAATACGGTGATTCTGAGGGACAAGTCTTGAAGTATTTTGACAAGATTGCCGCAGAACTCAAGCAGATGCAGTCAACGGATGAAACGGCCGACGACTTGGAAACCCAAGTGGCTACCCAGCGGACGACGCTACTGAAGCTGGGCGAGCAACTCAGTAAAGCTCGTAAGCAATCTGCCGAAAAATTGGAAACCGCTATTCACGGCGAGCTGGCGGATCTTTACATGGATAAAACGGTGTTCGCTGTACATTTCACCCGGTCGAAGAACCAGCCCGTTCTCAGTACGGGGCTGGATCACGTGGAATTTTATCTCCGCACGAATCCGGGAGAAGCCATGCGGCCACTTGCGAAGATTGCGTCCGGTGGGGAACTTTCCCGAATCATGCTGGCTTTGAAGACTATTTTCTCTGAGTCGCAAGGGATTACCTCGATTATTTTTGATGAAGTGGACACCGGGGTCAGTGGTCGGGTGGCGCAAGCAATCGCTGAGAAGATCAGCGGGATTGCCCGGGCCTCACAAGTGCTGTGTATTACCCATTTGCCCCAAGTGGCCGCGATGGCCGATCACCATTATTTCATTGCCAAAGAAATCAAGGGTGATCGGACGGAAACCCAGCTGACCCGTTTGAGTGAGCAGGACCGGGTGAGTGAAATTGCCCGGATGTCTGCCGGGACGCAGGTCACGAAGCTGGCGTTGGAACACGCGAGTGAATTGTTGGGCTTGGCCGACGAGGTTAAAGAAAAACACACGAAAAAGAAAAAGTAACTTTAAAATGCGGTGACCCGAAAGTAAGCGGGTCACCGTATTGTTTTGCATTTAAATTAGTTTAAGCTGTCGATAAGTTTTGACTTAATATATTTCCCACTTTGCGCTATACTTAGGTCAGTAAAGTAACAAACTGAACGAGGTGTGGGATATGTTTAAGCGAATTGGGATAGTTGGGTTAAGTCTGGTTGCGATGGTTTTGATTCTACTAGGATTTCAAAGTCAGGCGCAAGCCAGCAGTATCGATAGTAGTGTGTCAGGGTTGGGTGCCCCTAGTAAGATTGAGGAAGAAACTGGGGATAATACTTATACCGAAGTGACCGATAAGACCGCGCCACTCCTCTCCGGGCAGAATTATAAATTGACCTACAGTTGGACAGTGGCGGATGGGACGAGCATTAGTGACGGAGATACCGCTACGGTGACGTTGCCGGACTCGGCTGGTCATGGAAGAGTCGGCTTTTCGGTGACCACCGGAGATCAGACGGCGACTAAGGTCGGTGACTTCTTGTTGGCGGCTGGTGACGGCCATACGGGAACGATTACGTTTAACGACGCCTTGGCCAATGCCAATACGTATCATCAGGGATCGCTGACTTTTAACGTAACGGGGACCAGTGGTGAGGCGACTTCCGGTGGTAATGACTACGTGGTTGCGAAAAACGGCTGGATTCAAACCAATGATTACGACTCGGCAGGAATTCCGACACAAGCCGTTTGGCAGATTGTGTTTAATCCGGATGCCAAGGATATGGGGACGGTAACCCTCACTGATACATTGGGTGCCTATCAATCATACGTTGCTGACTCGCTAGTGGCGACTGATGAAACAACTGGTGAAAAGGTGACCCCAACGGTTGTCGTCAGCGGGTCTAAAGTGACCATCACCTTCACCAATGTCACGCATAAAATTTCGTTGTATTATTATGCGAAGGTGGATACCACTGCTTTTAGCGGGCAGACTACGGGCTACCTCAGCAACAACGTCGATTTGGCCGCGGATGACGGTGAAACGGGCAGTGCTGGCACGGGTTCGGGATCTGGCTCAACACCGGGAACGCCAACCACGACCGCTGAAGCATACAAAAACGTGCAATGGGGTGGTACTGCGACCATGGGCGGTGACTACATTGGCAGTGTGACGCTGACCAAGACGGCGGCCGATAAGACGACGACCTTGGCAGGTGCCGAATATACCTTGCAGAAGCTCGATCCAGATACCGGTATGTACGAAGATATTCAAGAGAACCTGACCACGACTTCCGCTGGGACGATTAGTGATTATGGCCTGGTAGCTGGCGATTATCAGTTTATCGAGACCAAGGCACCGGCTGGGTATCAACTGAATAAGAAGCCCGTTGCCTTTACCATCAGTTCGAGCAACGCTACCAGTCATCAGACGGTGACACAGGCGGATACGCAGGGCGCAGTCACGTTAACCAAGACCGATGCTGCGTCTAAAGACAAGTTAGCGAATGCGCAGTATGAACTCGCTTATGGGGATGGCTGGGGGACCGACCATGCCGCTGGTGCGCCCGTTTCGGATGCTGTTTACACAACCGGTGACGATGGCACATTTACGGTCACTGGATTAGCGCCAGGCAACTATGAATTCATTGAGGAACAGGCGCCGGATGGGTACATTTTGGATCAAACGCCGGTGACGTTTACGATTGGCGACACTGAAACGGCTGAGAACGTCTCAGTTGGACAGACTGATGTCTTCGGATCCGAGTCGAGTAGCTCCTCTAGTACCACGACTTCTAGCTTAACGTCATCGAGCACAAGTTCGTCAGAACCAAGTAGTGAACCGAGTTCAGAAACAACCAGTTCAAGTTCATCAGAGCCAAGCAGTGAACCGAGTTCTGAATCGACCAGTTCAAGTTCGTCAGAACCAAGTAGTGAACCCAGTAGTGAACCCAGTAGTGAACCCAGCTCTGAAACAACTAGCTCTAGTTCGTCTTCTTCAGAGACAAGCAGTGAACCAAGTTCCGAAATAACTAGTTCGAGTCCATCGATTAGCAGTAGCAGTTCTACGCCGATAGACAGTAGCTCGCAATCTGACTCAAGTAGTTCTCAGTCGACGAGTTCTAGTAGTTCAGGAAAGCCGTCGAATTCGGTTAGTACCAGTTCCAGCTCATCCAGCAGTCATTCCAGTTCAAGCAGTAGTGACAGCCTGAGCTCAGGGAGCGATGGCGACCGGGTGAATACGTCTAGTGACTCTAGTTCCACAATCAGCAAGGGAACTACAGTCACGACGACACCAAGTCAATCTTCCTCGACCAGTGGTACGGCGACTGTAAGTTCAGGCGCGCCGGCAACGGTTAGTGAGAAAAATACGATTTTGCCACAGACCAATGAAGGCCGTGGCGTCCTGGCCATGGTGGTTGGCTTAGTCTTACTGGGAATTGGCGCGAGTGTTTGGCAATGGCGTCGTTCACGGGAAAATTAAATTGATATGAGTTTTGGAATCCAGTGATGCGTAGGTGATCACTGGATTTTTTTGGCAACGTTTCGAAGACTATTTACTTTAAGAAGTGATTTAGCCGCTTCACATATTTTGTACGACTTTATTCGTTCACTTGCGTTATACTTATTTACAGAAGAAAGTAATTGAAGGTATGGGGTGTTTCTAATGTGGAAAAAGATTGGGTTGTGGATTTTAGGGGTATTCTTATTACTGATGGGCAGTTGGGGTATGCCGCAAACTGCCCTTGCCGACGCTATTCCAGCTGACGCGATAACCGGGCTTGATAGTCCTAGTGCCATTTATCTAGTTACGCAAGCTAGTTCAGATGACTTAGGAGAAAAGGTGGACACTGATGATCCACAGAACTATCAATTTAAATCTGGCCAATCTTATAATATTGTCTATGATTGGCAAGTGGCACCGGGAACTGACATTAGCCAGGGGAAAACCATTAGTTTTACCTTACCCAGTAACATTTCATCTGAGCCATTAGGATTTAATTTGTATCGGAATAATGATCATTCAACGAATCCAATTGGTAGCTTATATAAAGCGGCTAATTCAGACACCGCCACGATTACGTTTACCGATGAGCTGAAGGGTGACACGTCATTTGCAAATGGAAAATTGGTTATTCAGGCCAAGGGGAGCGTTAGCGACGCAGGTACCGGAACCGGTGGTAGCAGTGCAATTATTAGTAAGGGTGGTTGGTTCAGTAGTAATGATTCAGACTGGGAGAAGCATGAGGGGACACTGTACCCCAAAATTGCAATCTGGGACGCTATTTTTAACTCGGATGCTAAAAATATGGGTGATGTCAGTGTGGTTGACGACTTGGGACCGTACTTAAGCTATGTTCTGGGATCGTTTTCGGCGACGAATGAAACAACTGGCGACAAAATTCCAGTGAGCGATTACACCTTGGATGCACCCAGTGGTAGTTCGGAATTTAAAATTCTATTCAAAAACGTAACCGGAAAAGTGCATTTGTCATACACGACGACGGTTGATTATCAGCAAATGATTTCTGACAAATTAGTCGGCGGTTATTTAAGCAACTATATTCGCTTGTCTGCTGAAGATGGAGAAAGTGGGGGTGCGGGGTCTGTTCCGGGTTCAGGTTCAGACACTGGAACGCCGACAGTAGTGGGCAATTCCCACAAAGATCAGCCTTGGGGTGCAAGTGGGACTGGTACTCTGGATGGTAGTAATATCTTAGGAAATGCCGTTTTAACCAAGGTAGGTACCAATAATCTAACTCAAGGTTTAGCCGGAGCTGTTTATAATTTGCAAAAGAAAGATTCATCCGGAGAATTTAGCAATGTCCAACAGAATCTCTCAACAGATTCTAATGGTCAAATTGTGAATTCAAGTTTACCGGCCGGCGTCTATCGTTATCAAGAAATTCAAGCTCCAATTGGGTTTCGGTTAGCGACAGGGTATGCAGCCTATTCGACAGAATTTGAAGTTACGGCGACGGATGACACCAGTACTGCACATCAAGTGACGCAGAGTGATGTTCCCTTTAAAGTTACGCTGACCAAGCAAGATGAAAAAACTGGAAAATTATTGCCAGGTGCTAGTTATAAACTTTTTCTGAGTACTGATCTGACTAAACCAGTGAATACCTTAACCTATAAAACCGATGAGAATGGTCAACTAATTGTCAGTCCAATCGCAAAGGGCAGCTACGACTTCATCGAGCAAACGCCACCAGCTGGATATAAACTTGATCAAACGCCAATCCCATTTACGATTAGTGAGATGCCGGCAATTGAGCCCAATGAGGGCCCTGATGCGGCCGTTTCCCAGGAAGACGAAAGCAGCGTAACGCCAACGCCTACGCCAGGGGGCAATAATGGGTCTTCCAGTTCATCAAGCTCTAGCTCGTCTAGTTCCAGTTCCTCCAGCTCAACCTCGGGTGCCAATCCTGGGACGCCGACGAAGACGTCTAAGTCATCCGTATCTAGTACAACGCGGAGCAGTCACGGAGATAAGGTGGGTTCAACACCGATTACACCTGCATCATCTTCAAACCGTGGCGGTGGTGCGGGAACCATCACAGCTAACCAGACTTCGGCCAAGCAACACCATACCCCAGCCAATACGCTTTTACCTAAGACCAGCGAGGCCAAGTCCCTCTTCGCCGCAATTGTGGGCTTATTAGTAATTGGTGGGAGTCTCAGCGTTTGGCAGTACCGTCGGACACGGCAACACTAAAATTAATTCAAAACGACCACGGTAGAAAAATCTATCGTGGTCGTTTGCTTACTTACTTCACGCGTTGAACCGAACGTAAGAGCCCGGGCGTCACAATGCTGGTAAGTTGTTTATTTTGTTTTAGGATGAGGTGACCAGCCGAGTCTTCTTTCAACTGGCCAATCACGGTGGCAGGAGCAACATCGGGAACTGCCTTGAATTGTAGCCGGACTAAGTAATGGCGGGTCAATGCCTGCTGTAGGAATAAGTCTACTTGAAATGCTGGCATTTGGGCGTAGACGACCTGGCCGTTAATGACGGGTAAGGGACTGAAGAGTTCTTGCGATAGATTGGCTACCCGATCAGACAGGGTAACACGAGTTGCGATTGAATTTTGCATGCTGATCACCTCGAACGTTTGTTTGTATTTTTATTATACGAACGTTTGTTTGGAATTGCAAGCTTTTTTGTTCGCTACTTTTTCAATCGCCGAAGATTTCAGGACGAATTCCTTACTGTACGCGCATTGATTCTCACCAATCTTTTTTCAGTGACACCATGTTTACAGTACGTGGTGTGGCCAATGTTTGTCCAGCACAATTGGGCCATTCCTGCTTTCAAAAAACGTTGGCAGCTTAACCAGCACGAAATAACAGCTTTTTAACAGAAATCGTGGCGATATGCAGTAATTATCCCTGAATAGTGGTAATATAGTATCCTATAGATTAATATAGTTCACGCCAATCAATTCTGGCGACAAGCGGGTCGGTAACCCCTGGTTGATGACTGGAGGTTACGGTCCCATAATTAAATTTGTGATGAAGGGATTTTTAAACGATGGCTAAACGTGGAATGCTCATTGTGCTCTCAGGTCCTTCCGGAGTTGGTAAGGGAACGGTTCGTAAGGCGTTATTTGAAACCGGTGCGACCGACTTTTCGTACTCAATTTCGATGACCACCCGGAAACCGCGGGAAGGCGAAGTGAATGGTGTCGACTATTACTTCGTTTCCAAAGAAGAGTTTGAAGAAAATATTCGTAACGGAGAAATGTTGGAGTATGCCAAGTATGTTGACAACTACTACGGTACCCCGTTAAAATATGTTAATGAGACCCTGGATGAGGGTAAGGATGTTTTCTTGGAGATCGAAGTCAATGGGGCAATGCAGGTTCGCGCCAATTGTCCTGATGCTGTCTTTGTCTTCTTGACGCCACCTGATTTGATGGAGTTGAAGCATCGCCTGATTGGGCGGGGCACTGACGCCATGGATGTCATTAACAAACGTATCAAGAAGGCCGTGGGTGAAATCCGAATGATGCGTAACTATGATTACGCGGTGGTCAATGACGAGGTTAATAACGCCGTCGACCGCATTCAGATGATCATCCGCAGTGAACGTTTACGGGTAACCCGGGTGATGCCGGATTACGAACAAATGATTGGAGACGAATAAAAAATGTTACTCTATCCCTCAGTTGATGATTTATTAGCACAAGTTGATTCACGTTATTCCTTGATTATGTTGGCTAGCAAACGGGCCCACGAGCTGGACGCCGGCGCTAAGCCACTTCTGACCGACTACAAGTCGCCTAAGACGATTGGTCGCGCACTGGAAGAAATCGCTGCCGGTGCTTTAATGATTGATCCGGACGAAAAGGATCTGGACGCCTAACTTTGGCAGTTCAGGAAAGACCAGGTTGCCGTTGGGTAATCTGGCTTTTTTTATCAAGATTGGAGGGAATGCAATGTTTGAAGACAAACACATCACGTTAACGGTCAGTGGGAGTGTGGCTGCGTACAAGGCGGCTTTGCTCGCTCGTGATTTACAACGCGCCGGTGCCGAGGTTCGCGTTGCCTTAACGGCTGGCGCTGCGCAGTTCGTGACCGCTGAGACGTTTGCCGCCCTGACCAAGGCTCCCGTGTTAACGGATGAGACTTGGTGGCGGGCTAATGGGCAAATTGACCACATTGAATTAGCCGACTGGACTGATCTTGCAATTGCAGCGCCGGCGTCTGCCAACCTGATGGCACAGCTGGCAAACGGCCTCGCAGATGACGCCGCCAGTGCGACCTGGCTGGCCACCGCTGCACCAAAAGTGGTGGTCCCCGCAATGAACACCCACATGTGGCAAGCCCCAGCAACTCAGCGTAACCGCCAGCAACTAGTCAGCGATGGCGTTCACGTCTTGACGCCGGCGACTGGCCAACTGGCCGAAGGGTACGCCGGCCAGGGACGTTTTCTCGAGCCTGCTGAAATTGTTGCGCAAATCGGCCAACTAGGTCTGTTCGTGCCCCAAACGCTGGCCGGTAAGCACGTAATCGTGACAGCTGGGGGGACCCGTGAACGCCTAGATCCCGTGCGTTTTCTCACAAATGATTCTTCTGGTAAAATGGGGTATGCGGTCGCGACTGCTGCCCGCCAAGCCGGGGCGGACGTGACGCTAATTACGGCGCCTACCAAATTGTCGAGTCCTGCTGGCGTGACGGTTGTGCCAATTGAAAGCACCACCGACCTGGCACAGGCCGTTTTAAGTCGTTTTCCCCAGGCCGACGCGTTAGTTATGGCCGCTGCTGTGGCTGATTTTCAACCAGAAGTGGTCGCTGATCAAAAAATTAAGAAAACAACCGATAATGATGAATTTATTTTGAAACTTAAAAAGACACCGGATATTTTAAAAGAGGTTGCCACAATTAAGCGACCCAAGCAAGTGACGGTCGGCTTTGCCGCTGAGACGCAAAATTTGCTGGTCAATGGCGCCAAGAAGCTCCACGATAAGTCCTTAGACCTACTAGCGGCAAACGACGTCTCTCGTAGCGATATTGGCTTTAACGGGGATGACAATCAGGTCACCTTCATCATGGCCGATGGCGTGACGGATCAGACGCCTAAAACCAGTAAAACGTTGATTGCCCAGGCCTTAATTGACCGGGTAGCCCAGTTATTAGCCACAAAGTGAGGTGACAAACCATGGCCCAAATTGGCCAAATTATTGTTGATGTGCCAACCATGCAGACGAACGAACCTTATTCCTATGCCATTCCAGTCGAGTTAGAAAATCAAGTTCAGGTGGGGATGCGGGTCACAGTGCCATTTGGCCGCGGTCACCGCGTTGTGTCGGGGGTTGTGGTTGGTCTGAGCGACGTGACGACCTATGATGGCAAACTCAAGCCCATCCAGTCCGTCCTCGATCTTGCCCCCGTTTTAAACGATGAACTCCAACAGTTGGCGGCATGGTTGGCCGACACGACCTATGCGTTTCGCATCACGTGCATTCAAACCATGCTACCAAACCTGCTCAAGGCCCAGACTGAACGGCAAATTCAGCCAACGGAAGCACTAACGGATCAGGAAATGGCGATCTACTTTCCAGAAGGGGCGCCTCGTGCTTTTGACGCCAGCAAGCTGGATGACACGACCTTAGCCGGGCTCCTGCGCCTGCAACGCGCTGGTAAGGTTGAGGTTACGTATCAAGTCACCAGCAAGGCCGCTGCCAAGACGACAACCGGGATCAAACCCGCGTTGCCCGTTGCTAAGTTGCAAGAAATTCAGGTGGAAGTTGCCCAGCGTGCGCCGAAGCAGGCCGACTTATTAGCTTACCTGCAGACGATGACGCCCGATAAACTGGTTGCCCAGAGTCAGGTCAGCCATGCCGCGGATGTCAGTACGGCGGTGATCTCGACCGCAGCCGAGAAGGGATGGCTCACGAAACAGTCTCTCGAAGTCTATCGCGATCCGTTCCATCAACCGGTCAAGCCAACGCAACCGCTCCAGTTAAATCCGGAGCAGCAAACGGCCGTAACCGCCATTACCCAGGCCGTCGACGCGCAGAAGACTGAGAATTTTTTAGTCGAAGGCGTGACGGGGAGTGGGAAGACGGAGGTCTACCTGCAAAGCATTGCCATTGCGCTGCAACAGGGGCGCACGGCTTTGATGCTGGTCCCTGAAATTGCACTGACGCCTCAGATGGTTAACCGCGTTAAAGGCCGGTTTGGCCAACGGGTGGCTGTTCTGCACAGTGGCCTGTCTAAGGGCGAGCAGTACGATGAGTGGCGTCGAATCGATCGCGGTGAAGCCACCGTGGTCGTCGGTGCCCGTTCGGCCGTCTTTGCGCCCGTTAAGAACTTGGGCATCATCATTATGGATGAGGAACATGAAAGTAGTTATAAGCAGGATGAAAATCCTCGTTACCATGCGCGCGACGTGGCTATTTGGCGGGGACAGTACAACGATTGTCCCGTTGTTTTGGGTAGTGCAACGCCATCGCTGGAGACGCGTGCCCGGGCGGCCAAAGGGGTGTATACCCGCTTAGTTCTGACTAAGCGGGTGAACGACCATCCGCTACCAACTGTCCACATTGTTGATATGCGAGAAGAGGTCAAACAGCGAGCGGATGGCGACTTCTCGGAGCCCTTACTGACGGCCATCCAAGCACGTCTCGACCGGCAGGAACAGATGGTCTTGATGCTGAACCGGCGGGGATACTCGTCCTTCGTGATGTGTCGTGACTGTGGGTTCGTTTTAAAGTGTCCCAACTGTGATATTTCACTGACACTCCACATGGATACCCACACCATGAAGTGCCACTACTGCGGGCATGAGGAAGCCATTCCGCATGTTTGCCCCAACTGTCATAGCCGGAAAATCCGCTACTACGGTACGGGGACTCAAAAGGTTGAAACGGCGCTGCAAAAGGAATTTCCAACGGCTCGTATTTTACGGATGGATGTTGATTCGACTCGGCGGAAGGGTGCGCATGAAAAAATCTTACGGCAGTTCGGCCAGCACCAAGCCGACATTCTCCTGGGTACGCAGATGATTGCCAAGGGGTTGGACTTTCCTAACGTGACGCTAGTTGGCGTTTTGAACGCTGATACTGCCCTGGGACTGCCTGATTTTCGGGCCAGTGAACGGACCTTTCAGCTGTTGACGCAGGTCAGCGGTCGTGCTGGACGGGCAGAAAAGCCGGGGGAAGTCTTTATCCAGACGTTCAACCCGGATCATTATGCCATCGAACTGGCTCAGCAACAAGATTACGAGCGCTTCTTCGTCACCGAAATGCATATGCGCCATCAGGGCAATTACCCGCCGTACTATTTTGCCGTCCAATTGACTGCTAGTCACGAGGACGAGGCGACTGCGGCCAAAGCCATGTATCAGATTGTTGGCGCCCTGAAAAAAGGTCTGAGTCCGGATGCAATTATTCTCGGGCCTACGCCCAAGGCGATTGCGCGGGTCAAGCGGAAGTATTATTATCAAGTTGTGATTAAATACAAGCGGGAGCCGCAATTGAAGCCAGTTCTGGAACAGATTCGGCAGGCGGCACAAATTCCCGCACGCCACGGACTGGCAGTAACCATTGATTCGGAACCGATGAACTTTATGTAGATTTCCAATTAGCTGAAGCCGACCACCTGTGGCTGCCAGAGATTCCGGCTGCTATGGGGACCGCCTGCGGCCTGAGGGGCGGTCCTCCGGCTCGGTTTGGAGACTGACAAGTACCGTCAGTCCCCAAACGCGTCCCACGCTGCAAACTGAGAAAATCGCTCAGTTAACGCCGTCGACACAGCTGCCTCCATCTCTGACCTCCTCCGGTTACGATTGTTTTTTCACCATGACATTGGTATGCGCATCGCTGGATTGACGGCGTTCGTTCGCGATAATTGACCACAGTCTATGTAGGCGTGAGTGAGCCAAATTTAGGCTCAGCCGTGGGATTTGGTCCGCCCATTTTACATTGTCGAAACGTGTGGCAGATGGCAGCTGACTCCGCTTAACACTGATAACCAAACAATCCAAGCCCAGGATTATTCGGTTATCACCGTTAATGCTCGCCAGCTAACCGCCTCTGCCACACTCTTGCCACAGCGTTCCGGCCTGAATTTTGCGAACGGTAAGCCGGCAGGTTTAGACAGTATTGCCGCTATCCCTGTTATACTGAGAACAGAAGTATTCGTGAAAGTCTCTTTTCCAAGCCTAAGTTTAATTGATGTTAAAAATAGAAAGTATGGTGCATTGCATGACTTCAGTAATTTTCATGGGCACGCCGCAATTCTCGGCGCCCATCCTCAGTAGTTTAATTAAGACTGGCTATGACGTCTTAGCCGTCGTGACCCAACCCGACCGGCGCGTAGGTCGCAAGCACGTGTTGACGGCTTCACCAGTCAAGCAGGTGGCCGTTGAAAATGGGATCGAAGTCCTCCAACCACAAAAGATTTCCGGGAGCGATGAAATGGCCCGGGCCATTGAGTTGGCGCCTGATCTGATTGT
The DNA here is from genome assembly GCF_003946245.1 of Levilactobacillus cerevisiae. Classification (GTDB taxonomy): domain Bacteria; phylum Bacillota; class Bacilli; order Lactobacillales; family Lactobacillaceae; genus Levilactobacillus; species Levilactobacillus cerevisiae. Next base: position 38,338 of record NZ_RHNN01000015.1, read on the forward strand.
GACGGCGGCATTTGGCCAATTTTTACCAACCAAACTGCTCAAGGCAGCCAAGGTTGCGGCGGTCAACGTTCACGCGTCCTTACTTCCTAAATATCGGGGTGGGGCGCCGGTTCATTATGCCATCATGAATGGTGATAAGGAAACAGGGGTCTCCATCATGTTCATGGAAAAGAAGATGGATGCCGGAGCCGTGCTTGCGCAACAAGCTATGCCGATTACGGATCAAGACGATGTCGGCAGTATGTTTGATAAGCTGAGTATTTTGGGTCGAGATCTTTTGTTAGACACGTTGCCCAAGCTGTTGGCCGGTGAGATTACGCCGGTTCCACAAGACGAAGACCAAGTGAGCTTCTCGCCCACGATTAAATCGGATGAGGAACGGATTGATTTGAGCTTGAGTGCCCATCTAATTGATTGCAAGGTCCGGGCCTTACGCCCAGCACCCATTGCCCACATTTATTTAAACGGCGTACGGACCAAGCTCTGGCAGGTCACGGTGCTTGACGAGACGACTGACTTGAAGCCAGGTTCTTTGGTGAGTCATGACAAGCACCACTTGGCGATTGCCACGGGTGAACACGGGGTCTTGGCCCTAAACGAGATTCAACCGGCCGGGAAGCCCAAATTAAGTATTACGGACTTCTTGAACGGGACTAGCGACGCACTGACAATTGGCGAACAGGTGGCTGAATAATGACAAAAAATAATACTCCCCGAGCTTTAGCGGTTGAAGCCTTAACCCGCGTATCTAATGGGGCCTACTCAAATTTACAACTGGAACAAACTTTAGAAAATAACAACCTCAGCGACGTTGATCGCCGGTTTGTGACCAACTTGGTTTATGGGACCATCCAACATCAATTAACGTTGGAATACTACTTGGAAGGCTTTATCAAGCCGAACCAAAAGGTCTTGCCTTGGGTCAAAATGACCCTGTTGGTTGCGTTATATCAGGAATTATATTTGGACCGGGTACCGAAGCGGGCCATCTTTAACGAAGCTATTCAATTGGCTAAGGACCGGGGCCACGAAGGCATTCGGCGCTTCGTCACGGGTGTTTTGCACGCCATCGATCGGCAAGGTTTGCCCGATATCAGTAAAATTGAAGACCCGACACAACGGTTGAGCCTGCAGTATTCCGTACCCGAATGGTTGGTAACGGCGATTCAAAAACAAGTTGGCGACGACAAGGCCGTCAGCATTTTAGAGACCATCAACCAGCCAGCTGCGCAATCCGTACGGGTGAACAAGGCCATCGCGACGACGGAAGAGGTTGAACAATCCCTCGTCGCCCAAGGTTACACGGTCACGCCCAGCGTGGTCGCTGCGGATGCCTTTCGTTTGGATGACAAGGCCGCTAATCAGAGCAACGTCTTTGAAACTGGCGAGTTGACGATCCAAGATGAGAGTGCCATGTTGCCCGTGGAAGCCTTAGAAGTCCGGCCTGGCGATCAGGTGTTGGATGCTTGTGCGGCGCCTGGTGGGAAGACCACGCAGATTGCGGCGCTCCTAGACGCCCACTCTGGCGGGAAGGTCACGGCCTTGGATTTACATCCTAAGAAAGTCGCATTGATCGAGAAAAATGCGGCTCGGATGCACGTTGCTGACCGGGTAGACGCTGTGGCGTTGGACGCCCGGAACATTGACGACCGGTTCCCCAACAAGCAATTTGACCGGGTCTTGGTCGATGCGCCCTGTTCTGGTCTGGGACTTATTCGCCGGAAACCAGAAATTCGTTACGAAAAGACACCACAAGATATCCAACAACTGCAAAAGGTTCAACTGGGAATTTTGGACGTCGTCAGTCAAAAGTTAAAGCCAAATGGGATTTTGGTCTACAGTACCTGCACCATTTTGGACACGGAAAATGCGGACGTTGCGGCAAAATTCTTAGCTGCTCATCCCGAATTCGAGTCCATGCGGGTAGAGACAAAATTAAACGTGAAGGGCGAGCGGACCACGGATACCTTGAACATCTATCCGGACGATTTCGACTCAGACGGCTTCTTCGTCAGCGCCTTTCGGAAGAAAAAGTAGAGGTGACTGGTCATGGAAGTGGCATACCGCACGTCAATTGGAAAACAACGCAATGATAATGAAGACTATGTAGACGTCTTCACGAATCAGGCCGGGAAACATCTGGCTATTATTGCTGACGGCATCGGCGGCCACCAGGGAGGCGACGTTGCCAGTGCAATGGCCGTTTCGCACCTGGGCCATGAGTTTGAACAGACAACGCTTGCCACCCCCGAGGCGGCACAAAAATGGATTGCCACAGAAATTACCGCGGAAAATCAATCCATCATTGACAAGTCGAATCAATTTGCTGATTTAAACGGGATGGGCACCACTTTGGTGGCGGCACTCTACTTTACTGAAGAAGTGATCATTGCCAATATTGGGGACTCGCGGGCCTATTTAATGCGTGACGGTGAGTTGCGTCAATTGACCGAAGACCATTCATTGGTCAACGAGTTGGTTAAGCGTGGCGAAATCAGTCGGCAGGCAGCCCGGCATCATCCCCAGAAGAACGTGATCATCCGGTCACTCGGTATTTCTGACGATGCGCGGTTTGACCTGAACACGTACCCGTTGGTCTTGGGCGATCAGTTGCTGATGTGTACGGATGGCTTGACGAACATGGTCGATGACCAACAGATTCAAACCGTTCTGACCAGTGAACAGACGCCGAAGGAAAAATGTGACCAACTGATTGACATGGCCAACGCAGCTGGTGGCCTGGACAACATTACGGTGTTACTCCTCGCAAATGGGTCACGGGAGGTGGCGGACTAATGCGGACAGGTTATACGCTTAGCGGTCGGTACCGCATCGTCCGCGCGTTGGGCGAAGGTGGCATGGCCAACGTTTATTTAGCACATGATTTGATTCTCGACCGGGATGTGTCAGTGAAACTGTTGCGGCTTGACTTGCGGGATGATCCCAGTACCATCCGGCGTTTTCAACGGGAAGCGTTAGCGGCAACGGAACTGGTCAATCCCAACATCGTCCAAGTCTATGACGTGGGCGAGGAAAATGGCATGCAGTATCTGGTCATGGAGTACGTCGAAGGGACCGACCTGAAGGCGTACATCAAAGATCATTTTCCAATTGCCTATCAAGAAGTTATTCAAATCATGGAGCAGATCCTCAGTGCGGTCGAGACGGCCCACGAGCACAACATCATTCACCGGGATCTGAAGCCCCAAAATATTCTAATTGACCAGAATCGCGTTGCAAAAATTACTGACTTTGGGATTGCAGTCGCTCTCTCGGAGCACAGTTTGACACAAACCAATACGGTGCTGGGATCTGTGCACTATCTGTCGCCAGAACAGGCGCGGGGGGGCATGGCAACCAAGAAGTCCGACATCTATTCGTTGGGGATCATTCTCTATGAATTGCTCACGGGAACGGTGCCCTTTGAAGGTGAAACGGCGGTTTCCATTGCGCTAAAGCACTTCCAGTCTGAGATTCCGTCGGTGAGAGAGATTGATCCGCGAATCCCGCAAGCGCTGGAAAATGTGGTGCTTCAGGCAACGTCTAAACGGCCCGAAGACCGCTACGAAAGCGCTGCTAGTATGGCGGATGATTTAAAAACGTCGCTGTCACCGAAACGGGCGGGTGAGGTTAAATTCACGCCCGAACAGGATGACAACGGCGAGACCAAGGTATTGCCTCTGAGTGCGTTGAGTTCCGCGGCACCCGTTTCGGCTGAGGCAGCTACCCAGTCGGATTCGGCACCAGAAACCGCAGCGGACACGGCCATCAAGACCAAGGCGACTGGTAAAAAGGGCCGCAAGAAAACGCGGCACCCGCGGCGTCGAAAATTTCTTTTGGCCGGATTAGTTGTGTTGTTGTTAGTAGCCGGTATCCTGATTGGCATGGCACTTTTCCGGCCGCACATGACCAGCGTGCCGAGCGTTGCGGGTCGTACGGAGGCCGTGGCAAAATCACGTTTAACGGATGCCTATTTAACCGTGGGTGAGGTTCACAAGACGTCCAGCTCTAAAGTAAAGGTTCATCGCGCCGTGCGGACGGAGCCGCGTTCTGGTACGCAGTTGAAACGTAATACTGTTGTTGATCTTTGGATCAGTACTGGACCTAAACGCTACAAGTTGGCGAATTATCAGGGTGATGCTTACGCGAGCACTGCCGCCAAGTTGGAGGCCCTCGGGTTTACCGTTCATCGTGAATCGGTCCACTCAACCAGCGTGCCAGCGGGTAAAATCATGCAACAGAGCGTGCTTGCTGGGAAGAACGTGGTGCCGTCCCGGACGGACATTACGTTTACCGTGTCGACGGGTTCGGCAACCGTGACGTTGGCGGATCTGACGAACAAGACGAAGGCCCAGGCCCAAAGATATGCGACTGATCACAACCTAAATTTGGCGTATGACTATGCTTATTCTAGTGATGTGTCTAAGGGTCGGGTCATTAAGCAGTCGCCAGGTGAAGGTGCCATTGTGCAAGAGGGAGACGAGGTCACACTGACCCTGTCTCGTGGAACAGAGAGTGAAAGCAGCTCGAGCGTGGATCAGTTTAGTGTGAACGTCAAGATTCCATTTGACGATGGCAGTAGTGATAGCGAGAGCAGTTCTGACGATGCGGATAGCAGCAGTAGCAGTAGTAGCTCGGCGTCGTCGAATCTGGTTCAGATTTATTTGAAGGATCAGGACCACTCACTGAGTAGCATCTATAAACAAATGACAATTACTGCCGACACCAACGTGACGTTACCGTTTACAGTGGCGTCCGGTAAGGCCGGTGCGTATAAGGTGGTCCGTGATGGCCACGTGATTGCTTCGGATAGTCACGTTACCAAGGACTAAGTTTTTATGAACCGTATTATGGAAGAGACCTCAGAGCCGGCCGTGGAAGCTGGTTGTGAGGCCTTTTTTTTCGATGGGGATGAAAGTCAAAGACGTTTCGTAAGGTGTGCTGGTCCCTTAACAAGGCGTCATTTTAATCCGATGATTGCTAGAATAATTGAGTGGCGTCTATGTACGCGTGAGTTTGCCAAATTTAGGCTCAGCCGTGGGATTTTCTAAGTGGTTTTCATAGAGATGGCGACTTTGAAACGTGGCCTGGGTGGTTCAAAGCGAGCTGGCAGACCGTTTCTCAGGCTGCCGGTGGCCTATCCACAGTGTTTCAGCCTAAGTTTGGCGAACGGTAAGCCGGTGGGACGCCACCTAAAATTGACTTAACACAATCTGCCCTAAAACTAGTGCCCAACGCCAAATTAGTGTAAACTGGAAAGAAAGAGTTTAAAGGAGGTGCTGCATGTCAGAAGGACAGATTCGCCAGTCGCTCAGTGGCTTTTATGATATCTACAGTGACGGTAAAACGTACCGAACGCGTGCGCGGGGGAATTTTCGTAAACGCAAGATTACGCCTTTAGTGGGCGACCGGGTGACCTTTGAAAGTACATCGCCCAAAGAGGGCTACGTGCTGGAAATTTTGCCGCGGGACAATGAATTGACGCGGCCACCCGTTGCCAACGTGGATCAGGGTGTCGTGGTCACCGCTGTGGCGTCCCCTGAGTTTTCGACCGGCCTACTGGACCGCCAATTAATCGCGCTGGAAGTTAGTGATATTACTCCCGTGATTTATTTCACGAAGACCGATTTAATTGACGATGCGCGTTATCGGGAATTTGAAAAACTGGCCGCTGGCTACCGGCAGATTGGTTATTCGGTCTGCTTGACCCGTGAGCCGTTTGCGGAAATTGGACTTGATCAGTTGAAACAAGAGCTTGCCGGCAAAGAAACGGTGATTATGGGCCAGACGGGGGCGGGTAAATCCACCCTGTTAAATCATATTTCACCCGACCTGGCCTTAGCCACCGGTGAGATTTCAACGGCGCTCAATCGGGGAAAACATACCACGCGAAAGGTTAGTCTGATGCCGATTGCTGGCGGGTTAGTCGCTGATACGCCCGGGTTTTCATCCTACGAAACCTTGACGATTGATTATCGCGACCTGTGCCACTACTTCCCTGAATTCTTGAATGTAGCCCAGAATTGTCGGTTCCGGGGTTGTGTGCACGTCAATGAGCCGGGCTGTGCTGTCAAGGATGGCTTAGCTAACGGCGACTTCATGCAGAGTCGGTACGACAATTATCTTCAATTACTAACGTTGTTAAAGAATCAAAAACCAATTTATAACAAGAAGAAATGAGGAAGAGATTTTATGATTAAAGTAGCCCCATCAATTTTAAGTGCAGATTACGTGAACTTACAACCCGATATCGAAATGGTCGACAAGGCCGGCGCTGAAGTCTTACACATCGACATCATGGACGGCAACTTTGTTCCGGCATTGTCTTACGGTCCCGGTTGGGTTAAAGCAATTCGGCCAATTACCAAGATGGTTTTGGACGTGCACATGATGGTTCAAAACCCAGAACGTTACGTCGAAGACTTTGCCAAGGCTGGTGCTGACATCATCGGTGTGCACGTTGAAGCAACGCCACACATTCACCGGGCCTTACAAATGATTCAAAACGCCGGTGTGACCCCAGAAGTTGTCATCAACCCCGGGACTCCCGTTGCCATGATCGAACCCGTCTTAGACATGGTTGGCCAAGTGCTGGTCATGACGGTCAACCCTGGTTTTGGTGGTCAGAAGTTCTTACACAGCACGGTCGCCAAGATTGCTGAACTGGATGCCATCAAGAAGGCCAAGGGCTACGACTTTGATATCGAAGTCGATGGTGGTGTCAACAATGAAACCGTTATTGAATGCGCCAACGCCGGTGCAACGGTTGCTGTAGCTGGTTCATACGTCTTTAATGCCGCTGACCCAGTTGCCCAAATTCAAGCCCTGAAGGACGCAACTAAATAATGCCCCGGGGCGGAACGTTTAATTTATTGGTGGGGGGACCCAAGGCTAATTGGCCGGCGGACCTCACTGAGACAATTGTTGGCCCCTGGATTGGCGTTGATCGGGGGACTTTACGGTTGATCGAACACAACGTGCAACCAGTGGCCGCCATTGGGGATTTCGATTCCTTGGCAGCCCCGGAATTGCAACGGGTTCGGCGCAATGTGAAAGACATTCGCCAATCACAACCCGAAAAAGATTTTACAGATACCCAGATGGCGGTTTCCGTGGCCTTTAGTGACTACGGTGCTGATCAGGTGGACATTTATGGTGCCACGGGTGGTCGGTTAGACCACTTTTTGGCGAACCTCTTTATCGTGTTGGAGCCACAGTACAAACGGTATGCCAGTCGTATTCGCTTGATTGACAAGCAAAATACGATTACGTACTATTTACCAGGGCACTACACGCTGAAGAAGGAACCGGACAAGAATTATCTGGCCTTCGTACCACTGACGCCCATCGATCATCTGAGTTTGATTGATGAGAAATATACGCTCCATGACGAACCAATTCCGTACCCGATTTCCTTTGCTAGCAACGAATTTGTTGGCGACACGGGCGAGTTTCAGTTCGACACGGGCGTGCTCTGTGTGATTCAAAGCTGTGACACGTACGAGGCGCGGCATGAGTAGCGTTCCGTGCACTAACTCATAAATATACCAATAGGCCTAACCCTGCAAGCTTGCTGGGGTAGGCCTATTTTGTGCTAAAAAACTGGCAGTCTGGCAACGTTGTTTAAAGCTGCCGGCTTACCGTTCGCCAAATTTAGGTCGGAACGCTGTGGGGAGGACGGCCCAAGCCAAAGAGCGGTCTTGGAGCTCGCTTTGAACCGCCCACCCCGCGTTTCAAAGTCGCCATTTTCCAAGAAGACGACATGGAAAATCCCACGGCTGAGCCTAAATTTGGCTCACTCACGCCTACATAGACGATGACCAATTATTCTGGACAAATGTCGCCAGTCCAGCGATTGTCAGATCAATATCATGTTGAAGTACCAACTTTAACCGGAGGAGGACAGAGATGGAGGCAGCTGTGTCGACGGTGTTAGCTGAGATTTCTCAGCTTACAGCGTGGGACGAGTTTGGAGACTGACGGTTTTTGTCAGGCTTCAAACCGAGCCGGAGGACCGTTCCTCAGACCGCAGGCGTTCCCCACAGCAGACGGAATCTCTGGCAGCCGCAGGTGGCAATTTTTAATTAATCTTGTGGCTTATATCTCTGGTTAGCTGGGGCGTTCAACTGTATCTCAAATTAATTATGGGATAGGGGCGGCCGTCACTGTCAGTGGCCGACCGTGAGACGATTTCAAATCCCTCATGCCGGTAAAAGGCTAGTGCACCGGGATTCTGAGCGTTGACCGTGACTGCTTGAATGTGATCTGTGGTTAGCAACTGTTGCACAATGTCATGACCGTATCCGCAGCGAAAATAAGTGGGGTCCAGAAATAGCATCACCAAGTCGTTATCTGCCGTGCCGGAGAAGCCAACAAGGGTATCGCCTACTTGCCACTTCAGGAGCTTTACCTGCGCAAAATAGCCGGGGAGCGCCTGCTCGATGGCGGCGTGGTCGGTGGCGGTTAGGAAATGATGGGTGGCCCTGACGGAACGGTCCCAGAGCGCTACTAGGTGGGGATAGTCTGTGCTGGTCGCAATTTGTGGGTTGAGCATAGGGGAATGACCTCCTCGTCGTTGAATGGGTGTGTAAGGGGCGTAAAATCTTAAATCCGGTAAAGTTGCCAATTGTCTGGTAAACTATTCTTATAGAAGAGATTGTCCTTGCAGTTAACCAGTAAGTGGCTAGATACGAAAAAATTTAGGAAAATAAAAAAGCACCAACCAGCGAATGCTGATCCGTGCTTTCAAGATTACCGTGTCTAAAACTAGACGCGAGTGACCTTACCTGATTTCAGAGTCCGGGTAGAAATCCAGACCTTCTTCGGCTTACCGTCCACTAAGATGCGAACCTTTTGTAAGTTCGGCTTCCAAGAGCGACGACTGGAGTTCAAGGCGTGGGAACGCTTGTTACCGAAGCGTGTCCGCTTGCCGTTGATAAAATCTTTTGCCATGGCGTAAACCCTCCTTTATGGATTCATTACTTTTAAAAAGCAGTGCTTTTTACTCACCTGAATAATTTACCATACAATTTTGTGGAAAGCAATGTTTTCTTTCAAGGAAATTTACTTGACACTTATTTACCGTAAGGACACGCATTTCGGAGTTCCTATTTCTATTTTTGCGTTGGTTGTGGTAAGATTAATTTCTGTTAAAGATTCTATATCCAGACAAGGAGGCTATTTCCATGGCCGTAAAGATTAAAACGCAGTACGGAACAATTGATATTACCAATGAAGTGATTGCGACCGTTGTTGGGGGTGCCGCGACTGATAACTATGGTGTCGTGGGCATGGCAAGTAAGAATCAGATTCGTGACAACGTTAACGATATCTTACGGCGGGAGAATTATGCCCGCGGAGTCGTCGTTCGCCAAGAAGAGAACGGCGTTGCCATTGACGTTTACGTGATTGCCAGCTACGGAACCAAGATTTCCGAAGTCTCACGCAGCGTCCAATCTAAAGTTAAATATAACCTAGAAACAATGCTGGGGGTTACCGCAAACTCAGTGAACGTGATTGTACAAGGGGTGCGGGTGTTGGCTGATTAGCCAATCGTACTGAAATCAAGGAGGAAACTTAGTTGAAAGTAACAGAAATTACTAATCTTGAGTTTGGTAAGATGGTCCAAGCCGCCTCGCAAAAGCTAAACCAAAACGCTGATTTTATTAATTCATTAAATGTCTTCCCGGTTCCTGATGGGGATACGGGGACTAACATGAGCCTGTCACTGCAAAGTGGGGCCAAGTACGAACGCGATGCTGACAGCACGGCGGTCGGCACCTTAGCCACGGCTTTAGCTAAGGGCTTATTGATGGGCGCACGGGGCAACTCCGGCGTAATCCTGTCACAAATTTTCCGGGGCTTTTCCAAGAAAATTGCGGATAACGAAACGCTGACAGCCCAAGATTTAGCGGATGGCTTCGCAGCCGGCGCAGAAACCGCCTATAAGGCCGTTATGAAGCCGACGGAAGGAACTATCCTCACCGTTGTCCGCGAAGGCGCTCAGGCCGGCTTAAACACGGCTAAGGAGTCCGATGACGTTTTAGCTGTCATGGACGCTATTTTTGAGGCCGCCAAGGATGCTTTGGCTACGACGCCAGACCTTTTGCCTGTTTTGAAGCAGGTGGGGGTTGTGGATTCTGGTGGTCAAGGGCTGACCTTTGTGTTGGAAGCCTTTAACGACTCATTGAATGGCCGCGTTGCCGAAGAGGGCGACTACAAGCCAGACGATGCCGAAATGGACGAAATGATCGACGCCGCCCATCACCAGAGTGTGCAAGGTAAGTTGGATCCTGACAGCATTAAGTACGGTTACTGTACCGAAATTATGGTGCGAATCGGTCGCGGGAAACAAGTTGACCACGACTTTGATTACGATACCTTCTACAAGTACCTGGCCGATTTAGGGGATTCCCTGTTGGTAGTTAACGATGAAGAAATCGTGAAAGTTCACGTCCACACGGAACATCCAGGCAAGGTTATCGCCTGGGGCCAAGAATTTGGTGATTTAGCCAAGGTCAAGGTTGATAACATGCGGATGCAACAAGAAACCATCATGGAACACGACGAAGAGGCCGGCGTGGCACCCGTTGCCACCGAGGAAGAACCTGCTGATACGGCAATCATTGCGATTGCTGCAGGTGAAGGCCTCGGAACGCTCTTTAAGAGCCTCGGCGTCACCCACGTGGTGAATGGTGGTCAGACCATGAATCCAAGCACCCAGGACATCGTGGACGCCATCAATCAGAGCCAAGCGAAGCGAGCAATCGTCTTGCCGAACAACAAGAATATTTTCTTAGCCGCTGAGCAAGCCGCTAAGGTTGCTGATATTCCGGCAGTAATCGTGCATTCAAAGACCGTTTCACAAGGCATGACGGCCATGCTCGGGTACAATCCAGATGCTGAATTGGACGAAAACCAAGAGGCCATGGAAGATAATTTGAGCGCCGTGAAGAGTGGTCAAGTGACCCACGCCATTCGCGATACCCAACTTGATGGTTTTGACATCAAGGAAGGGAACTTCATGGGCATCGTCGACGGGACCATCAAAGTGACCGATGCCGATTTGCTAGAGACGGCCGTAGACACCGTGAAAGCAATGCTCGATGATGATAGTGAAATTATTACGATTATTTATGGCGCCGACACGACGGCTGAAGTTGCCGATGACTTGCAACAACAGATCGAAGCGCTGGACGATGATTTAGAAACAGAAGTTCATGAAGGGGACCAACCGGTTTACCCATTCTTGATTTCGGTTGAATAACTGGCAAACGAAAAAAGATTGGGCTAACCGTCCAGTCTTTTTTTCGCTATCTCTAGCGACGGGAGGGAAATAAATGACAAGTTTAAGCGACAGTGTGGCTGCGCTAGCGGGCGTTGGTCCCAAGCGGGTTCAGGCACTCAAAGGATTAGAGATTGAAAATATTAATGATCTATTGACCTACTTTCCCTTCCGTTACGAAGATTTGCAGGCGAAAGATCCTGAAGAACTGACGGATCAGGCCAAGGTCACGTTGAAGGGGACTGTTGCTGGTGCGCCCGTTCTGACCCGTTTTGGGCGGAAAAAGAATCGGTTAAATTTTCGCTTGTTATTGGATGAACACACCGTGATTCCGGTCACCTTCTTCAACCAGCCTTGGTTGAAGGATAAGTTGGAAGTTGGCAACGAGATTGTGGTTTACGGCCGGTTTGATGCCAAGCGGCAGAGCCTGGCGGGTATGAAGATCTTGGCTAGTGCCGACAGTGGCATGGGCTCCATCTATCCGGCCAACAAGGAAATTCGCCAGGCAACGATTCAGAAATTGGTCGAGGCGGCGTTTGAGATTTACGAGCCGGTGATTGTGGACTTGATTCCGGAACCTCTACGTGAACAATACCGGCTATTGCACCGGAAAGAAATGCTCCATGACATGCATTTCCCGGCCGACGCGAACGCCGCACAGGCTGCCCGCCGCACGGCCAAGTTCGAGGAATTTTATTTATTTGAATTACGCTTACAGATTGTTCGGCAACAGGACCACACGTTGCACGGCCAGGCCTTTCATTACGATTTGGCTAAGTTGAAGGCCTTTATTGATTCGCTACCTTACGAGTTGACCCACGCACAGAAAAAAGTGGTCAACGAAATTTGTTTTGATTTAAAACGGCCCATTCACATGAATCGGCTCCTCCAAGGGGATGTCGGGAGTGGGAAAACGGTGGTGGCCGCCATCGCCATGTATGCGACGATTACCGCCGGAGCACAGGCCGCGTTGATGGCGCCGACCGAAATCTTGGCTGAGCAACACGCCAATAATTTTGCCAAACTGTTTGCGGACTTCCCGGTCAACGTCGCATTACTGACCGGTGCCACCAAGCCGGCCGCACGGAAGACACTGTTGCCCCAAATCAAGAGCGGCGGTGTTGACCTGTTAATCGGAACCCATGCCCTGATTCAGCCGGAAGTGGCCTATCACCATCTCGGATTAGCCGTGATTGATGAGCAACACCGGTTCGGGGTCAATCAACGTCAAGCGTTACGAGAAAAGGGCCAACAGCCCGACGTGTTAGCTATGACGGCCACCCCGATTCCCCGCACGCTGGCGATTACAGCTTACGGTGAAATGGATGTTTCGGTGATCAACGAGCTACCAGCGGGCCGGCAACCGATTAAGACCAGTTGGATTCGCAGTAATCAAGTGGACGCCACGTTGCGCCAGGTGATGGCCGAGCTCAGCACGGGCTCTCAGGCCTACGTGGTGACGCCGTTGATTGAAGAGTCTGAGGCCGTCGATATGAAAAATGCCGAGGCCATTTACGCCCGGTTCAAGGAGCAATTTGAACCGAAGTACAAGGTCGGTCTCCTGCATGGTCGCATGAAGGATGAAGAAAAGAACGCCATCATGGCCGCCTTTAAGGCCAACGAATTTCAAGTGCTGGTGGCGACGACCGTGATTGAGGTGGGGGTCGACGTCCCCAATGCCACCCTCATGTTGATCTACGATGCCGACCACTTTGGTCTCGCCCAACTGCATCAATTGCGGGGCCGAGTCGGCCGGGGGACGCGGGCTTCGGCGTGCATTTTGATTGCCGATCCGAAAAATCAATTGGCCGTGGAACGCATGACCACGATGACCAGTACGAATGACGGCTTCGTGTTGTCACAAAAAGACTTGGAATTGCGGGGCCCGGGTGATATTCTGGGAAGAAAGCAGTCCGGGGTTCCCGACTTCAAAGTGGGTGACCCGGTCGCTGACCTCAATATTTTGAGTGCTGCACAACAAGCGGCTAAAGAAACGGTGGCTTCGCCAAACTGGGCGGATAAGGATACTAACTTAGCGTTGGCGGCCTTCCTGAGCACTACTGCGCACCAGAATACCACCATGGATTAACGGAGACTAAATTTGATTGAACGAGGAGATTACTCATGAAAATTGCTGTAGATGCAATGGGTGGTGACTATGCACCCGCTGAAATCGTCAAGGGCATTGAACTCGCTCGGGACGCTTATCCGGACATTGAATTCTTGTTGTATGGCCAGGAAGAAAAGGTGCAACCACTCCTCCAAGACACCACGCGCATCACCCTGGTGCCCGCACCAGAAGTGATTGCAATGGAAGACGAACCCGTTCGCGCTGTGCGCCGGAAAAAGAATTCCAGCATCGTGTTGGCCGCTACAGCCGTCCGCGAGGGGGAGGCCGATGCTTTCTTCTCCGCTGGGAACACCGGTGCCGTCCTGGCCGCTGGCCTACTCATCGTGGGTCGGATCAAGGGTATCGACCGTCCCGGGTTAACCACGACGCTGCCCGTTTTGCAGAAGCCGGACCAATCCAGCTTTGTGATGCTGGATGTGGGGGCCAATGCCGATACCAAACCATTTAACGTGGTCCAGTACGCCATCATGGGCCAGTACTACGCCCAATCCGTGATGCACGTTGAAAAGCCCCGCGTCGGTCTGCTAAATAACGGGACCGAAGCTGACAAGGGTGACAAGAATCACCGGGCGATTCACGAAGCCCTGTCTGCCATGGACGAAATTAATTTCGTCGGCAACGTGGAATCTCGTGAATTATTAAACGGTGCGGCCGACGTTGTGGTGACCGATGGCTTCACGGGTAACGCGACGTTAAAAGCTATCGAAGGCACGGCCCTGTCCATGCTGAAGCTCATCAAGGGTGAGATCATGGGCGGCGGCTTAGGCGGTAAGATTGGCGCTAGCATGTTGCGCCCGGTCTTTCGTAACGTCCAGAGTGCCATGGATTACTCCCAATACGGGGGGGCGGTTCTCCTGGGGTTGAAGGCGCCCGTCGTTAAGACCCACGGCTCAACTAAGGCACCAACCGTTAAGAATACGATTGGCCAAATCCACGAGTTATTAGCCAGCAAGAGTGCGGATCAGTTAGTCACGTACTTTGCCGAACACGCTGAAGAAATGAGTGCACTGAAGGATTCTCTGAAGTAGCTGCTTATAATAGGGAATTGGCTAGACAAGGACCGGCAAAACGGTTAGACTACTATTTGAATACTGTGAGCGAGGGATTATTAATGACAAAAGCAGAAATTTATGACAAAATTGCCGACATTATCGCCGACCGATTTGAAACCGACCGGGATGCCATCAACGAACAACTAAACTTCAAGCAGGACCTAGACGCTGACTCCATTGATTTTGTGGAGTTTGTCTTGGAACTGGAAGATACGTTTGGCGCTGAGATTTCGGATGAAGATGCTGAAAAGCTAAACACGATTGGTGAAGTGGTCGACTATATCGACGCCCACCAGAGTCAACAAGATAAGTAAATTGAGCGAGTCCGGGCCGCGGGTTAAGTCGTCCCGGGCTTTTTCAATCTAACAGAAAATTTTGCTTGATTTTCAGTGAAAAGGGCTCGTTTCAGGTATAATAGTTATTGTGAGTACATTATTGTGATGGCCTGATGAGGTTCAGTGTGCCGGAAGCACGACCACGGTTTTGCCCCCATCAAGTGACTGGCGTGACTATTTAGACTGGTAGCCTAGATAATTTAAGAAATGAGGGAATTAGCGCGTGATTGCAGGATTAAATCAAGAATTGGCTGATAATTTTGATATTCATTTTAAAGATCAATCGTTACTGGACGAAGCATTTACCCAGGCCTCGTACGTCAACGAACATCCCAACCAGGGATTGAAATTTTACGAACGGATTGAATTTTTAGGTGACGCGGTGATGCAGTTGGTTGTCTCGAACTACATTTTCCGGCGTTACCCCAAGATGCCGCAAGGGCGGTTAACCCGGCTGCGGGCAGCGATGGTCAATGAACAAAGTTTTGCTAGTTTTGCCCGTGAATGTCACTTTGACCAGTACATTCGTTTGGGTAAGGGTGAGGAAAAGGCGCAGGCACGGCAACGGGACTCCCTGTTGTGTGACATTTTTGAGTCCTTTATCGGGGCACTGTATATGGACCAAGGTTTGGATAAGGTTGTGCCGTTCGTTACTACGGTGGTCTTCCCTAAGCTAGACGAGGGGCGCTTTGACGAGTTCTTCGATCACAAGACGGAGCTTCAAGAACTGGTTCAGCAAAATGGACCGGTGAATATTGACTACCGGCTACTGGATGAAGAGGGACCGGATAATGATCGGGCCTTCAAAGTCGCCGTTTACGTCAACGATAAGTTACTGGGCGAGGGCAACGGCCACTCGAAGAAGCATGCGGAACAAAATGCGGCGCGTCATGCGCTGGAGAATCTGAAAGTAGAGTAAGGATGACTAACGATGCGGTTAAAGACATTAGAGATTAGTGGGTTCAAATCCTTTGCGGATAAAACCCGAATTGACTTTTTGCCGGGAATGACTGGCATCGTCGGCCCTAATGGGAGCGGTAAGAGTAACATTTCTGAAGCCGTCCGGTGGGTCTTGGGGGAGCAATCTGCTAAAAGTTTACGGGGAAGTAAGATGCCCGACGTTATTTTTGCGGGCTCAGCTGACCGGCACCCGTTGAATCGGGCGGCCGTGTCCATTACGTTGGACAACAGCGACCATTATTTAAAAAGTGATTACACGGAGCTCACCATCAGTCGGATCCTCTATCGGTCTGGCGATTCGGATTACCAACTGAACGGGCAGAGCTGTCGGTTGAAGGACATCACGGAACTCTTGATGGACTCGGGGATGGGACAAGACTCCTTCTCCATCATCTCTCAAGGGCGCGTTGAGGCCATTTTCAACAGCAAGCCGGAGGATCGCCGCAACATCATTGAAGAGGTTGCTGGCGTTTATAAATACCGGAAGCACAAGGAAAAGGCCCAGCGTGAACTGGACGACACGATGACGTATTTACACCGGGTGGAGGACATCATTGCCGAGCTTGAAGGCCGCGTACAGCCGCTGGAAGAGCAGAGTAACTTGGCGCAAGACTATTTGGATCAGCAGCAGAAATTTGCGCTGCTGGACCGCACCCAGTTGGTACGCCAACTCCATACGGAATCTGCCCAGAAGCAGAGTGCCGATGCCCTGGTAACCGAGAAACAGGACCAAGTCACCACCCATCAAGCGGCGGAGAAGACACAGACCGAGACCGTGAATACGCTGAAACAGCGACAGTCAAAGTTGCTAGCCGCCAAGGATGATCTTCAGGCCAAACTGGTTGCGGCGACGCAATTGGTTGAGCAGAGCCAAGGCCGGGTGAACCTTTCTGGTGAGCAACAAAAGCATCAGAATGAGCAACGGCAACGTTTAGCGGAGCAACTGGCCACCTTGAAACAAGAATTGACGACCAATCAGGACGCGTTAAGCAAGGCTGAGGCGTCGGTTCAAGAGTTGACGGGTGCCATGAAAACGGCCAATCAAGAAGCGAAGGAACTGACCCAGGCCACGGATCCCAAGGTGATTGCGGGACTCCGAAAAGACTTGGAAAATTTCCGAACGACTTATTTTGACCAGAAACAAGATGTGGCTAATTGGCGGAATCAGCGTCAATACCTCCAGCAGAATCAAGAACGCCTACAACAACAGGGTCAACGGGTAGCCAAACAGCTGACCGAATTGCAAGAGCACGCAAAAGCGGCCCAAGTGGCCGTTAGTACGTTAAGCACGCAAGCGACCACCCAGAAGTCGGCGCTCAACGTTGCTGAGCAGTCCTTGGATGCTGAGGCGGGGCAATACCAACAGCATCAGAAACAGTACCAAACCCTGCAACACAACTGGCAGGCGGCACTCGAAGTCTACCAACGCGCACAAACCAAAGTCGCCAATCAACAGGCTTCGTCGGCCGAGTATGGCGGCTTCTATCAGGGTGTGCGGGCAATCCTAAAACAACGGGAACATTTTCGCGGGTTATTAGGCGCAGTGTCTGAGCTTTTACAGGTTCCAGACCACTACACCAGTGCCGTGGAATACGCCTTGGGTGGGCAACTGCAACAGGTCGTCGTGGATGATGAAACGACGGCGAAAGCGGCGGTTGGCTACCTGCGTGAGCACAAGGCTGGCCGGGCCACTTTTCTGCCCCTAAGCACCGTTCGTGGTCGGCAGATCGATCACAGTA
The DNA here is from genome assembly GCF_003946245.1 of Levilactobacillus cerevisiae. Classification (GTDB taxonomy): domain Bacteria; phylum Bacillota; class Bacilli; order Lactobacillales; family Lactobacillaceae; genus Levilactobacillus; species Levilactobacillus cerevisiae. The sequence continues at coordinate 55,839 of NZ_RHNN01000015.1, forward strand.
CGTTGCAGCTACTGCACAGTATGACGGGATTCCTGGGTGTCGGGAGCGACCTGATCACAATCGATGAATCAGCCGCGAACATCCTGGCCTACCTCCTGGGGACGACGATTTTTGCCGCCAACCTGGATACGGCTGTTGCCATCAGTCAACGCATCCATCACCGGTACCGCGTGGTCAGCCTAGCTGGCGACGTGGTGAGTGCCAGTGGGGCGATTACTGGGGGCCAAACGCGGCAGAGTCACAGCAGTGTTCTGCGGCAACAACAGGAGTTGCAAGAATTACAGAAAAATATTTCACAAATGCAGCAGTCCCTGGCTGAACAAGAAGCGAAAATCAAGGCCCAGCGCGCGGCACTAACGACGAGTGAACAGCGAAGCCAAGACCTGCAAAGCACCATTAATGAGCTCCAGCCAAAGTGTCGGCAATTAGACGACCAACTGGCTGGTGCCCAGACCACTTTGGAACAGGCCAATCGGCAGGTCAAAGCGGCGGAGTTGGAAATTCAACAGGCTCAAGACAGTGATGCGGATGATCAGGGCAGTCAGTTGGCCGCCCAGATTACCACCGGTGAACAACAGGTCACAGCCACGGAACAGACCATTGCGAACATGCAAAAGAAAATTTCCATGGTCACGGCTGAACAATCACAGAAGCAAGCGGCATTGACCGCTAAGCAGACATGGTTGGCGGGCGCTAAAGAACGCCATCAACAGCAACGGGAGGCCGTTAAAGCGCTCCAGGCGGACATTACGGCGGCCCAAGAACAAATTGCGACGGTGACGACGAATCTGGAACATCTGACGCAACAAGAAACCTTGACGCCAGCCGATGCCAAGGCCCAATTGACCCAGGCAAAACACGACCGGGAGACAATCGAGAGGGCGTTGGCTCAGGCGAACGACGAGCTGACCACCGTTAACGATGAGTTGGAAGCCGCCGAGACTGCTAACCAGCGGACCAGTGGGCTCCTCCAGCTGGCCAACGATGACTTGCAAGCCGCTCAGGTGAAGCAAACGCGGTTAGCGGCCCTAATCGACCAACAACAGAATCAGTTGTCTGAAAAGTACCATTTGAGTTTGGCAGCGGCGGAACAGGACGTCAGTGACTTACCGGCTGATGAATTGGCCGTTCAGTTGAAACTTTTGAAGCGGGGACTGGATGAGATTGGTTCCGTCAACCTAAACGCCATTGATGAGTACAAAGAGGTCAAGGAACGTTATGACTTTTTGACTCAGCAACGTGACGATCTGGTGACGGCCAAGGAACAGCTGACCACCACCATGACCGAACTGGATGGCCAGGTGAAACGCCGGTTTAAGGCCAGCTTCGATCAAATTGCTGAGAAGTTTACGGCGACGTTTAAGCAGATGTTTGGCGGTGGCAAGGCGGAACTGGTCTTGACGGATCCGGATAATCTGCTGACAACTGGGGTTGATATCATGGCCCAGCCACCTGGCAAGAAGTTCCAGAACATGGGACTGCTTTCCGGTGGGGAACGTGCGCTGACAGCAATTACGCTATTATTTGCGATTTTACAAGTACAACCCGTGCCATTTTGTATTCTGGATGAGGTGGAGGCAGCGCTCGATCCGGCCAACGTGACCCGATTTGCCCGCTACATTCACCAGTTCCAGGATCAGACACAATTTATCGTTATCACCCACCGTAAGGAAACCATGGTGCAAGCCGACATCCTTTACGGGGTAACGATGCAGGACTCCGGCGTCTCTAAAATGGTCGCCGTAGACCTTGACCAAGAAACCACTCAGGAAGGGAAGCAATCCTAATGGGATTATTTGATATTTTTCGTCGGCGAGCCAAGCCAGAACCAAAGAGTGAGGCCCCGGCCAGTAGCGAAGCGGCCGTTGCGTCCTCTGAAGCTGCTGCACCGGTTAGCGCGGCAACGACGCCAGAATCAGTAGCGTCTGCTGCGCCAGTAGCCAGTGAGGCTACTGAGAGCACGGCAACCAGTGCCGCGGATGATAGCGTTGAAACTGACGCCAGTTCGGCTGCGGAGGTTACCCCTGCCGCAGAAACGACGGCTGAGCCGGTGACGGATAACTCAGCTGCGCCAGAGTCGACGGAACCCGTAACACCAGTGCCAGCAGAATCAGTGGCCCCTGAAGAAGCGGTTCCAGCAGATTCTGCTGCCGCCGAGTCGGTGGTCACCAGTGCTGCAGAGAGCGAAGTAGCACAGGCTTCGACCGAGGCTGAACCGGAAGCAACTACGGTTGAAGCAGAAGCCTCACAGGCAACTACGCCGGTTGAAACGTCACCAGAACAGGCTGACGGTGCCGAATCCGTGACACCAGCTGCAGAGGTTACGAAGGACACCAGTGAGCCAGCTGCTACAACAGCGGCAGATACCACCGAACCAGCACCACAGACCGATGAGCAGCTCTACGACAAAGGGTTAGAGAAGACCCGGACGACCTTTGGCCAACGTTTGAACGCTTTGCTGGCTAACTTCCGGCACGTGGATGAAAGTTTCTTTGATGATCTTGAAGAAACCTTGATTGGCGCCGACGTCGGCTTTGACATGGCCGTGAAACTCAGTGAGGAGTTGCGCGACGAGGTCAAGCTGCAGAACGCCAAGAAGTCGTCGGACGTGCAAGAAGTCGTGGTTGAAAAGCTGGTTGAAATTTATGATGCGGCCGGCAACAACGAAAGCACGGCCATCAACATGGCACCCACGGGCCCAACGGTGATTCTCTTCGTTGGGGTCAACGGTGTCGGTAAGACGACGACCATCGGGAAAATGGCCAACCGCTACCACCAGGCAGGTAAGAAAGTTCTGTTGGCAGCGGCTGACACGTTCCGGGCCGGTGCCACCGAACAACTCAACGTTTGGGCTGAACGGGCCGACGTGGACATTGTGAAGGGCAAACCGCAATCCGATCCGGCAGCCGTGGTGTTTGATGCCGTCAAGAAGGCCAAGGATGAAGACTATGACATTCTCTTCGTCGACACCGCTGGCCGGCTGCAGAACAAGGTCAACTTGATGAACGAATTGGAAAAGATGAAGCGGATCATTACCCGTGAAATCCCCGATGCACCACACGAAGTTCTCTTGGTTCTGGATGCCACGACCGGGCAAAATGCCTTGACCCAAGCCAAGCTGTTTAAGGAATCAACTGCCGTGACGGGCATCGTCTTGACAAAGCTAGACGGAACCGCTCGTGGGGGGATTGTGTTGGCCATCCGCAATGAGCTCCACGTGCCCGTGAAGTTTATCGGGCTGGGTGAACAAATCTCTGATTTACGACCATTCGATCCAAACGAATTCGTCTACGGTCTGTTTAAGGGCTTGATTGACGTGAAAGCATTGGATAAGAAAGCTTAGACCAAAAACGACCCAACCGCGATGCTTGCGGCAGGGTCGTTTTCATTTATAATCTTTGAGATCCTTTGTCAATCAGTGCTCCAAGTGGGGTGTTTGAAGAATGGTGACTTTGAACCGCGTTTCGTGTACTTCAAAGCGAGACCCAAGACCGTTTGGGGGCTTGTACCGTCCTGCCCGCAGCGTCTTAACTTAAAATTTATGACCGGCAAGCCGGACAACAAACACCGTTTCGCCCAGAATCAGCGAAAAAAATTGACGAAACCGCTAAAAATCGGTATTCTGGTAGAGTGTGACACGAACTGGAGGACCAAGCATGGAGATTGAAAAAAATTACCGAATTAATTCCTTATTTGCGTTCTACCAGCCGCTGCTGACCGCAAAGCAAAACAATTATATGCAGCTATACTATGGCGATGATTATTCTTTGGGCGAAATCGCCGAGGAGTTTAACGTCAGTCGGCAAGCGGTTTACGATAATCTGCGACGGACGGAAAAGATCCTCGAAGATTATGAGGCCAAGTTGCATCTCTACCAAGAATTCACGGCGCGCAACGAACAGGCTGACGAGATTCAGTCGTACGTGGCAACCAATTACCCGCACGATGCCAAATTAAACCGGCTAGTGGCGGGACTCGAAAATCTAGAAGAACAATGAAAGTTAGGTGGCAAAACGAATGGCGTTTGAAGGATTAACTGATCGATTACAAAACGCAATGCGAAAACTCCGGGGTAAGGGGAAAGTCTCCGAAAGTGACCTCCGAGAAACGATGCGGGAAATCCGTCTGGCCTTGCTTGAGGCCGACGTTAACTTTACCGTGGTCAAGGACTTTGTGAAGAAGGTTCGCGACCGGGCAATGGGGGCTGACGTCCTCGAAGGCTTGAATCCGGCACAACAAATCGTCAAGATCGTTGATGAAGAGCTGACCAAGACCATGGGGGAAGAAGCCGTTCCCCTGAACAAGTCCGATAAGATTCCAACGATCATCATGATGGTTGGGCTACAAGGGGCCGGGAAGACGACCACTGCCGGGAAACTGGCGTTGAAGTTAAAAAATGAAGAAAATGCCCGCCCCTTAATGATTGCAGGAGACGTTTACCGGCCAGCCGCCATTGACCAATTGGTTCAAGTGGCTGCCGGCATTGACGTGCCCGTCTTTGAAATGGGAACCGATGTGGATCCCGTGGAAATTGTTCGCCAAGGGTTAGCCCAAGCGGAAAAGGACCACAACGATTACGTCATCATTGATACGGCTGGTCGTTTACAAATCGATGAACAGCTGATGGATGAATTGGCCAACATCAAGGACCTCGCCCACCCGGACGAAATCCTGTTGACGGTCGATGCCATGACTGGGCAAAATGCCGTGGCCACTGCCGAAGGATTTAACGGCAAGCTCGACGTGACCGGGGTTGTTTTAACCAAGTTAGACGGCGATACCCGTGGTGGGGCCGCACTGTCGATTCGCGCCGTGACTGGGAAGCCAATCAAGTTCATTGGGCAAGGCGAAAAGATGACCGACTTGGACGTCTTCCATCCAGATCGAATGGCGTCACGGATTTTGGGCATGGGCGACATGCTCTCCCTGATCGAAAAGACCCAGAAGGAATACGACGAGAAGCAAGCTCAAGAGTTGACCGAAAAGATCCAGGAGAATTCGTTTGACTTCAACGACTTCCTCGACCAGATCGAGCAGATTCAAAAGATGGGGCCGATGGATGAATTGATGAAAATGATTCCGGGGATGGCCAACAATCCGGCGATGAAGAACGCGCAGGTGGATCCCAAGGATATGAATCACCTGAAGGCCGTCGTATACTCCATGACGCCTCAGGAACGGACCAACCCGGATGTTTTGAACCCTTCACGGCGACGACGCATCGCTGCTGGTGCTGGGCGGCCAATTCATGAAGTGAACCGCATGATCAAGCAGTTCAACCAAATGAAGAAAATGATGAACCAAGTGTCGAAGGGAAACATGTCCGGCATGGAACAACTCATGGGCAACTCAGGAATGGGTGGCGGCATGGGCGGTGGTGTCAGTGGCCGGATGCAAAAGATGGCCATGAACCGAATGACCCGCCAGATGAAGAAGAATAAGAAGAAACGATTGAAGCGGAAGAAGCGCAAGTAAGCGGAGAGTGAGACAAAAGGCGGTTAGCTGGTGAGCATTAAGGCTGATAGCCGGATAATCCTGGGCTTGGATTATTTGGCTATCAGTTTTAAGCGGAGCCGGCTGCCTTTTGGCGCACGTTTCGACAATATAGCTTTGGAGATACAATGCGAGTCTGGGTTTTTGTCCCAGACGGTTTAACTGGGGGCCCTCGGAATGGTTAACATTCGGGGAGCCCTTTTTCTGATTCCGCGATGCCGCGTCAAAAAGGTCGAGGCTAAATGCAAGTGAATGTGTGCGCTCCATGGTAAGTCCTAATTTGTAGACGAATAAGCGGCATAGGCGACCATCTCCTGCGGCTAACGAGACCAGTCCAGGCAATTTGGCAGTCACCGTGAAATGTCTAGCAGGTCCATGCTAGTCAGAAAATATTCAAGGAATCTTCACTAATGCTGTTAACTTTTTAGTACCTTTTGGGTAGACGGCGAGCAAACATTCCGGTATACTATCCCTAAAGCAACCATAAGGGAGTAACTAGCAGAACGTTTCTGCGACAATACCCGTCAGCAAGATTTCTTTGGCAACGTCGACCGACTAGTGGCCAATCCGGGATTGTCTTAAATAGTGAGACTTATGTGTGTTCACAAATTTATTTTGTGTGCACGCGTAAGTCTCTTTTTTTACCCCTTGGAACGGGAAAAGATGGCTTGCGAGCACACCTCAGGAGGAACCCATTAATGGCCAAAGTACCGTTTTATCAGGAAACTGCCGCAACGTTGTATCAAAATTTAAATACCAGTGAACAGGGGCTCAGTTCAGCGACGGCGCAGGAACGTTTGGCAGCGAACGGGCACAACGTCTTGAACCAGCAGAAGACGACGTCGCTGTTACAAAAGTTCATCGCTCAGTTCAAGGATTTCATGATTATCGTGTTACTGGTCGCTGCGTTGATTGCCGGGCTGACTGGAGAAGTCGTCGATGCCGTCATCATTTTGATTGTGGTCGTGTTAAACGCCATCTTCGGGGTCTTTCAAGAAGCTAAAGCTGAAGAAGCCATTAACGCGTTAAAGGAAATGTCTGCGCCCAACGCCACAATCCGGCGGGACGGCCAGGTCATGACCGTTAAGAGTGACGAGCTGGTCGTGGGAGATATTGTGTTGCTGGAAGCCGGCGACATCATCCCCGCCGACCTCCGGTTACTGGACGTCGCCTCACTAAAGGTTGAGGAATCCGCGTTAACCGGTGAATCGGTCCCCGTGGAAAAGGCGGATGCCATTTTATCCGGGGCAGACTTGCCAATTGGTGACCGCCACAACATGGCGTTTATGAACTCTAACGTGACCTATGGCCGGGCGACCGGGGTGGTAGTCGCGACGGGGATGCAGACGGAAGTTGGTCGGATCGCTGGCATGATTGAAGCCGCCGACGAAACGACCACGCCCCTGCAGGCCAATCTGACGCAACTCGGGAAGTCGTTGACCATTTTGATTCTGGTGATTGCGGCCATCGTTTTCGCCATGGGAATGTGGCGACAGGCGGAAAGCCTGATTGACATGCTACTGACGGCCATCTCGTTAGCCGTTGCGGCCATTCCAGAAGGTTTACCCGCCATCGTGACGATCACCTTGGCATTGGGAACCCAACGGATGGCGAAGCGGCATGCCATTGTCCGCAAGCTGCCCGCCGTGGAAACTTTGGGAAGTACCGACATTATCGCCTCGGATAAGACCGGGACGCTGACGCAAAATAAAATGACGGTTGAAAAGGTGTATGAGGATTTACACTTAGCCGATGCCCACACACGCGACTTTGACCGTGAAGACCGCTTGGCACAAGTCATGATTCTCAGCAACGACACGAAAATCACGACCGATGGCCTGGCCGGTGACCCCACGGAAACGGCGTTGGTGCAATATCAAATGGACCGTAAGTATCCGGTGGATGACGTCCTGGCTGCCATGCCGCGAGTCGCGGAAATTCCGTTTGATTCCGAACGAAAGCTGATGTCGACGGTTCATCCCCTGGCGGATGGCCACTTTCTGATTGCCGTGAAGGGTGCGCCCGATGAATTGCTGAAGCGGGTGACGCGTTTGGCCAAGGACGGGAACGTCACCCCGCTGACCGAGGCTGACCGGCAACACATCTTAGAAACCAACCATGATTTGGCAACGCAAGCACTCCGGGTGTTGGCGTTTGCCTACCGCATCACGGATCAGGTGCCGACTGACCTGACCAGTGAAAATGTTGAAAATGACTTGATTCTGGCCGGCATGGTGGGGATGATTGACCCCGAACGGCCGGAAGTGGCACAAGCCGTCGCAGATGCCAAGGCCGCTGGGATACGGCCAATGATGATTACGGGTGATCACCGGGATACGGCCGCTGCGATTGCGGTTCGGCTGGGCATCATCGATCAGGGCGAGACGGCTGCGGTGATTACCGGTGCCGAGCTCGATGCCATGGACGACGCGACATTTGCGAAGAAAGTTAGCGATTACGCCGTGTATGCGCGAGTTGCGCCTGAGCATAAGGTGCGGATCGTGAACGCCTGGCAGAAACGCGGGAAAGTTGTGGCGATGACGGGGGATGGGGTCAACGATGCTCCCGCCCTGAAGGCCGCCGATATCGGTATCGGGATGGGAATTACCGGGACCGAGGTGTCCAAGGGTGCCAGTGATATGGTGCTGGCCGACGACAACTTCTCGACGATTGTGGTTGCCGTGGAAGAGGGGCGGAAGGTCTTTGCCAACATTCAAAAGGCCATCCAGTACCTGTTGTCCGCGAACCTAGGTGAAGTCTTGACCCTGTTCATGATGACCATGTTGGGCTGGCAAATTTTGGCGCCGGTTCACATTCTCTGGATCAACCTGGTGACCGACACCCTGCCAGCCATCGCGCTGGGGGTTGAACCCATGGAACGCAACATCATGAAACAGCCGCCACGGGGGCGGAAGTCCAACTTCTTCTCCGGCGGAGTCCTGGGTGGGATTCTTTACCAAGGCCTGTTAGAAGGGGGAATCACCCTGTTCGTTTACTGGCTGGCCTTAACTTATCCGGTCCACGCATCGACCAGCCTGATTCACGCCGATGCCTTGACCATGGCGTTTGCCACCCTAGGCTTGATTCAGTTGTTCCACGCCTTTAACTCCAAATCGATTCACGGTTCCATCTTCACGGTCGGCCTGTTTAAGAACAAATTCTTCAACTGGGCCATTGTGATTGCCTTCGCCTTACTGGCCATGACCATCCTGGTGCCGGGCTTGAATAGCATGTTCCACGTCGCCCACCTGGACGGCTTCCAATGGGCCATCGTCTTGAGTGCTTCACTGATGATGATCGTGATTGTGGAAATTGTTAAGTTCTTCCAGCGCCGCGTGGTAAAATAAGGATTACGCACAGGTAGGGGTAACGAATCGTGATCCGGGTGCTAGCAAATTGCCCCGGTTCTGACCGGACTACTGCGGCATTTCCGTCAGCGGAGTCCTAAACCCAACGCCCGTGCTCGTGGGCTAAAATGTAAGTAAACTTAAAACCGCCCACTCGATGATTTTCGGGTGGGCTTTGTTGTGAAATTGACATGTAGAAAGGGGTCGCACACTCATGGCATTAACCTATCCGGACTGTCTGCAAGCCACGCAGGTGGTCTTAGCCAGTGGCGCAGTGCCCACCATTGTGGGTGAGGCTGGTATTGGGAAATCGGCGTTGGTAGCTGAATTGGCCCGCCAACGGCACGCAAAATTATTCACGACCGTGGTCAGTTTAGTTGAAAAGGGGGATCTGGTCATCCCGGTGCCGCCCTTAACCGCGGATTCCTTCGTGCAAACGGCCAAGTATGGGTCGTTAGCCGATGTGCAGTTTGGGTATTCCCACACGCTGGTGGCCATGATTCGCCAGGCGGAGGCGCACCCGGAACAAGAGATTATTTGGTTTTTAGACGAATTTAATCGGGGGACCCAGGCCGTCCAGAGTGAGCTGATGAACCTGGTGCTCCAACGGCAAATTAACACGCTGACCTTGCCAGAACAGGTGCATCTCATTTTGGCAGAGAATCCGGACGCCACCATGGCGGGCTTCGAGCAGAGTCACTACGGGGTGACCCCTGGGGATGCGGCGATTGCCGACAGAACAACGCGGCTGATTCTCCAAGCGGACGTCACGTCCTGGCTAAGTTGGGCGACGACCGTGGTGGCGGGCCAACCGCGCATTTCACCACTGGTCACTGGTTACCTGCGGGAAAATCCGGCCGACCTCCACGTGGTTGTGGCGGACAATGCGGTCGATGACGACTTACAGCCGACACCCCGGGCTTGGGAACGCGTGTCCCGGGCCTTGCGGGAATTAGATGACCAGCAGTTATTTGGGCAAACGGCGGTCGTGACGGCCATTATGCAGGGGAACCTGGGCGTCACGGTCGGCACGGCTTTTGCCAGCTATCTGGTGACCCAGCGCCCGGGATTGACGGTGGCGCAGGCGTTTACCAGTCCCACGGCCATCGCCACCTTTCAGACGGTGAGTGCCGCGCAGCAGCAGACCATTTTGCAAAATTGCCTGGCCAGTGCGGACTGGCCCCTAACGCGTGACGCCAATGCCGCGCGCTTCGCCGATTTGCTAGTGAGTTGTCCACCTGATGGCCAGTTTGCGATAGCCCAACAGATGGCGGATACCGTCGATTTATTTGAGAAATTGGCCGCTGCACAGGAGACAAGTACTGGCGTTGCCAAGCTATACGACATGTTGACGGCGATTGGCAAACGCAGCCGTGAAATCGAGGTGTAGGCCATGACCAGTCTGACCCAAGATTTGCGACGCTTGCGGCAGGCGACGTCGGCGGATCAGTCGCAGGCCACGCAAACGGTGTATCGTAATGCCGTTTTGTATTTGCTACAGAATGACCCGTTCTATGGGCAGGTGCTGAGTCGGCTGACGGTCATCGTCAAACCTGTTCGATCGGCGCTGAGCTTATCGCCAACGGCTCGGGAGTGGCAATTAGTGTTGAGCCCTGGGGCCCTGGCGCACACGGATTGGAAGGGACTGCAGCTTTTGGCGATGCTCCGGCACACCGTGTTACACCTGTTGTGGAACCATCCCCGGCGCTATGCAGCTGAACAACAGACGCCTGCCCAGGCGGGATTGGTTCGCTGGGCAACCGATGCGGCCGTGAACGATTACCTCACTGATTTACCACGGAACAGCGTGACGAGTCAAAAATTAGCCGCGGCGATGGGGGAGCCGGTCCTTCCGCGCCAAGATTCAGCGATTTATCTCCGGCAATTACGCCACTGGCAAGCGCAGCAGGAAGCGACCGGGCACCACTTGCAATTGGGCGGACCGACCGGCGACGCTGCTGAAATTGCGCAGGATGGCCACGATGGCTGGCAGCGGGCCGCTGACCAGGATGCCGAGACACGCGAACAGTGGCGTTCTCAGCTCTTCCAAGCCGCAGACGCTACATTATCCGCCAAACAACGCGGAACGTTACCAGGCAGCATTCAGGCGGCGTTGACACCCATGGTAGCCCAGCGGCCGCTGGATTGGCGCGCGCTGTTGAAACGGGGCTTGGGACAGGTGCCGGCGGGTCGACAAGCCGCCTATGGTCGATTTAACCGTCGCCAACCGGTGCGGATGGATCTGCCGGGTGAAATCGTCCAGACCTGGCGTAAGGTAGCGGTCTTCGTCGACGAGTCGGGTTCCATGGGCAATCGGGAGATTAGCTACCTGTTGGGGCAAATGGCCACGTTATTGGCACTTTATCCCGCTCAGGTGACCGTTTATCCATTTGATACGGTCGTTGACCCGACGGCGAGTTTTCCACTGGAGAGGCGCCCCCACGTGCTAAAACGGACTGGCGGGGGTGGCACCCGGTTTCAGGCGGTGTTCGACGCTTTGCCCAGGCTACTGGCAGGTAGTCCGAATCAAGTCGTGGTGATCTTAACCGATGGCTACGGGGAGGCACAGGTGCACACCACGTTGCCAGCCACCGTGATTTGGCTCCTGACGAGTCCCATCGCACAATTTTCGGTTGAACAGGCGCCAGGAACCGTGGTTAGTTTGACCACTGACCCACAGTGGCAGGCGCTAAGGAGGTCAGAATTATGAGGTTAACGGCACCAGAATTGCGATCCTTAATCAAGCAGGATGCGGCTTACCGTAATGCGCAGGCGATTTTGACCGGTGAGTGGGCCACCCGGGCGGCGGAAAACCCGTTGTTTCAAGCGCCAATCACGATTGCGGATTTAAAATTTGCTCGTGACCTGCAGGCGGCTGGTGTTGCGGACACCCACTTGGATTTTGATGATTATGCGGCCGTTCAGACCTGGATTGCGACCAATCGTCCCAGCCTGAGCGAAAATGACATCGCCTGGTTACTAAGGAATTTCGATTAATTTCAAGGTGTAAAGAAAAAACCCTTTACATCATATCCAGAAACTGGTATATTATTACACGTTGAAAGAAATACAGGAGGTGTCTACATGTCAGTTAAGATTCGTTTAAAGCGAATGGGTTCTAAGAAGCGCCCATTCTACCGGATTGTGGTTGCCGATTCACGGAGCCCTCGTGACGGTCGTTTCATCGAACAAGTTGGAACGTACAATCCAGTTACCCAACCCGCTTCAATCACGTTGAAGGAAGAATCTATCATGAACTGGTTGAACAATGGTGCTCAACCTTCAGATACGGTTAAGACTTTACTCTCCAACGCTGGTATCATGAAGCAATATCACGAAGCTAAGTACACTAAAAAGTAGTGATTAGCAATGACCGATTTTAAGGCATTAATTCTAGCAATTGTTAGCCCACTTGTGGAGCATCCCGATGATTTGGTGATTACACCAGTTGAGACGGAGCGCTTCTATGAGTATCGGTTGGCCGTGCACCCCGATGACATCGGACGGGTAATCGGTAAACAAGGCCGCGTGGCGCAGGCAATCCGTACGATTGTTTATAGCGTTCGCGTTCAAGGCAATAAGCGGGTGCGGCTCATCATTGATGACCGCCCAGCTAAAGAACTCGAGTGAGGCGGCAACGTTTCCTCGAGTTTTTTGTTACCCTAAATTTGACCAAAAATTGGGATGACCCCCAAACAAACTGAACGCTTAATAAGGAGGCAGACAAGATGGCATATTATACGGTAGGAACCATTGTGAACACACACGGGATTAAGGGTGAGGTCCGCGTCATCGCGACGACGGATTTCCCGGAAAGCCGCTTTGCGGTTGGATCCACGCTCTATGCGTTTCAAAAGGACCAAACCAAGCCGATTACCCTGACGGTAGCGACGATGCGGAAGCACAAGAATTTTTATCTCTTGGGTTTTGAAGGTAAGCCGTCAATCAATGACGTGGAAATTTACAAGCAGAGCACGTTAAAGGTCACGGACAACGAGTTAGAAACCAGCGACCTACAGCCCGGCGAGTACTACTATCACCAAATCGTTGGCTTGACCGTTGTGACCGAAGACGGTGAAGAGCTCGGTGAAATCAAAGAAATTCTTTCACCCGGTGCCAACGACGTGTGGGTGGTTGCGCGCCCAGGTCAAGACGACCTGTTGTTGCCCAAGATTGACGACGTCGTTAAAAAGGTTGATTTGGCTGCCGGTCAGGTCGTCGTTGAATTGATGGAGGGACTCGAGTAATGCGGATCGATGTGTTAAGTCTATTTCCGGATATGTTTTCCGGGCCCATGCATGATTCCATCGTGGGTAAGGCGATTCAAAATGGGCACTTGACCATGCCCGTCACCAATTTTCGGGATTACTCGACCAATAAACACGGCAACGTTGATGATTACCCGTTTGGTGGGGGCGCGGGGATGTTACTGCAACCGCAACCCATCTTTGATGCGTTAAAAGCGACCGAAGAACAGGCTGCCGCTGAGGGCCTGCCTAAGGGTCGGGTCATCTTGCTTGATCCCGCTGGCGTGACGTTTAATCAACACGTTGCCGAGGAGTTTGCTCACGAGGAACATTTAACCTTCCTGTGCGGCCACTATGAGGGCTATGACGAACGGATTCGGACGCTGGTGACGGATGAGGTTTCCCTCGGAGACTTTGTCCTCACGGGTGGCGAGTTGGCTTCCATGGTGATGATTGATGCGACGGTGCGCTTGTTACCAGGCGTGCTGGGTAATTCGGAATCGGCCCCTGGGGATTCATTCTCCTCGGGGTTGCTGGAATATCCACAGTACACGCGGCCGGCGGAATTCCGGGGGATGAAGGTGCCCGACGTGTTGATCAGTGGTAATCACGGTAAGATTGACGAGTGGCGGCAAAAAGAAGCCCTCCGGCGGACTTATCAACGACGCCCAGACATGATCGATCACCGTAAGCTGACCGCCCAACAGAAACATTTGTTGGCGGACGTCCGGATTGAAGAGGAAGAACGCCAAGCGAAAAAGTAGGGAGTCAAGAAAATTCCCTTTACAGGCATTTCGAGATATGATACACTTACTTCTGGCTGTTTAGCCACATAAACAATATTCCGCTGTCGAAACCGAGAATGAATGTTGGCGAAAGGATAGAATATATTATGCGCCAAAACAATTTAATTGCTAAGATCAACCAAGAACAATTACGGGACGATGTTCCAGACTTCCGTGCCGGAGACACTGTTCGGGTTCACGCCCGGATCGTCGAAGGTACCCGCGAACGTATCCAATTGTTCGAAGGTGTTGTAATCAAGCGTAAGGGTGCTGGCATCCAAGCAACTTACACGGTACGTAAGATCAGTAACGGTGTCGGTGTTGAACGGATTTTCCCATTAAACTCCCCACGTGTTGCTAAGATTGACGTTATTCGTCAAGGTCGTGTACGTCGTGCTAAGCTCTACTACCTCCGTGAACTTAACGGTAAGGCAGCGCGGATTCCAGAACGCCGTCGCAACTAGGGACAGCTTTAAACCAATCACTTCGGTGGTTGGTTTTTTGTTTGGGGAAAATTAAGCGAAATTGGCCTTTAATCGGGAAAGTAAACATGATATATTTAAATTAGAATAGTTCACATCAAATTATCATTTTAAGCAAACTAACGGAAAACTGGAGGAAAATAGGAGATGAAAAGAAGCCGGTGGGTTTACCGCTATCTGGGAGCGCTGAGTCGAGGATTCCTCATCATGGTGCTGTTGCTGACTTGGGATATCAGAATGACAAAGACCGGCTGGTACATACCAGTGACGATTTTTACCACCTGGATCTTTCTCAGCTGGCTAGTGTGCTATCCTGGCCTGCGTCAGAGATATCGGAGTCTGTATAGTAGAAATGGTGAGCGTTTTGAAACCTACAAGCACCGGGCGTTGGCGATGCATCATCAGGATATTAGTGACAATCACGTCAAGCACCGGTGGACAACAAACGGGGTGGTTGCTAATCCTTGGGAGTACACGACGGGCACAACCCAGAGTACGGATGGCATTCTCAATCCAGTTTTGGTTTTCTGTGAACATCTGTGGGCGACATTTCTGTTGATCCTCTTTGGGCCACTGCTGGTGGGGTACTTGGCCGTGATTAAACTCGTGCGCTGGGGGTGGCGGCGGCTGGCCAAGCGATGAGTGGCATGCAAAAGGGGGCTTCGTCGTGAAGTACAAAACGACGAGGCCCCTTTTAGACTATGATCAGCAAAACCTACCAGGTCAGCATGACCACAAAGATGATAGTAAATGCCAGTTGCAGAATTAAGATGGTGTACGTTTCTGGTTCACGATACAGGTGATTCAGAATCATGCCACTCAGGGTGATACAGGCGGAAATGGCAAAAATAATGGCTAAGATGCCGCCGAGCGGATACATGACGCGGGCAGGTGCCTTCACGATCAAAGCTACCGCCACAATTAGAAAGGCGTAAAAATCCCCCATACCAAGTCGAAATAGGCCGCTGAGACTAGGCCGTAAGATGTGATTCATGTTCCCCGCTTCTTTCCCTGATAAGCTGATGGTCGCTTCCTACTCCTAGAAGTGTTGCTGCCATCGGCTAATGTTAAATTTAGATGAGAATTATCATCTATAGACCGAGTATACTACAAAGGGTTAACTTTTCAAAGGGGGGGCGGAATTTCTGCTAAAAACTTTTCTGCGGACCGTTGTCACCGACTACGAAATCTCTTGAACCGGTACCCGCGAAAAGCTGGCCAACGCAATCAGCGTACAAATCGCGCCAATCAAATAGACGCCACCGACGCCAAATTGTGCGGAGAGAATCCCCCCAAGCATCATTCCTACCGGCAAAGCCAGATTGGTGCCGGCCATCATGGCGCCGTTGACCCGACCCAAAATGTTAGCGGGCGTCGTGGATTGAATCAGGGTGAAGACGGCCACATTGATGGTCCCGGCGCCAAGGCCAATGAGAAGCCGCATGGTAAATGTCATCCAGATGGTCGGTACAACGACCATGCCAATAACGGCGAGACTGACTAATCCTAATGAAAGAATCATCTTTTGTTTTAACCGTAGCTTGAGGATGGCTGCAACCACGTTACCCAGAATGACGCCAGCCATCAGGGCAATCTGCATGACGCCGTAGACGAAGCTGGTGCTGTGCAGATTTTCGCGGACCCAGACCACATTTAGGCTCATGATGGGTCCGAGAGCCAGGTTGATGACGAGGGCCAACCCAATGATGGCCCGGAGCATCGGCGTACGTTTGATATACGCGATGCCCGCATACCAGTGATCAGTGGCGTCTGAGGTCGGCGTCGCTAGGGCTTCCCGGTAACGGTGATGAACCAGGGAAATGCAGATGAAGGAGACGCCAAAAGTCACGGCGTTGACCCACATGAAGTCCGCTAGCGAGAGCCAGGCAATCAGCGTACTCCCAACCAGCATCCCAATCATTTGGGCGGCCATTGAGAGCCCCTGGTTCAGGCCGTTAGCTTTGGCCAAGTGGTCCCGCGTGACAATCTGAGGAATCAGGGTATCCTCGGCGGGGGCGAAAAAGGTGCCGACAAACCGCGTGGCGAAAAGAATCAGGATGAAGGGCAGGAGCGTAATGGTGTGTTGCCCCAGGAAAAGACCAGCAATAATCATAATGGCCAACTGCAAGAGATCCACCAGGCGCATGAGCTGGGTCTTCACGTGGCGGTCGGCGACAAAACCGGTGACCAGGTTCATCAACACCAGCAGATTGAAAGCGCCTGAAATCATGCCGACGAGCAAGGAACTGCGCGTTAGGCTGTACAGGTACCAATCGATGGCGATATCGAAAAGATTGTTGCCGAAACTAGACACGGTCTCGCCCGTTAGAAAAATTTAGAAAAGTCGGCTCATGTTGGTCCCTCCCTAGATCAGATAAATGGTACTCATGTGGGGTCAATTATAGTGAGCGGTAACCAAATGGGCGGGGCTGGATGCTTGGTTAGTTTAGTTGTTTATGGGGGCTGCTATCTAGAAAAAATCCGTGGCATGACTTAGGAAAACCTAAGAGGTGCCGCGGATTTTCGAAATTATGCTGACGTTGCTGGTGGTAACTGATAATCAACGCTTCACAGACTTGATGCGTAAAATCAGCACCCCACCAATCAGCGAGAAGATAAAGGAAACAATGAAGATACCAGAGTAGCCGAAGATCGCGATGACGGCCGCTGCAACGACCGGCGCGATGGCTTGGGTCACGGTATTCCCCAGATTGTAGACGCCCAAGAAGAAGGCCACGCGGTCTGGATCCGGAATCACTTCCAGGTTCAACAGGTTATCCAGCGAATTCCACATGCCCATCCCAATGCCGGCAGCGAAGGCGTAGGTGATGATGCCAAAGGTGTCGCGGAAGAAGAATAGCAGTAGTGCTGCCAGTGCCAGGAACAGCGTTGAAAAGCCGACGGGCAGCTTCAGAATTTTAAATTTGTCGGAAATAGGTCCCGCGACAAATCCCATTAAAACGCCAAAAATTAACATGATCAGGTTGATCAACTGAATTGAAGACTGCGTTTGACTCCCGCGGTGTAGGAAGTCCGTCATGATGTAGAGAATGTAGCCGGTGATGGCAAAGTTACCCACGCCCTGAAAGAGTTTTGCGATTAGGGCCATGTAGTAGTCACGACCCACCGACCAACTGGGAAAGATGGACGCGGCGTCCTTCAACGTCAGCTTAGGTTTAGCAGCCTTTTCGGTGACCTCTTCATCCAGGTTTGAAGGCTCGTGCACGATGAATGCAGCGATGCTGACGCCGATGAAGGTGATGATCCCAAAGATGATGAAGCCTAGCCGGTATTGGCTCAAGAAGAGCGCACCAATGACGTTAAAGCCGTTGTTTCCCAGGGCCATCCCCAAGCCACCATAAGCGGAAGAGGCGGTTCCCCGGCCTTCCTTGGGGGCGAAGTCAATCCACGCAACCATGGGCGCCACGATAAAGTTCAGGGCGGCTTGACCCACCATCCAGGTTGTCAGGAGCACCGGAATATTGGGCGAAAATGACGCGGCAATCATGGCGAGCATGAAGATAAAGGCACCGCCAATCAGCCAGGGCGCGCGTTTTCCCCACCGCGATGTGGTTTTATCCGAGAGGGCGCCGGCAATCATGTTGGAAAGGGCAGCCACAATCATGCCGCAGGTGGAGAAGAGTGCGACGAGTTCGACCTTGTGAGCCGCATTAAAGTGCTGAATCAGTGCGGGTAAAAAGAGACTATTCATAACAATGTAGGGGCCTAACCAACTGGCGGGGCCAATAATTAAACCGGGAACTAAGCGTTTGAGTGAGATGGTCGTCTTGTTCATAATTTTTCCTCTTTCTTAGTGGTTGCGAACCGTATAGGCACTGAAGTCGGCGTACGACTTTAGTTGGTGGGCATCGACGGCGCCGATAAAATTGAAGAGCCCCGTAAAGCCGCCAATTTCTCCTGGGGCACCGTTGACACCCTCGTCGGACAGGTAGCGCACGTCGTAAGAATCGCCTAAGGGTTGCCAAGTGTCCGTCGCGGCTAGTCGGTAGGCAATTTGGGCGTACCCGTTTTGGTAGCGAATCCGTAAGTCGGCAGCGTCAGCGGGGATGGTGACGGTTGTGCAGGTATTAGTGAGACGCTCGGCCAGTTTCGCCTGGAGGACCCGAAGGACAGTGCGGTCCTCGGTATCGGCGAGGCCGAGATAAGCGTACAACCAGTTATTTGAATCGTAATATAGGCCGAGACCGGCAGTTTCCGAGTAATGGTCCGGATGAAAGGCGAGTTGTGTCTGAACGGTATAATCCAGGGAAGTCGCCCGGGTGGCCATGATAGCCGGGTTCACTTGAGAGAAGAAAGAATTGTGACCGTGAATGCGGAGATGACCGGGATTCTCGGTGGTGTTTACCCAGGCTGAATCCTGCGGACGGTACGGCGTCATGAATTGCGCGCTGTAAGTGGGCTGACTGAAATCTTCAGTGATATCCTGGTTCGCCGAATTCTGAGTGACCGACTGGCCGGTCATACCGGCAACGGTCATTTTTGCCAGGTTACTCCCGTCTGCCATTTCCAGCCAGCCTGCCTTGGTCCAGTGCATCTTTTGGAGTGCGGTTTCACGACCCAAGGGATTCAACGGTTGTCCAGGAAGTGGGCGAGACATGAGGTGCGCGACGTACCATTCATCGGTTTGCGTGTGAACGAGCGATCCGTGGCCAGCCTTTTGCATCAGAGCGCGGGGATTGTACCGCTCGAAGTGGCCGGCATCGGGATCTCCCAGGGAGAAAAGGTGTTGTGGGGAAGACGTGATGATGGGTTCGCCGGTAGGATTGGGCGTGTACGGGCCGAAAATTTTCTCTGAGCGGCCGATTTCAATGTCGTGGGCATAACCGGTACCGCCCGCGGCAATCAGTAAATAGTAAAAGCCATCGTGTTTATAAATCTGCGGCGCTTCGGCACAGCCCCGGGTAGTGAAACCCGTGGTGACACGGTGCCACTCGCCGATGATGCCCCCCTGGGTCAGGTCGACTTCGGCGATTACGATGTGACCGGGGGCCTGGTAGCCGGGGCGGGTTTCCCATTCGAGAATGGCCGCGTAGTGTTTACCGTTTTCGTGGAAGAGTGCCGGGTCAAAACCGATTGATGTCAGATAGATGGGCTTTGACCAGGGACCAGTAATCCGATCGGCGGACATGGCAAATGAATCCGAGTTAAACTCCCGACCGGCCATGTTTTGCATGTGCGAGTAGGCGAGCCAGAATTTTTGCGTTTGGGAATCATAGGACAGATGGGGCGCCCAGATGCCGGCGGGCGTGTTGGTGCCGCGCAGATCGACCTCGTTAGCCGTTAGCGCGTGACTGATCAAGTCCCAGTTGGCCAAATCGGTTGAATGAAAGATTTGGACGGCCGGGTTCCAGTGAAAGGTAGATGTGGCAATGTAATAATCTGCACCTACGCGAATGATTGACGGGTCGGGCGCCATGCCGGGGATAATTGGATTTTGAATGGTAGACATTTTTTTCACGCTCCGTTTAGTATGATATGATTAGAGGCGAACCTGCTAGCAGCCGTGATTAGGACTAGTTGGTTTCACCGACTAAGTGATGTTCATAGAATACCGTGTAAGCGGATTCAATTCAATGACTTGCGCCGAAGTCGTCAGATTGTGAATCTAAAGAAGTCGTGAAAGTAATCTTTTTTTAATTAAGGAGCGAGATAAATGCCAAATGATCATCATGAAAACGTCGTGAGTAATTTACGGATTGGCGTGCGCTTTTGGGAGTCAACCGTGGAAACGGCCGGCTACGTCCCGTTTCATTGGCACAGTAGTATCGAGTTGGTGTGTGTGCTGACGGGGCAGCTCGTCTTCCAAATTAACGGGCGGGCACACGTGATTCGACCGGGAAACTTTGTGGTCGTTCCCTCGGGGGTGATTCACGATGTGACCAATACGGCCAACCACGCCCTGGTATTGCAGGTGCCACTGACGTTTATGGCGGCTTACTTTAATCATCCGGAGACAATGAATTTTTCGACCACGGGTTTGACCGATACGGAAGCTTATCGTCAAGTCGTTGCCAAGTTCCGTGAGTTGAACCAGGTTAACCGGGAGCAAGGCGTCAGTGCCCAGCTGGATAGTGGCATTTTAGTGCTGACGATTTTGAAATTACTGGTTGAAAATTTTGTGCGGCTGGATCAGCCACTGACGGAAAATGCGAGTAATATCAAATCGCTCCTGATTTACGTGAACGAACATTATCGCGACAAGCTCAGTGTGAAATTGTTGGCTGAAACGTTTGGCTATAATGCCAGTTACCTCTCACGACTGTTCAAACGGCAGACGGGCGTGACTCTGGGGCAATATGTCTACATGATTCGTTTAAACAATCTCTACCAGGACCTCATCAATACGGCGGTTCCCGTGAACGAGCTGTTTGCGCGCCATGGCTTAACGAATCGACGGACCGCCCGCGAACAGTTCCGGCGGATGTTTGGCCAGTTGCCCAAGCAGATCCGGCTAGCTCACGAGAAACGGTAGTCTGATTTGATGCGTTTGTCAGGTGGGTCCAGGCGGTCGACGAGAGAAGTCGATTGACTGGACCTTTTTTTAGCAGTCGCTGATGACCACTTATCCTGCAGATCCTGCCACTTACCCCGAAACCCGTGACGGCTGGGCAGATTCAGCGTAGTCTCGCAGTCATAGGAGATGAGCGAGATGTTGTTAGAAGCGAAGCAGTTGACCAAGACTTATGGAAATCACGTGGTGGTCAACGGATTAAATTTGCAAATTAAGCAGGGGAGTTTTACGGCGTTACTAGGACCCAACGGTGCGGGAAAATCGACCACCATGAATATGCTGATTGGCTTACTGACGCCAACGGCTGGAAAGGTGACCTATCAGGCCCAAACCAAGGTGGGCGTTGTTTTTCAAAGTAGCGTTTTAGATGGCGCGTTAACGGTCCAGGAAAATCTTCAGATTCGGGCGAAACAGTACCATCACGTTCCGCGTAACAAAGTAGCGGTGGTGAGCCAACAATTGGGATTGACGGAATTTTTGAAGCAACACTACGGGACGCTGTCAGGAGGCCAGAAACGCCGGGTGGACATTGCCCGAGCCCTGCTAAATGATCCGGATATTTTATTTTTAGATGAACCCACGACCGGGCTAGATATTCAGACGCGAACGGCAATTTGGACGCTCCTGCGGCATTTACAGGCTGAGCGTCAGTTGACCGTCGTCTTGACGACCCACTATCTAGACGAAGCCGATTCGGCGGATTGCGTTTACATCGTGGATCACGGTCACCTGGTTGCATCCGGCACCGCAACAGAGATCAAAGCGACGTACGCTGCGGATGTGCTCCGTTTACAGGCTCAGGACGCCGCGCAGTTGCGTGCGAAAATTAGGTTGGAACCGGTTGCCGCTACCCAAAATCAGCTGACGTTTCAGGTGCCCACGGCTCAAGCTGCGCTGGAGATTTTGTTAGCGAATCGGGCAATGATTACGGACTTTGAGTTTCGACCGGGAACAATGGATGACGCCTTCTTAGCGTTGACGGGAAAGGGGATGCGTTAAAATGTTAGCAATGATCAAGCGTAACCTACTGTTGTATTTTCGAAACTGGAGTGGCGTGTTCTTTTCTTTGATGGGCGCACTCATCTCATTCGTGTTGTATATTGTGTTCTTAAAACAAAACATGCTGGCGAGTTGGGCGCACGTACCACACGCCACGACCTTGTTAGATACTTGGCTGATTGGGGGAACGTTGGCGATTACAGCCATCACGACAACGTTAAGCAGTTTGGCCCAACAGACGATTGACCGGGAACGACACGTCGACCAGGACCTCCAGTTAACGGATGCGGGACCGCAACGTTTGCAAATGAGCTATCTCGCCAGTGCGGCGCTGATTGGGGTCCTCATGCAAGTCGCGATGTTCGCCATTATGCTGGGCTATTTCCACGTAACCGATAAGCTGACCGTGACCTGGGGGCAGATAATCAACGTTTGTTCGCTGATGATTAGCAGCTCGTTGCTGGCGACGGTTGTCAACGCACTCATTATCCAACACGTTCATTCGGTGACTAATCTAAGTAAACTGGGAAGTATCGTTGGGACGGCCGCAGGATTCTTGGTAGGCACCTACGTTCCGATTGGGACACTGCCAACCTTTGCCCAATTGCTGGTAAAGGTGACACCTGGAAGCTATGTGGCGGCGTTGTACCGCCAATATTTAATGGATGATCACCTGACGACTATTTTTAAGGGCAATCCAGGTGGCAGAAGTCATTTTGAAAAATTCATGGGGATCCGCCTGAAATGGTCGACACTGTTGAGTCAAGGCACGACTTACCATATAATAGGAGTAATCTTTATCTGTGCGCTGGCCGCGGTACTGATGCCGCTTTGGTTGAAGGGGTGGCAGCACCGGCGACTCGTGCGTGAACGGTAAATAAAACGGGGGGATTGGCGTGCATCAACGATTTGAACAGCATTCGGAAATTCCGTCAACGGATCCGTTGGTGATTATCCAAGCGGCTGATCAGGCTGGTCAGGTGACCGCCTTGCAGGATTATCTGGATCATTTTCAGGTGCGGCAACCGGGAATTATTCCCATTAAAACGCCAGACCGATTAGTGATGGTGAAGACCACCACCATTATTTTAGCTGAGGTGCAAGCGGCGACACTCATGGTCTATACAGTGGATGGAGTCGTGGAGACCCGGGAGACACTGCGCCATTTGGTGGAACGATTAGGGAGCCCTGACTTTGTCCAGGTATCGAAGCACAGCGTTTTGAACTTAGATCACTTGTTATCGCTGGAGGATAGTTTTTCGGGCAATATGACGGCGGCGCTCACGAATCAGCTCAAGACGGCCGTCAGTCGAAAATACGTAAAGCTGTTGATGCAGCGATTAGGAATCTAGGAGGTGATCAGGGTGAATAAGGGGTTGCGTTACGCCATGCGTGGCACGGGCTATGGGGCCGTTGCCTATCTGGTCATGATGGCGATTAAACCGAGTTACGCCGCGACGAGTTTATCAGCGATTGTGAGTTTGCTAGTCATGAGTGCCGCGATTGGTTTAATCAGTATGATTTTTGACTCGGAATGGTTAAACTTTCTCGCCGCGTTAAGTCTTCACTTTGTGGGAACATTGCTTTTAGTGGTAGGTCGACAGGTGTATGTGGACGGGGAGCAGTTCCCAATCGTTGGCTTTCTAGTGGCGTACATCTTGATTTACGTAGTGGTTTGGGCCGTGGTAGCATTGAATCAACATTTGCGAGTGACCGAGATCAACCGGGCAATTGTGAAAAGAAATAAAAATAAAGCTTGACGAATGTCGGATAAGCAGGTATAGTAGCTATTAGAGTTTAAGAGATGCTAATAAGAACGATTCAGAGAGATTGATTGGCAAGCCGGAGTTTCTTAGATTTTAAAATTACCCGCCCATTCGTAAGGAATGGCGGGTAATTTTTTTGGCCATTTTTGGTTCGGTTACTAGCCAATCGAATTTCGCCTAGGTGACTGCGTGACTTAGGGGTGCTATAGTCAATGCAAAGATTGGGGGCGCTGAGAGATGCGGCATACGTTGATTAGATGGGGCTTTGAATTTGGTGCCAGTGTACTGGTTGCCACCGCGCTAATTTCGGTGATGATCTCGGCGGCGTTTGCGTATATGCACATGGCAAATTTGGTGACGGATAATTTGAATGTGTTGGGCCTGAGTTTTTACCGTATTACAACGGTTGCTGGCAAGCTGAGTGGTCGAACGGTGCCATTAGGGATGAATCTGGTTTTCCTAGGTGGGATTGCTCTTTTCTTTGGATTATTAGAAGGACGTCATCGATTGACGCGACGTTAGACAGCGATGAAAGCGACTCACAATCATGTGGGACGCTTATTTTGATACCGACTAAAAATCGTCATAGACCTTCTCATGGAACAGCGTGGTCAACATTGTTTCGTACTGGGTCGCCATTAATTCCTCGCCATTCTTGGCGGCGCGTGCACTGAGAATGGCTAATAAGTGATAATCATTCGCTAACATGAAGTGTGAGTTGTGGTCGCCCGCGTAGGCGATGCCTTGACTGAGGTAGGTTGCCGCCGTAGACAGATTACCTAATTTTTCAGTCGCGTAGGCCGCTAAATAGAAGAGCACGTTTAAATTTTCTTCGTAGGGGGTCTCGTCCAAATAGGCCAGGGCGGCTTGAATGGCCGTGATGGTCGTTTGGGTCTTCCCTTCATGGGCGGCGACGAGCGCTAATGACCCGTAACATAATCGGGTGAGCGCCGTGGGTCGCTTGGTACCGGCGCTGGCTAATGCCAGGCGAAAATTTTGTTGGGCAACGGTTAAACTGCCCAATTGAAAATCGGTGACACCTAGATAATAGTAATAGGCTTGCGTCTGATCGGCGGTGTCGATGGCGGAGAGGACGGCTTCGGAATTCAAATAGATCCGCAGCTCATGGTAGCGATGCTGATTACAGAGTTCGCTAACTTGGGTGTTAAACCGGCTCCGGGAACTGACCGCAAAGTCTTGTGCCAGGCTAATTTGACTCAGGCTGATGTGAAGCCGCTGACAGAGTTGAATCAACAATTCTGCGTTTGGCGTGTATTGGCCATTTTCAACGGCTGACAACATCGACTGCGCGCAGATGTCCTGTGCGACAGCGCGTTGTGACAGATGTTGCGCCAGTCTTGCTTCTTTGAGCGTGATTCCTAATGAATTTGCCATCTTGCATTCCTCCCCAATCCGTTAAGCTTGATAATACCAGATTAGTTAAGCGTTCGCCTAGAACTATCGTTTTACCCGCCAATTCGGTTAGTCAGTTACTCAATTGCGGTCGAATCTTTGGTCTTTGCGGTCAACATCGCTATCATGGGTGGCGGAATCAAAGGGAGGTCGGTAGCCATGAAAGCCACGACGCGGACGTTATCCGGGTTAGGAATGGTGATTACCCTCGGCATTGTATACGGGGACATTGGAACCTCGCCCCTTTACGTGATGAATGCCATCATCGATGCGGCGGGCGGTCAGGAACGGGGAGCGGCCACACCCATCATGTTGGGCAGTATATCCTTAATTTTTTGGACGTTAATGCTGATTACCACGGTGAAATATATTTTACTGGCCATGCAGGCGGATAACCGGGACGAGGGTGGCATCTTTGCCCTCTACGCGTTAGTCCGAACTCATGCGAAATGGTTGATTGTTCCGGCATTGATTGGTGGCGCGGCGCTGCTGGCTGACGGGACACTAACGCCAGCCGTGACCGTGACCTCGGCGATTGAAGGACTCAAAGGACAGACAATTGGTCCGCTTCATTTTGGCACTGGCCAGGGGTGGGTCTTACTGGTGGTGACTGGTATTTTACTGGGCCTATTTCTGGTGCAACGTTTTGGAACGGAAATGATTGGCTGGTCGTTTGGACCGTTGATGCTGATTTGGTTTACGTTCATTGGCGCGGTTGGGGCCGTAAATTTGCTGGCGGTTCCGGGGATGCTACGGGCCTTGTCACCGGTATACGCGGTTCAATTTCTCTTCAGTCCCAGCAATCGCCAAGGTATCTTTATTCTAGGTAGTATTTTCCTGGCGACGACTGGGGCGGAGGCACTTTATTCGGATATGGGGCAAGTGGGCAAACGAAATATTTATGGTACCTGGCCGTTTGTGTACGCGATGTTGATGCTGAGTTATCTGGGTCAAGGCGCGTGGGTGATTCGTCATGGCGCCACGTTGGCCGCAGCGCACCCTGTGAATCCGTTTTACGCAATGGTGCCGGCTCACTGGCGGATTTTCGCGATTGTCATTGCCACGATTGCGGCAATCATTGCCTCACAGGCCTTGATCACGGGGTCTTACACGCTGGTACACGAAGCCATTGGGCTGAAATTATTGCCGCGGTTGCGGATAAAATTTCCAGGCAACGTCAAGAGTCAGCTGTATGTCGGGGCTGTGAACTGGTTGTTATGTGGCGTCACGTTGGCAATCGTCTGGTACTTTCAAACGTCCAGCCACATGGAAGCGGCCTACGGATTGGCCATCACGATTACGATGTTAATGACAACGCTCTTGTTGCACGCCTTTCTGCTTAAACGGGGTCATCGCGTTTTGGCGCAGGTATACGTGATCAGCTTTGGCTTGTTGGAAGGGTTATTTCTTGTTGCAAGCTTGGCAAAATTCGTTCACGGCGGGTACGTGACCCTACTGTTGACGTTGGCGATTCTGACAATTATGGTCTTCTGGCACGCTGGTAATCTGCGGCGGGATGCGCATTTGGCAGAGAA
This sequence comes from Levilactobacillus cerevisiae, assembly GCF_003946245.1. GTDB lineage: Bacteria > Bacillota > Bacilli > Lactobacillales > Lactobacillaceae > Levilactobacillus > Levilactobacillus cerevisiae. Next base: position 82,438 of record NZ_RHNN01000015.1, read on the forward strand.
GGATGACGTGTCACTGTTGGACTTTGTGCCACAACTGACCGCGCTGAGTCGGGATGATCAGGTGCCACCGTTTGCTGCGAACTTGGTGTACATCGGCCACGTGGGTCGCGATTACGCAGTCAAACGGGCAACGGTGTATTCCATTTTGGACCAGCAGCCGAAGCGGGCTAAGGTTTATTGGTTCGTGACGGTCAATGAGACTGACACGCCGTATGAGTGTGCATATACGGTTAAACAGTTAGGGTCACGTAGTGTGATGGATGTGCAGCTGTACCTGGGATTCAAGAAGCCACAGCGGTTAAACGTCTATCTGCGACAAATTGTGAATGACTTGTTGAATGAGGGAATGTTGGATGACCAGACACCACGGTATTCCAGCATTCCCGGTCGGCGTGTAGGTAATTTTAAATTTGTCATGCTAAACCAACAGTTTCAAGACTTGGGTGCCCAGAGTGATCTGCCAGCGCTGGACCGCTTGTTAATTGGCGGTCGCCTGTTGCTCCAGCGGATTTCGTTGTCACCGCAGCGCTGGTATGGGTTGGAATTCAGCGATGTGGTTGAGGAGAAGGTACCACTGTTTATTGGACAGCAGCCGGATCGGACTTTGCGGCGGAAGTGAGTGGGTTTGGTGAAGGTTTGTGTTGCTGAATGGGTCGTCTCGATTTGAGGCGGCTTTTTTCTTGTTGGCGACTTTTTTTCATTGTGGACCACCGATTTCTGAGGTATGCTTGAGAAGCAAGTTAAAGGAAAACGGCATTTTTTGAAAAACAGGATGCCGGTGTGACGGCGTTTCTTTAGTGTATTCCCCACAGGTGTGGGGGTGATCCTCGATTCGTGGTAGCCTAGATGATCCTTATGCTGTATTCCCCACAGGTGTGGGGGTGATCCCATTTGGCGGTCCATTTCTGGCATCTTTTCGTCGTATTCCCCACAGGTGTGGGGGTGATCCTATTGTCAGCCAAAGTGATGGCCGTCGTTATCCGTATTCCCCACAGGTGTGGGGGTGATCCCGATTTGTGGCGAGCAGTCCATGCTGGTCATAAGTATTCCCCACAGGTGTGGGGGTGATTCCGCTGTCAAGGGTGTGGCCACTTCGGTGTGGAAGTATTCCCCACAGGTGTGGGGGTGATCCTGCCATTACTTCGCCTCCCCAGACGTAGTGCTAGTATTCCCCACAGGTGTGGGGGTGATCCTACGCTAAGCATCACTCACAAAAGAATGGTGCTGTATTCCCCACAGGTGTGGGGGTGATCCTACGCCAAAGAACATGCTGACGTGGTATGAGCAGTATTCCCCACAGGTGTGGGGGTGATCCTGGCCTGAAGGACTATTCGGTTAAGCCCGGTACGTATTCCCCACAGGTGTGGGGGTGATTCCGCTGTCAAGGGTGTGGCCACTTCGGTGTGGAAGTATTCCCCACAGGTG
>NZ_RHNN01000016.1 GCF_003946245.1 Levilactobacillus cerevisiae
CATTCTTTGATTATACAAAAATATCCGTTGCCAGTAATCAAATTCATTTGATTACCAACAACAGATATTTTAGAACCAAAAAATCGGTAAGCCCCCTCGGCTCACCGATTTTTCTTTTTTAGTATGTACCAACCAAACTCTCGCGTTGCCCTCAAGCCACTACCCAATCTGTTGAGTTGTGCCGCGCAATTCCGTTAGCGTCGACTCCAGAACGTTTGGTAATTGCTGGTCAATCAGCCCTAGCTTCTCAAAACCCAATTGCGTCAGTCCTAGATAGCGTCGCCGCCGGTCGTTCGGCGCAACCCGTTGTTTCAGGTAGCCACGTTTACACAAGTCTACCACTAAGTTTGACGTCCGCGTTGCCGAAAAGCCAAGTTTTTCTGCCACCTGTGCGACCGACAGATGCTCCGCTGCCACGAAACGCATGAGCTGACATTGCGGCAAATTAATCGCCAACCCCGCCACCGGTTGATTATAGCATTGCGTCACGAGACTGTATATCTGCGTCAACTGTTGCAATTTTTCCTGATCTGCCATCCTGCACGCCTCCCACTAGACTGCTGGTCACCGAGACTCAGTAATCCGCAAAAAATGGTGTTCAAAAGGACCCACTTCTTTTGTAATGTATCCGCTTACATTATACCACCCACCACAGTTTCGTGGTGATTTATCAGGCCAGTCGGTAGGAAATAAATGACTGGTAGTCTGCTTGTACCTGTTCCGCGTACGCCCAGGCAAAATTGGCGAGTGCTTCGTCGAGACTCTTGCCACTCCCCAGATACCCACGAATCATGGCTGCCGTTGGACTCTGACAATGGGCGATTGCTAAAGTCCAGGCACAGGTGTTGGCGTACGTTTGAAATTGATCCCAGTCCAATTGGGTTAAATCAATGGATTCCTTCATATCCCGGAACTGGCGCACGTAGAAACTCTGTTCAGTGCCAGCAAAGTAACCAAGAAATGGGTCAGATGCCGATTGTAAAATCTTCTGGCAATCGACGATTCGCTGACCTTCCGTTTGTTCCAGCGCTACCGTGATACGGGTGGCTTCTTTGCTCCCCTGGCGCCGCGTTGGCAAGGCTTCCTTCACCTGCAAAACTAAGTGGGAACCGTCAATACTGGTCAGCAGGAGTAAGTAGCAACGTGAGCCAAAACTCCCCACCCCGACACTGTGACGCACGACATCCGTGATGTGGTATTGCGACAATAATAAATTCACATCTGGCCGTAGCGTTTGCCGATAAGCCGAGAAGTAGGCCGCAATGTGGCTGGTGAAGTCATCATCCACGTGCGTGGTCCGCGGCGCGTTCTCCCGAAAACACAGATTGCCGCGGATATCGAGCGTCGTGAACTTCCGAACGACCTGTTCCGAATCCCGCTTATTGGCGCGACCCACAATGGCCGTTAGCAAATTGGAATTGTCTTCGTCCAACGCACTGTCCTGAACTAATTTTTCCACTTCGTTCGTTGGGTAGAAGCGGTTTAACGTAGTCTGTTCAAACATCTTCTTGATGCTCTTGCGATAACTGGCAACCACCGTGGGTAGAAATTGCTTCAGCTTCTTGTCCTTGAAACCATTGGCCTGACCTGCCAGCAGGACGCTGACCAATAGGCGTTTCAAATCCCATTCCCAGGGGTTGATGCCCGCTTCATCGAAATCATTCAAGTCGAACAGCAACCGGCGTTCTGGTGAGGCGTAGAAACCAAAATTACCAATGTGCGCATCCCCACAAGTGAACGTTGAGATGGTCGAATCAGGCTGCGCACCCAAATCAGCTTCCATCAATTCAGCCGTTCCCCGGAAGAAGGCGAAGGCTGAGGCCCCCATCCGTTGCGTCCGTTCTGGCAAGAGTTCTGGAATCAACAGTTGCCGCACCCGATCCATCATCTGATTGGCATCCCGGTTCGTGGGTGTGTACGCACCCAGTTGTTCAAACGGCACTTTAAGTCTGGCCGCCTTTCCCAAGTCGCGGAGCTCCGCAATGGTTTTATTCACCTGGACCCGTCCGGTACTAAAAGTTGCTGGCGTCATGACGCCACCTCCCGTTTCTAATTGTTACCATTTTACCGCAATTGCGGGATTTCTGAAATGGTCGCCGTAAAAGATCGTGACAACTAGCGGGGAGTTACGGATTGTCGATACAAGTCACCTGCGGCTGCCTTTAACCATTAGTCGTTGACCCATGCAACGTGAACTTGAGTGACGTGAATTTAGGTTTCACCGGGGTATCCATGTGAACTAATTTGACGGTTCAAAGCAAGTTGCACGCCTGCTCCAGTAATATAAAGTTTGGTAATAAAAAAGGTTGCGACATCCGTCACAGCCTCTGGAAATTTTACACGATATTATATGAACAGCAACCGGATAGTTGCTGGCAATTCTGTTCACCATTACAAAGAAATTCTGAAAACCACGAACCCATCTATAGCTAAGCCATCCCCCATGCCAACAATTTTGTGATGGCATATATCGTCTGCGTATCAGTTTGCCCACCAACGTAGGCGTGAGTTCGCCAAATTTAGGCTCAGCCGTGGGATTTGGTTCGGCGATTTTTCATTGCCGAAACGTGTGGCAGCCTAAATTTTACGAACGGTAAGCCGGCAGGCACAATGTTACCAAGCTCAGTCCTCAATAGAAGGATGGCTATGATTGTTGAAGTCTAACGCAAATAGCGACAGTTCGTGATGCCGTAATTTAACAATCAGCCGGTCCAAGTTCTCGCCATAAGCCAATTCCTTTACCCAGTGAAAAGATTCTAGTTGATGTTTTTGGGCAAAGTCTCTGGCAAGCGGGTCAACACCGTAAACCACAATGTAATTGGCGCGCTGACTAGCCGCAATTTCCGTTTGATCGGTCAGGAGGCGGAGGTGAACCACCCCGCTCAACAGTCGATTGAAAATATCCGTGGTCACCCCAATCATGTCGTAGGTCACCAGAATTTCGACCTTTGCCGCCGTCAGGGTCAGACCGTTGGTATATTTGCTCAAGTAGCGCTGCACTAGCCGCAAATCAATCTTGCTGACGCGGTCGGGATACAGCTGGCTCATCCCCTCCGCAATCTCCAACGCCGCCGCTGAAGACGCGGCTGTCGGTTGATACAGGGCCGTGATTTCCGGACGCAGCAGTGGATCGACCCGGAAGAGGAGCATGAATTGGCACAATGCAAACAGCCAGTTGGCAAACCAGTTTTCCCCAGTCGCATAGTCCTGCAGCTCAGCAATCCCCGGTGCCAATTGGTAGCGGCCGTTCTGATGATGCAAGCCGTGATACAGGCGGGACAACGCACTGGGCTGTAACGCCCGAATAAAGTACGGCGAACTGGTTAAGACGTAATCCAGCGTCGCCAGTTCCGTCAGTGCCTGCTGTGGCGTATCACTCAACTGGGATTGAAATTTCGCCGCCAACGGCCGCAAATCTGTTAAATGTGCAAGCGGAAAGCGTAGCGCTGCGTACCGATGGCCTTGACTCAGCCGTTGCAACGCAATTGTCATCATTAAATCACGCCGCTGTTGCAAGCTGGCAGAATCCTGATAGAGTCGCGGATTCGTATACGTTTTGACTAGCGAATCGTGTAATGGTTTAACTTTCGCTGGTAGTGGTGGCAACTCCGCCGTCGTGGTTAACGTGGTGGTCAGTAACATAAAATAGAGTAACTGAATCAACGTCTCGTTGCCCGTCAACCGTAGCTGACCCGCAGCCAATTGTAAATTGTACTGGGCCAACTGGTGTTTCATGGGCCGCAATCGCCGATTCAACGTGGATAGACTGATGTCATAGGCGGCACAAAAATCCGCCGTTTGTGGGTATTCGCCAGTTAAGGTCGCTAAAATGGCCAGGTACGGAATACTCTGGCGATACAACCAGTGGCGATAGCCATCCATGCTGACGGTCGTTGTCAGATAGTCCTTGGTCAGAACAGTCGCCGGATCCAGCTCCTGTAGATCATGACGCAGATTCAACAAAATATGATACACGCGCGAGTAACTCACGTCGGCCGTCGTTGCAAACTCAGTCAGACTAAATTCACCATCCTGGTCTTGAATGAACGTTAACAGCTGGATTTTTAAAACGTCCCGTTCCGTTAACATGGCAAAATCAATTTTCAACTCTCTCTCCCCCGTCGTGCCAGATATTGCGAAAGAGTCTGGGACATAAGCCCAGACTCTTTTTGGTTCTCCAACGCCATATTGCTGAAACAGGGTCTGGGACAAAAACCAGGCTCTTTTCGTTTCTCCAAGTCTATATTGTTGAAACGTGGGACAAAATTAATCAATGCTGGTAATGGTGACACCCTGCTCGTCAAATTTGGCTAATGTTTCCTTTAATATGATCCGGGGATCGTCGTACCGGACGCCTGGTAACAGGGTACTGACAAAGTTCCCCGTCAATTTGCCCGCCGCAATCTCTGGTGAGACCCGGACATCCTGACCTTTGTCAGTTGATAACGTGACGCTCTCACCCTCTGTCAAGCGCTCAACTAATGGTAAAATTGGCATCTGCTGCATCATTTCGGTCACCCTTTCCGTTTACTATTTCTTCTATAGTTTAACACGGTCTTCCCCGAGAGGCGCTACCACCCGCTCGTTAAATGCCGTTTTCAAAATTAAATTTATGAAAGTTTATGATTTGGTCATTTTTCATTTTAGCCTTTCCATTCTTTCCCTTGCTGTGGTATGCTGATAGCCGCTAATTAATAAGGTTAAATTCTGGGGGAGAATAATAAGTTATGTGGTTTAACAATCTAAATACCGCCTTTGTGGTGGGATATCCGATCTTCGTTTCTGTGATTTGGATCACGGGTTGTCTGTTTTCAGGCCTTTTGCGCCGCCGCCAACCACGGACACTGGTTAGCGATGCAGCAGCACCCTTCGTGTCCATCCTGGTCCCCGCCCATAACGAGGCGGACACACTAGACGCAGCTGTCCGTTCTTTAGCCGGTCTAAACTATGAACGATACGAACTGGTATTGATCGATGATTATAGTAGTGACAATACTTTAGCCATCATGGCTGACCTAAAAGCCCAGTGGCCCGCGGTTCCCATGACCATCGTCGCCTTACCCGTTAATCAAGGCAAGGCCAACGCCTTAAACGAAGGATTGAAGGCGGCTAAGGGTGATTACATCGTTGGCATCGACGCCGATAGCCTGCTGGCACCGGATGCTGTGACCCAACTCATCACCACGTTGACCTCTCAGCCAGATTACGGCGCCGTGACGGGGAAACCGGTCGTCCGCAATCGCTCGAACCTCTTAGGTCGACTACAATTACTTGAATACATTGGGGTCATCGACTTAATCAAGAAGGCTCAAGCCTATCTGACGGGTTCCATCACCACCGTCTCCGGGGTTATCGTGGCGTTTCGGCGCGAGGCACTGGAACAAGTCGGTGGTTGGAATCCGGCCGTCATGACCGAAGACATCGACATCACCTGGCGGATGTACCGGCACCACTGGCGCGTCGCCTACGAGCCACGGGCCATTTGCTGGATTCTGGTTCCTGAACGGTTACGGGGCTTGATTAAGCAACGGCAACGCTGGTCTCGTGGGGGTCTGGAAGTCTTGGTCACCAACTGGCGCGGTTTTTACCGCAATCCTTGGGGCCAACGCTTTCTACTGTTAGAAACAGTCGTCAGCAATATCTGGGCAGTCTCCACGGCCCTCAGCGTCCTGGCTTACAGCCTCAAGTTGGTCTTTCTCCACGGGCTCTCACTGGATGGCAACTTACTACTGATTTTGTTGGCACTCAGCGGCATTCAATTTGCCGTGGGCTTCTTCGCCTCACAAATGACCGCCCGTTTAGCTGGCCCTGAACTACTCCTGGTGCCCATCTACGTGCTCTACTACTGGATGGTCAACTTGGTCAGCTGCCTGTCAGCCATTGCTTCTTACTTCGTCAGTCCACAACGTAAAGGGACCTGGCGCAGTCCAGATCGGGGGTTATAATCTTGAAAATACCAAATTTTGATCCAATCGTGCGGCACCAAACTAGCCGCTTGAGCCGCGTGATTCGCGCAATCGTCCTGATTGCCCTGTGGCTCTTCGTCGCCTTAGTCGTTTTTGCCAACATCAGTTTCACACTGGGCTGGTACAGCGACGGCCTGGTGAGTCTCTACCTGTTGCTCAACCTGCAACCACACGCCAACAACAGCATTCTGCTCCTGATTGGCCTGATGCTGCTCATCGTTCCCGTGTACTGCGGGTGGCGGTGGGTCCACTTGACTAAGGAGGCCCGCTCATGAAACGCCACCTCCGCCAAGGACTCCTGGTAGTCCTGCTTTTGACGCTGGTCTTCACGCTGGGCTGGACCTACGAAAACCAAGCCAGCAAACAGCAGGACACCGAGGCCAGTTACGCCTTACCTGCGCGTTATCAAAAAATGAAAAACGGCATCATGGTTTTCTGTTACCACCGCGTTTTGAAAACGTCTATGACCACGGAAATTGCCGAAAAATTATCCAACAATTCCCAACTGCATGAATTTAACGTGCCAGCGAGTGCCTTTGCCGCACAGATGAAGTTCCTCAAGCAACATCACGTTCGGGTCATCTCGGCGACCACTATGGCACGGATGGTCCAATCGCACCGCCCCATTCAGGGCAAATACGCGGTGCTCACCTTTGACGACATCGACCGGAGCGTGATCGACAACGCCATTCCGGTGATGCGCCACTACAACTTTCCGTTCACAGCCTTTGTGATTACGGGGAATACCGGCGAATATCGGGAAGGTAGTCAAATGGCAACTTGGTCACAAATTAAGCAGGCGCAAGACGACGCCGGTCAATTGATGACGCTGGGATTGCACACGCACAACCTGCACCATTTGACCGCAAAGATGGAACCCGTTTTCCTACAGCCCCACTACTTTGGCAAATTCCAACGCGACTTTGCTAAGTCAGCGGTTGAGCTTAAGGAGCACACAGGTGTCACCGCAACATCGTTCGCCTACCCATATGGTGGTGGCAACGCACAGATCAACAACTTCTTGGCCCAACAGGACTTGGATTGGGTGGCAACGCTCGATTCCGGGATTGTGACCAACCAAACCAACCTGAACGAGACGCCACGAATGATCATCAATCAGGAAAGCTGGCCGTCCATCAGCGCTTGGTTTAAGTAACTGCAAGCAGAACAGTTTAAAATGGCATCACAGTCGGTCTCTAGGAGGCCTGGCTGTGATGCCATTTTTTGTTGATTTTACAAAGCTGAAAGAACCTATAAAGGCCCAGCTAACTGAGATTCCATCCACAAAATCCGTAAAAATTGCCACCTGCGGCTGCCAGAGATTCCGCCTGCTGTGGGGAGCGCCTGCGGCCTGCGGAGCGGTCCTCCGGCTCGGTTTGAAGCCTGCCAAAATTTGCCAGGCTCCAAACGCGTCCCACGCTGTAAGCTGGTTCCCAGCTAACACCGTCGACACAGCTGTCTCCATCTCTGTCCTCCTCCGGTTATGGTTGTTGTTCAACAGGACATTGAGGTGTCCATCGCTGGGCTGGCAACGTTTGGCCACCATAATTGGCCACAGTCTCTGTAAGCGTGAGTGAGCCAAATTTAAACTCAGCCGTGGATTTTTCATACCCAATGCTATCGCAGTGATTTACACCACTACGTCATTGAGACTTTGTCATAACTGAAGACACCAACATCAGAATGCTCAGTAGCTTTCACCAATCGGTTAAATCTCCCGCAAAACAAAGCCACCCGCCAGCAAAGGACTGACGGGTGGCCGTTTATTTTTTGTCGCTGATAGGTGTACGCTAATTTCACCATTGCTTGAAAGTGGCTTCAAGTCACCGAATACACTTACCCGTGTGTTTAACAACCTAAGCGTTCACAACTTTGGGTTGGGTCACACGCATGCCGACCCAGTAAATGACCGCCGTGATTGCCATCGCAATGAAGGTGGCCCCCACCGTGGTGGCAATGACCGGCACCTGTTTCAAGCCCCAGTAGGCGACCACGCCGAGTGCCCAACTGGCCACGGCCACCCAATTGATACCGTGCGCATACCAGTAGGCGCCGCGCACCTTGGTGAATTCGCCCAACTGGTAGTGCTTGCGTTTCAAGAAGAAATAATCCACCAAGAAAATGGCGATTTCTGGTCCCAGGAACATACCGATACCGTCCAGGAACGTTTCAAAGACGTCCAGGAAACTTGCCAGGTACACCGGGATAAAGGTGACCAACGTGGCCGCAATCGTCACGATCCACAGGCTGACGTTCAGCGACAACCGGTGTGTCATGTTGGTCAGCGCGGACCCCGCCGACATCAAGTTGACGGCGTTGGCGGTGGTACTAGTCAACACAATCACGAGTAGTGCCAGCACGCCCAGCCCTAATTTTGCAGCGACGGTACTAGGATCCGAGTTATTCGGGTCGAAATGGTTCAGGGAAACGGCCGTGCCAATCGTGGCAAACAGGCCGATGAATGCAAACCAGAACAGGCCGAAATTGGCCCCCAGAAATGACGCCTTAGTCGCCGCGGACTTCTTGGCCGTGAAGCGGCTAAAGTCGGACGCTGCCGTGACCCACGCTAAGTTGAACGCCGCCAAGGTATCGGCCGCAACCCCAGACGACATCCGCAAGTTAGCCGGCGCCTCCCAAGCCAAAATTTCGTGGAAGGAGACGGTCCGGAAGACCACCACAGATTCCCACAGGACGAAGACTACCACTAGGATGATGCCGACCCGTTCAATCATGCGGACCGACTTTTCCCCTAATGAAATACTTAATAAATGCAAGACACTCATGATTAGGATGCCGACAATCAGGCCAAATGCGCCGCCCGGCTTCCCGTACAGTGGCCAACCGAAGAGCTCGCCAAAGATGTAACTGATTGAGGTTGCAGCGATAAACGTATTCACTGCCGCCCAACCGATAAATTGAATCACGTTGATTGCGGAGGGAATGAAACTCCCCCGCAAGCCGAATGACGCGCGAGTAAGCGCCATAGCTGGTACCCCGGTGCGGTATCCCATGTAACTGGCCACTGCCAGCAACGCGTAGGATAACAGCCCGACAATCACCAGGGTCGTTGACGCCGTGACAAAGCCACAGGCCGCGATGACCCCACCGATGTACCACGTTCCGTTATTGGCATTCGCGCCAATCCATGTTGCAAACATATCCCAATTCGACATCCGCCGGTGGGCCATGGGAATCGACTCTACCCGGCCAAATTCGGGCGTTGCTTTGGTGCTTGCAGCTGTTTTAACCTCTTGTGCCATGGTTTTTTCACCTTTCTTTGGTTAAACTTGGCGTTGGCCGGGCCTCCGGGCGGGGGAAAATGAGACCGGACCGCTGTGGGCGCACGCTCAGAGCCAAAGTACGGTCTCCGAGCTTACTTTGAGCCGCTATCGCGTCTCAAAGATAGCAGTTCCCTAACCGACAAAGCCCGTCGCTAAGGGAATTCCCACGGCTTGGCTCATTTTCCCCCGCCCTGCGGCCAACACTTGTTTAACCACCAAATCCCTATTCCCTACTCTTGCCATTGCTCATTCCACAAAGTGTCACCAATACTTTAGTCAACACGTGTTTAAACCGCCATACAATCATCGTTCAGCTATTTGCTGATTAGAACTATGCTAATTGTGGCCAAAAACGACTCGTGATTGGCCACATCCCCCAAAACCAGCTCTTAACGCCTATCACGAAAGCCTTTAGCCAAGACCCAACCAGCACTCCCCCATTCAGCAACGGCTTAAAGAATCTCCCCAACAAATTCGCCCTTGGCCAATTTTCCGAAATCGTACGTCTTGAAGTCTTCAACTTGCTTGGTGTACCAGTGCATGCTTTCCGTAATCATGAGGTTCACGGCCTCTTCCTTTTCCTGCAGGGCCAGGATTGGCTTGTTGCTCATCGTGGCGACGCCTAATTCGTACGCCGTGCCCGAGTCTAGGTTTTTCGCTTCAAAGTCGATGACCGTTACGATGACGTCGGCCGCCGCGATTTGGTCCATGTCACGGTGGTAAATTTCCGTGGCCCATGGCTTCGTGAATTGTTCGTTGGCCGCGTCCTGATGCAGACGTGGTGAGTAGAAATCGGTCACCGTGGGATTCGCTGCCAGAGCAGCCTCTAGGCGTTCCACCCGGTCGACCTGCTCGGGACTAAAGAACGGACTTGCTACGTAAATCTGTGCCATGAATAAAACTCCTCCAGTGTTTTCATTTCAACCGCCCGGCCATGAAAAAAGCGGCCGGATCCCGTAAGGAGTCTGGCCGCTAGCTCACAGTTTTGCTTAAAAAAGTGATTTCTACCGGACCTTTCTTAGCCTCACGGGACTAAGTTAAAAGGACTATTTGGTTGTTGTTAACTATTATACGGACTTGAAAATCCGGCGTCAATCACCAATTTGCGGCACACCGTTTACGTTAACCGTTTGACGTCCCGTGAAAACTGGTTGCCACGAGTTTTCAATTATTTTGCCAGTTTGCTTACGAACCGCTTTCATAGAATTTCTTATTGCACGACCATTGGCTCCTTTTCCCCACCACTGTTGCCAACGCCCCGCAGGCTTGCTACACTAGGATTATTACAGGGAGGAGTTTCAACATGGCACAACCGAAAAATCATCAATTACCCCCGCGCATCAAGCGCATCTGGGGCTTCAGCGCCTTGGGGAGCCTGGTGGGTTTACTAGTCATCAGCGGCCTGCTTTGGCTGACGTATACCTTCTGGGATTGGTCCGTCTGGGTCCTGGTCTTCGGCCTGATCCTAACGGTGATCGAGCCCTGCATTGAACTGGGCTTAATCCCCTACCGCTACCGGTTTACCCGCTATCAAATCACAGATTTGGCCGTGGAAATGCAATCGGGGTTCATTTTTCAAAAGCGGGTCGCGATTCCGATTGCCCGCGTGCAGAACGTTACCTTGAATGCCGGACCGCTCCTGCAGTGGCAAAAGCTCACCAAGGTGTCCATCGCCACCGCCGCCACCAGCCACGACATTGAAGGGTTAGAGTTACCCGAAGCTGAGCGTCTCCGTGAACAAATCATGCGGTTGGCGCAGGAGGCCCGCCATGACCAAGCCTAAACGCACCCATCCGCTGGGACTCATCCAACATATTGCGAAATCAATCAAGGATTATTGGTACTTAGTGATCATTCTGTTCACCAATCCGGACCACGATTCCATCTGGTTTTGGGCGATTCTCGTGACGCTGATTGGCGCCTTTCTAATCATGCCCCTTGCCAAATGGCTCACGTTGACCTACATGATTGATGCCGACGCCATCGTCATCCATTCCGGCATTTTCGTGCGGCACCATGAGCACATCCCCTATTCCCGCATTCAAACGGTGCAAAGCAAACAGTGGTTTTACCTGAAGCCCTTTAAGCTGGAAGAGGTCTTGATCGAAACGGCTAGCCACGCCGATCACGCACCGGAAGCCCGACTAGCCGCGGTCCCCATCACGGTCGCCACGAAAATCGAGCGCTACCGCAAAGCGGCCACGACAACACCGGAAGCAACCGTGCCAACTGACGACACCGGCGCCGTCACAGGTGAGGTCTCAGGCCCCCACTACCAAATCAACACGCGTGACTTGGTGAAGTTTGGCCTAACATCGCTCATCTTTGTGCCGTTTCTGTTGGTGCTCTTAGGACTGTACAACAAAATTCCCCGTTCACTGACCGATAACCTGATTGCGGATGCCAGTCACGTGGCGGCCGTCCTGTTAATTGGCGGTGCCATCGTGATCATTCTAGTAGCTTGGTTGGGCGCATTTCTGTGGACGCTGACCCGCTACTACCACTTTGAATTGACCCGCCAAGCCGATAACCTGGTCACGGCCAAAGGGCTCTTTCAGCGCAACACCATCACGGCCCCGCTCAACCGCCTGCAAGCCGTGCGCATCAAGCAAAATATTTTGCGGCAATGGCTGCATTTGCAAACGGTTCAGGTCTTGCTGGCTTCCAAGGCTGCCAGCAGTGACGATGACAACGACCTGGTGATTATGCCCGTAATTTCAGCGCCAGCCACCTACACCACTATGCGTCCGTTCATCAACTGGTTGCCGGAAAAACACCCCGACCTTGGTAAGTTACGGGTCCCCCACAGCTGGTATCAAATTCGGAATGCCATGTTGCTGGTCGCTCTGCCCGTGGCCTTACTGTGGTGGTTGTTGCCTAGTTGGGGCTGGTTGGGGCTCATCTTATTGCCGATTGCCGCCCTCGAAGGCCAGTACGCCGCGCACAATACGGCGGGTAACTTGGTGACGCCGCGAATGCTCGGACTGCAGACGGGCCATTTCTGGACCCGCGAAGTGTTCTACGTGCCCGTCACTAAGATTCAGTCGATGAGGCTCAAACGCTCCGTCTGGATGAAACGCACCCAGCTCGCTCACCTCACCGTTAACGTCCGTCGTGGGAACGGCAATCAAGCCATCCATCTACGGTACCTCTCCGCCACCGCTGCTCACGACATTTACACCTGGTACTTGGAACAGGCGTAACGCTGGCAACATTGCGTTGAACTGCCGGCTTACCGTTCGCCAAATTTAGGCCGGAACGCTGTGGGCAGGACGCTACCAGCCTGAGAAGCGGTCTGCCAGCTCGCTTTGAACCGCCAGGACCGCGTTTCAAAGTCGCCATTTTCCAAGTAGTTCACTTGGAAAATCCCACGGCTGAACCTAAATTTGGCTCACTCACGCCTACACAGATCAGGCTAGTAACCAAACGTTAAAAGCTATCACAACGTCGAATTGTACCGGTCTGACTGGTAAAACACAGTCTTAACCGGAGGACCGTTTCTCAGGCCGCAGGCGGTCCCCACAGACGCCGGAATCTCTGGCAGCCGCAGGTGGCAAATCTTATGCAATTTGGCGAACGGTAAGCCGGCAGGGATACACAATGTTGCAGTATTCTTTGGACAACGAAAAAAATGGGACCCGCACAGCGTTCACTGTGTTGATCCCATTTTTATGTACCGCTACCGTTCCCCAACGCTAGCAGTCTCCCCGTTGGCGCAACCCGCCTTCCCCCGACCGGTTGTGCCCGATGTTACCGTTCAAATCCTACTCTGACTCACTCTCTAGCCTTAACTTCTGGATCGTCGTTGATGCCATTTTTCCATAATGCTTGGTCGCCACAGCCAGAAATAACCGAAGCCTACCGATGCGATGAATGCCACCACGGCGGAAGTTCCATCACTCGCATTCCACGCATTTAGCGTTGTCACGTACACGACGAATACGATGTAGACTGGCACTTTTAGCCCCGGGAAGAGTAGGTACTCCCCGTTGTGTTCCAGTGACAGCCGGCGGTACAGGTAGGCGCCCCAGACGAACAAGATGCAGGCAACCAGCAGCCAAACGCCGCTAGCCAACCACGTTACTTGTCCCCCGGTCAGCTTCCAACCGCTCATCGTTATTAGTGATTCACCAATGCTGGCCACGCCGGTTAATGACAACGTGAAACCCACCAAGGTCACCACCAACGAACCCGTTTGACCAATGATCAGGGCGGCGAACCAGCAAAGGGCGAAGACCCCAATGGAATTTGCTAAACCACAAACCCACGAGGTAATCAGTCCCGGCCAGGCTAAATGAAAGCCGATGTTGGCCGGGAGACTAATCCAAAAAATACCATACTGAACGATAATCGTCAAGACAACGATAATGATTGCTGCGGCCAGGCCCATCCCCAGCTTGCTCCAATAAACGCGCCGGCGGGAGAACCCACTGCTAAATAAAAATTGATTGAAGTTGTCCTTTAAATCAATATTCATGAGTAAAATTCCCAGCATCCAAAATGCTAAGGACAGCCAAAATGGATAGGCCGAGAAATCGCTTTGACTGTAGGTTTGCCATTTATTAATGTTGCTCCCCACGAGTTCATGGGCGTTGCTGGAATTGCCCAAGCCGTGCAGCACAATCACGTTGTTGGCCAAGGCAATCAACAGTGACAGTCCGCCGACGATGCCGAATACCCGCCGGTGACGCCGCCAGATTAACCGATTCAATTGTTTTTGCAAAGTTTCCGCCCCCTATTTCAACAGCTGATAACCTGTATCGTGGGCCAAGTTCGCCCGGAACAGATCTTCTAACGTTAACGGTAATTCTTCAAATAATACGGGGTCTAACGCCCGCAGTTCCTGGTCGATTTCTGGCGTATAGTCCGTCACCACGACGACCAACACCCGCCCGGAAACCCGGATGAGCTTGCTGTGATCCTTCAAAACGGCCGGAATTTCCTTGTCGCGCAGAACCAGTTGAATCTTCTTCGCCGTCGCCCGAATATCTTCCAAATTATAATCGTGCACTAATTTGTTTTCCTTAAGTAACAGGACTCGATCACTCAAGCCATCTAACTCATTTAAATCGTGCGACGAAATCAGGAAGCCCTTCTGTTGATCGGCCACCTCGTCAATCACCATCGTCGCAATATTTTCGCGAACGATAACGTCAAGCCCATCAAATGGTTCGTCCAAGATCAGGTAAGTCGCATTGGAGGTTAACGCCAAAATGACGTTGACCAGCGCGCGCATCCCTTTAGAAATCCGCCGATATTGGTCCCCGGCATTTAAATTGAAATGCTTCAGGAGGTCATCATAGCGTTGCTGATCAAAGTTTGGGTAGACAATTTTAAAGAAATCTGGCAACTCTTTCAAACTGTAATTGGTCAAAAAGTTATCTTGGGTGTCCAGGAAAAACACCTCCCGTTGGCGGGATGAAACTTGTTCCATATCCTGGTCATCCAGTAACACTTGCCCTTTATCCGGGATGTAGTGATTCATCATGGTCCGAAATAGCGTGGTTTTCCCCACACCGTTACGGCCGACCAAGCCAATGATCTCGCCCGGTGCCCATTTGAAACTAATGTCTGTAATAATGGTATGCCCATTAATCTGTTTGCTTAAATTTTTAACTTGTAAGGTCACTTCTTTGCCCCCTCATATGCCGTCTTGATCCAACTCACAACTTCATCGAGTGGCACCCCTAAGTACCGGATTTCCGTGAGTAACGTCATCAACTGCTTCTTGCTGGCCACAACCTGGGCCGAATCACCCGGTGCCGCGGTCGTCTCGCGGACATACGTACCCTTGCCATGAACCGTGGTAATGACCTGCTGACTTTCCAACTGTTTGTACGCCTTACTGACCGTATTCGGGTTCAGTTGTTCTTGGCGCGCCATGTCCCGCACGGATGGCAACCGGTCACCCGGCTGAAGAATCCCCTGGACAATCTGCTGTTTGACCCGCAAAACTAGCTGTTCGTAGTAGGGCAGGCTTGAATCGCTTATTTGCATGTTTGTTTCACCCCTTGGTGTGTGGCTACGTGTCCCATGTGTACTATTATACCTAGTACACTCGATTTAGCAAGACTTTTTTGGATTTGGGCTGTATATTGCGTTCCGCCTGCGGCTGACAGACACGGGTACCCTGTGAGGAACGCCTCCAGCCTGGGGAGCGGTCTTCCGGCTCGCCTTTAAGCCGGTAACCCACCGTCTCAAAGGTCGTCCCGTGCTGTAAGGCCGGAAAAAATCATCCGGTCTAACAACACCGACACAGGGATACCCGTATCTGTCCTCCTCCGGCTCCACTCATATCGGCCCCCACCAAAAAAATGCTAAATCGGTGACGGTCTTGGTCCTGTTTGGTTAGTTTTATGATTTTCTTTCCAGACTGAGAAGCGGTCTTCCAGCTCGCCCTTAAGCCGGCAACCCACCGTCTCAAAGGGCGTCCCGTGCTGTAAGGCCGGAAAAAGTCATCCGGTCTAACACCACAGACACAGGGATACCCGTGTCTGTCCTCCTCCGGCTCCACTCATATCGGCCCCACCAAAAAAATGCGAAATCGGTGACGGTCTTGGTCTTGTTTGATTGGTTTTATGATTTTCTTTCCAAACTGAGAAGCGGTCTTCCGGCTTGCCTTTAAGCCGGTAACCCACCGTCTCAAAGGTCGTCCCGCTGTAAGGCCGGAAAAAATCATCCGGTCTAACACCACCGACACAGGGATACCCGTATCTGTCCTCCTCCGGCTCCACTTATATCGGCCCCACCAAAAAAATGCGAAATCGGTGACGGTCTTCGTCCTGGTTTTTTATGACTTTTCAACTCGAGTGGTAATCACACATGGATCTTCTTGTCAAAGCCTCATCAACCAAGAAAATGATTTGCTTGCTCTTCATCAATCACATTTGTCTTGCCACAAAAAAGGCATCTCCGAAGAGACACCTAATTTTAACTATACTTCTAACTTTGCTCTTAAGGCTTCCGTTAATACCTGGGAGACATTAATTTTTCGCTCTTTAGCAATCACATTTAGATACTCAGGAATGGTCACATTCTTGCGAACAGTTCGTGAATACTTCAGTCGAAATTCTGCTAAATCCACGGAAATGTAAACTAAAGATTCACCATCCTCTAGCTTAATATCTTCCGGATTTGATGGCTTAGGATATTCTGATTGGTCCTCTAGCAAATTACCAATCAAATCTTCAGCCATAGTCACGGCGTCCAAGGTATCGTTTCCTTGTGTAAACCCGCCTTGTAGGTCGGGGACTCGAATAAAAGAATAATCCCCATCTTTACTAAACGCGGCAGGGTAAAGTACTCTATCTTTTTTCACAGAGTCGACCTCCTCTTACGTTCTGCATCAATCCTGTACTATTTTTCAGATCACAAGTTGTAAAACCAGGAGATGTCAGTCGTAATCGTGAATCACCATGTCAATTGTCTTCGCTACCATCAGCGACTAGAGGCGGGTCAATGTGACCAACTGTGTCGATGGACTAATTTCTCAGTTTAGTCCATGGGACGACCTTGGAAACTCGCGTTGTTTGTGAGCTTTCAAGTCGAGGTGAAAGACCGCCCCTCAGGCTGGAGCCGGCCCCACAGCAGGGCACCTTGAACCCGCCGCCGGGAGCGGAAATCTTAGCCCAACAGTCGCCCCCTGCATATTCTCTAAGAACATTCACGACCATCGCCATCACCACGCACCCCGAACGCCGATGTGGCACTTACGCACAGTCTCTGCCGCAGGGCTGGTGAAAATGGGCCAAGCCGTGGGAATTCCCTTGGTGGCGCTTAGCCACTTAGGGAATTGATACCTTTGAGACGGTTTGCCGGCTCAAAGTAAGCTTGGAGACCGTCCTTTGGCTCCGGGCGTTCGCCCACAGCGATCCGGTCCCATTTTCACCAGCCCGGAGGCCCTGACAACGACCAATTATTCCCTTGTCTCAGCTTAAATCTGCGTGGTCGTTGCGCCGGGTTCGTCTTGTTGGCGAACGACGAGCTGGTTGTAGAACTTAGCCCGCGCCAAATCGTAGTACGGGTAAACGAACAGCCCAGCAATGTTAAACGTGATGGTCACCAGCATGAACCAGAGAATGAAGCTCAAATCCATGATGAACAAGAACGACTTGTTGCCATCCATCAGCCGGCGTGAAGCCGTAATCGCCTGGAGCGCCGACATTTGTTCGCCGCGGTCATACGCGTCTCTGTAAATGTAGAACGCTTGGGAATACGAATACGCCTTGATGATGCCGGGGAATACCAGCAGCAGTGACCACAGGGAAATGAAGATGGCGGACAGGATGCTGATGAAAATCCAGCCTAAGAAATATTGGCCCTTGTCAAACAGGGCAAAGCTGCGTTGAATGGGATTGTCGAGGGTTGCCTTGCCCCGATCCAAATCGATCATGGTCAAGCGGGTCCCCATCCGCAACATTGCCGCAACGAAGAAGAATAACCCCGCGAAGGAAAAGAACCCACTGACGTTGAAATTGGCGCTGTTCTCGTTGATCCGTTCCGCCCAGTTAAGGTCTCGGGCGTCCATCGTCCCGCCAATCCACTGAAGCGCTAACCATAAAATTGATAATAACAAATAAAATTTAAAATGGGTGGATATCTGTTCCTTGGCCCCTAATTTAAAGTTGACGCGATCTTGCTTGTCCATTGCTTTCTCCTCCCGACGAGTGCGCAAGCCCCGTCCAAACCTTGTATTGTCAGTATACAAGATTTTGGTGATTTACCCTAGCGCAAATAGCCTTAACCAACTGATTTATTAACAGTCGCAACTTTTAGAAAACGCCGTCATACCGGGAACCGGTTGTATTTCAGCGAATTAATTGCTAAAATGGCATGAGCACGCGTTCACCTTTCACACTGGAATTTATTGAGGAGTTTTACATATATTATGAAGAAGATTTGGAAAATTAGTCTCGGCGTCGTCCTCGCCTTGATCGTCATTGGTGGCGCCGCGGCCTATCATGAACGCCACAATGTGCGCCGACTGTTGCTGGTTCACCAGCATTATCAGAAGAAAAACGTCCTGTCGACCAATCAGATCAAGCTTAATTTACGACCGGCTTTGTCGACCAAGAACACCACAGCCACCAACAAGATTACCGCGGGCTATCGTCAAGAATTGGCTCAGCTAACGACTGGTATCGATCACGCCAAGGTAATCGTTAACCCGTACGAGACCTCACCCCTGTCCGGCCTGATTTTAGTCAAAACACAGGCGGCGACCAAGGTGACCCTCACCGTCCACGGGGACACGCCCAAGACCACGCTGACCAAGCACCTCGCCGGCTATCACACCACCCACTCTGTCGGGGTCCTCGGGCTCTACGCCAACCGGACCAATCGCGTCACGCTGACGTTTACCAAGAAAAATGGGCAGAAATCCTACGCCACTTACACCATGAAGACGGGCAAGGCGCCTAAGGAAATCGGTAAGAACACGCTGAAGACCAGCCATCCCCAGAAAATGGCGTTGGGTAAGGGCAACACCCGGCTGACATTTGCCGTCTCCAGTCAGGGCACCACTTACGGCCTGGACGCGCAGGGTAAGGTACGCTGGTACAGTACGGCGCCCATTTCCCACGTTTTCAAGCGGCTGACCAATAACCACCTCTTGATTCTTACTAAGATTTCGGCTAGCGCGCACAAATATAACGCGCTGCGTGAAACCGATTTTTACGGTCGCGTTTATCGGCAATATAATTTTCAAGGCGAATTTCCGACCCGTAAAGATGCTAGCAAATTAGCAACCAACACCGTGATTCACCACGATGCGATTGAACTGCCCAACCACAACCTCTTGCTCACGGTTGACGACGGGAGTTCTAAGTACGTGGAAGACACGATGATTGAAATCAACTACAAGACGGCGAAAATCGTTAAAGTCATCGACCTCAAACGGATCCTCCCCCGTTCGGCGTACACCCACTACACGGGGACGCACCGTTCCGACGGCAAGATTGACTGGTTCCACCAGAACTCAATGATCTACGATCCGCAACGTGACGAGCTGATTGTCTCCGGGCGAAATCAGGATATGATTTTTGCCATCAACTACAAGACGACCAAGCTGCAGTGGATTTTGGCAGCGCCGGAAAAACTCCCGCAACGTTACCAATCCTACCTCTTGACGCCGACCACCAAGAACTACCGTTACAACGGTGGCCAACACGCCGTCAACATCATCCACACGCGTAAGAACAAGGGCGAATCCATCGCGCTCGAATTTTACGACAACAACGTTCCCGTTACCCGGGGGAAGACCAAGCAATCCAAGAAATGGTCGGCCGGCGAAATTGTTTCCATCGACCAACTGAAGTACACGGTCACTAAGAGCTGGAGCTTCGGTAAGTCGCTGGGGCAACGCAACTTCACGAACATCGTCGGCAGCAGCTATGCCGTCGGGCGCCACAACACGTTGATTGGCTTCGGTTATGCCAGCAACGGGAAACGGAGCGAATTCGTGGAGGTCAATCGCAAGACCAAGCAGATTGTCTTTGACGTCAACCGCACGCATTTCAAACACGGCGATTGGAGCTACCGCGCACAGCGGATGGCCCTGTATCCGGGCAGTGCGAACGTTCAGCTGTCACAGATTAAGTCAACCACTAAGTAAATGAAAATCACCCCCGGCAAACGCTGCTGGAGGTGATTTTTTTAGACTTTGATATTTTCCATTTGCCGAATACGCAGTTGACTTGCGCGATAGATTTTCGTCTCCTGCTTGGTATGCGTTTTAGCTTTCCGGTAATCGGCCATAAACTGCTTTACCCGAATGATTTTCTTGGACCAGCTTGGCTGCAGGACAACCAAGTCTTTACCCACTCGCGTCGCATGCTTTTCTTGCTTAATCAGACTTTTACTGGCAAATACGCGATTGGCTCGTGCCGCCGCATGCCCCGCGACAATCGTATTCTCACTAAGCTTCTGCATTGCCTTTTCTGGAAAAATCCGTTCCGCCCAAACCTTCGTATTCGACGCCATCACATACGCATTATCCAACAGATCATCCATGACTAAGTCTTTGGCAAATTGTCCCGTTTGATACTGCCACAAGGTTCGGCTATGGGCAACTAGCTTTTTATTCTGGTACGCTTTCATTTCCAAACCGACACCATCCAGCTCTGGATTGATCTGTGCCAAAAAATGATATTGCTTCCCGGGTTCTCGTTGAACAAATGACACGACACAGATTCCCGATGTCTTCTTCACCAGAGTTTGAAACTGATACCCCTGTGCTCGGAATAGTTTACCGATTGGGGCACTATCCTGTGTATCAATCACGTTGCGGGTCTTGGCCTGCGCCGTGATGGTTCCCGTAACTCCTATTAGGACTAACAAACTCGTAATCAAAAATTTTTCACTAACTCTCACACTAAACACTCCCCTAAACTATCTCTCGGTTAACCCGCTTGTCGGATTAATTAACATTTTAATAATCCGCTAATCGGGAGGAGCTGTCAATGTGTGGATTGGACTTTCTGGGCTGGTATCACTGGATTTCCGCGCTTAAAAAGCCAAAGAACTCCTGCTCGGCGCTGCCGGGTTGGGTTCTTTGGCTTTTAGCTATCTTGAATCGTTAGGTCGGCTCTCGCCTAAACATCCTAATCCTGGCGGCCTTTGAAACGTGCTACGCGAGCCAGGTCCCTGCGCTTAACTCCGGTTCAAGTCTTTGCTGGTTCAGGGCGGGACTGGCCTTTAACATTAGGCTGTTTTAAGTCGTTTGACTTGTTCTCCACGGTTATATTCGGAAACCAGCGGCCTCTGAAACGCGCTACACAGGGCAGGTCCCTGCGCTTAAAAAGCCAAAGAACTCCTGCTCGGCGCTGCCGGGGTTGGGTTCTTTGGCTTTTAGCTATCTTGAATCGTTAGGTCGGCTCTCGCCTAAACATCCTAATCCTAGCGGCCTTTGAAACGTGCTACGCGAGCCAGGTCCCTGCGCTTAAAAAGCCAAAGAACTCCTGCTCGGCGCTGCCGGGTTGGGTTCTTTGGCTTTTAGCTATCTTGAATCGTTAGATTGTCTCTCGCCTAAACATCCTAATCCTGGCGGCCTCTGAAACGTGCTACGCGAGCCAGGTCCCTGCGCTTAACCCAGCTAAGAAAATACCCCAGGATCAGGGGTATTCCCTTAGCTACGTTAATGCTCAGGACCTAAGCGGCTCGCTCCGCACTCTAATATTCGTTAATTACTACTACTGCTACTCTGTCCCGGCATCCCACTAGGCTTTCCTGATGGTCTGTTTTTCATGCCTGAGGGGGCGTTTTTCATTTGGGTTGTTTGGGCGGACTTTGCCTGTTGTTGGCCTAGCATGTAACCCGTTCCGCCACCACCCACGAAGAGCACAACGCCCGCGGCTAGTAGTGCTAGCCAGTTTTTTGGTCCTTTACGGACTGGTTTCATTCCGTACGCATCCTTTCGGTTAACCACTCGTTCGTTAACATGTTTATCAGTATACGGGAACTTCCTTAACGTTGGCTAAATTACTTTTTTAACGGCACTTGCATTCTCACTATGGATTCGTTAAAATATGAACTATCGAGCGGATTATATTATATAAAGTTCGTAATAAGAGGAGAGATCAGCCCATGCGTAATGTTTATTTCAATCATGACGGTAGTGTCGACGATTTAGTTTCCTTATTGTTACTGCTTCAGATGCCAGACGTGCACCTAACTGGTGTCGGCGTTGTCGGCGCCGATTCCTATTTGGAACCCGCCCTCGCCGCCAGTCGCAAAATTATCGACCGGTTTGGCCATGGCGCACAACTAGCTGTCGCCGCTTCTGATTCGCGCGGTGTACATCCCTTTCCCAAAGAGTGGCGGCTCGACGCCTTTAGCCTCGATGCTCTGCCCATTCTGAACGAGACGGGGACTGTCAACACGCCCGTCGCCGCCCAACCGGCACACTTGGACCTGGTCGACAAAATCAACCAGACAGACGGCCAGACTACGTTGGTCATGACCGGTCCGCTGACTGATTTGGCCCGTGCAATCGCGGTAGACCCCAGCATCACTCAGAAAATCGACAAGCTCTATTGGATGGGTGGAACCTTTGACGGCCATGGCAACGTTGCCGAGCCCGAACAAGATGGCACCACCGAATGGAATGCCTTCTGGGATCCCGAAGCCGTCAAGACCGTTTGGGACAGCGACATTGCCATTCAGATGGTGGGCCTGGAAAGTACTCGCCAAGTTCCCTTAACGCCAGCCATTCGCCAACACTGGGCAACTCTTCGCCAGCACCCGGCCATTGACTTCATCGGTCAAGGTTACGCTTTAGTACCGGCACTCCAGCATTTTGAAACGAACTCGACCTACTTCCTCTGGGATGTGTTAACGACGGTGGCCAGTGAAGCCCCCGCCGTCGTGACGACCAAGCAGGTCACTAGTGACGTGCTCACCACTGGTCCTGGCCGCGGCCGTACTTTTGAAACACCTGCTGGCCGCCCCGTCACCTTGGTTACAACGGTCGATCATGACGCATTCTTTAAGCGAATCGATGAACTGGCGATTTTGGCCGACAAATAAGCTATACTAAGGGAGTGGCGAACAACCACTCTCTTTTTTCTGAAAATTTATCGCGGATAGCACCGCCAAATTTTACATATGATTTATCATTCTCAATCAAACACACGCACCAACAAGGAGGAAAAAGCATGCTGCCCATCACCATCGGCATTGTCATCGGACTCATTTTGTCACTTCAAACCGCCGTCAATTCACGACTTCGCGGATTCATCGGCTCCCCGTATCAGGCTTCATTCGTGTCATTTACCGTGGGCACTCTGTTCTTGGCCATCGTCATGCTCGCCAGCCATGAATCATTAGGCGTTTCCGGGCAAATGTTTGCCACGCAACCCTGGTGGATTTGGATTGGCGGACTGCTCGGTGTCATCTTCTTAACCACCAACATTCTACTCTTCCCCCACATCGGCGGGGTCCAAACGGCGATTATGCCCATCTTGGGCCAAGTTCTAATGGGTTCCATCATTGATAATTTTGGCTGGTTTAACTCCACGCAGCAACCATTGACCCTGGTCCGCGTCACCGGCCTATTGTTGGCCCTGATAGGAATCGTGATTACCGTGGCGTTGCCGGACATCCTCCTGCGTCGTGCGAGTGGTCAGCTTAAAACGACCGCGACCGTGGGCAACCCCTGGCCCTGGCGTTTACTGGGGATTTTCACTGGGGCCCTCGGTGCGACCCAAACCACGATCAATGGTCGATTAGGTCTCGCTCTCAACTCTGCCCTGCACGCCGCCTTCATTTCATTTCTGGTCGGCGCCCTGTGCCTCTTCTTTATCGTCATCATTGTGAATCACGGGTTCCGCGAAATTGCCCGCGCGACTGGTCACGGGAAACCGTGGTGGATTTGGATTGGCGGGGCCATGGGTGGCGTCTTCGTGCTGGGAAACGCCTACCTGGCGCCCATCATCGGCACTGGTCAAACCGTGGTTTTCGCACTCTTGGGCCAAATCGCCGGTGGACTGTTAGTCGATCAATTCGGCTTACTCGGTGCGCAACGTAAACCCGTTGTGCCCGTTCAGCTGTTGGGTTTGTTGATCTTAATTGGTGGGGTCGTTTTGATTCGTTTGTTTTAAACATTTTTCTAAATGGTTAACCCTAAATAACAGGTACTGTCCAGCTTGTGACAGTACCTGTTTTTGGTCTGCTTGGTTTAGTGCTCACTCCGATTTTCTGTTGCCGAAACGTGGAGCCAAAGGCAGTCAGTTCCGCTTAACACTATTAAGCGAACGTTCCCAAGCCCGGGGAACCTTCACTTAATACCCGCTCCAATTCTCTGTTGTCGAAACGTGCACTGACAGGCAGCGGGTTCCGCTTAACACCACTAAGTGCACGTTCCCAAGCCCCGGGAACGTCCCCTTAGTGCCGTTAATGCTCGCCAGCTAACCGCCTGTCAGTGCACTCTTTTTTCATTGCTCCTTCCAATCCTGCCACAGCGCCTCGACCGCTGCTAATGACTCCGTGTCGCCGCTTGCTTTTTCTCTGGCTAGCTCTGCTTGGAGTTGTTCCTTGCTGAGTTCGAGGTCAAAGGGTAAGTCGTGATCGGTTACGGATTGCTGAAGAAATAAATGGATTGCCGTCGTTAAACTCATGCCGTATTGTTGATAAACCGCCGTGGCATCCTGCTTCAATTGTTGGTCCAAAACCAAGTCAAGGTGTTCTGGTTGTGCCGGTTCATTTAATTTTGTCATGATTACGCTCCTTCAATGTTGTGCCTAACCGTCATCTACAACCCCAAGTTAACATGCACCTATAGGGTCACACAACCCTTATCGTATTAGGCATTCACGCCATTAAGTTGCTAAATGATTAGCCACCAAAATGGCCCCAGAGTTGGGACAATCCTTTACATCTTTTTAACCGAATCGACATCCCGCCTTTGCATCCGTTTTCTATAATGATTATGGTTGCCACTCGTCACGGCCGACCAACAAAAAGGACGACTGCCCGTCAGCTCCCCAAGTCACCTTGGTTTGCTAACAAACAGTCGTCCTTATTTAAGTGTTATTATTCAGCGTCGTACAACTTGGCAACTTGTTCTTGCACCTGTTGGTGGCCCAAGAATTCGTCGTAAGTCGTGTCTGCGCGGTCCACGATTCCCTTTGGACTCACTTCAATGATCCGGTTGGCAATCGTTTGAATGAACTCGTGGTCATGGGACGTGAACAGAATGCTGCCCGTGAAGCCCACCAGGCTGTCGTTCAGCGCCGTGATTGATTCCAAATCCAAATGGTTGGTTGGATCGTCCAGCAATAGCACGTTGGCCTTGCTCAACATCATCTTGGATAACATGGCCCGGACCTTTTCGCCCCCGGACATCACGTCGACTTCGCGGTTAACGTCATCCCCAGAGAAGAGCATCTTCCCTAAGAATCCCCGCAGGAAGGTGTTGTCGCTCTCTTCCTTGGAGGCAAATTGGCGTAACCAGTCGATAACCGTCATCTGGTTTTCCGCAAAGTAATCGTTCACGTTCTTAGGCAGGTAGGTCGTGCTGGTCGTTTGGCCCCAGACCACGTTGCCGCTGTCGGGTTCAACCTCACCGGCAATGATTTGCATCAAAGTCGTGGTGGTCACGTCATTCCGGCTGATAAAGGCAGTCTTTTCGCCTGGACGTAACGTGAAACTCACGTCATCTAAAATCGTCACGCCTTCAATGGTCTTGGACACGTGTTCCAACCGGACTAAATCGTTTCCCAGTTCACGTTCCGGCGTGAATTTGATAAATGGGTACTTTCGGGATGAGGGCTTGATGTCATCTAAGGTGATTTTTTCAAGCTGTTTCTTCCGGGACGTGGCTTGCTTGGATTTCGAGGCGTTGGCACTAAACCGGGCCACGAACTCTTGCAGCTGCTTGATTTGATCAGCCTTTTTGGCGTTAGCGTTGGCCTTTAATTGCGCAGCTAACTCGCTAGATTCCATCCAGAAATCGTAGTTCCCAACGAACAGCGTGATCTTACCAAAATCCACGTCACACATGTGCGTACAAACTTGGTTCAAGAAATGCCGGTCATGGGAAACGACGATGACGGTATTTTCGTAGCCCGCCAAGAAGTTTTCCAGCCAACTAATGGATTGGACATCCAACCCGTTGGTCGGTTCGTCCAAGAGTAAGACGTCGGGATGACCGAACAAAGCCTGACCCAATAAGACCTTCACCTTTTGGGGTTCAGTCAGTTCGCTCATTGGCACTTGGTGCAGGGATTCATCAATGCCCAAAGCTTGCAGCATTTGGCTAGCTTCGGCCTCGGCTTCCCAACCGCCCATTTCGCCAAATTCGCCTTCCAGCTCAGCGGCCCGAATCCCATCGGCGTCGCTAAAATCGGGCTTCATGTAAATGGCGTTCTTTTCAGTCATGATATCGTAAAGCTTCTTGTGACCCTGAATGACCGTATCCATCACTAAGTTATCTTCAAAGGCAAAGTGATCTTGGTTCAAGCTTGACATCCGCTCGTTGGGACCCATCGAAACGTTCCCGGACGTGGGCTTTAATTTGCCCTCAATGATTTTCAGGAAGGTAGACTTCCCAGCGCCGTTAGCGCCAATGACCCCGTAGCAGTTACCTGGGGTGAACTTAAGATTAACATCGTCGTAGAGCTTCCGATCGGAGAACTGCATACTGACATTATTGACGGTTAACATGAACGATACCTCCTGTATTTTGCGTGTAAAAAACCAACGTGTCAGGTTAACGGCGACGTTGGCTTCAACTCATATTCGTTATGACATGTTAGGGTAGTTTACCATAAATCCCACCGACAAGCAACGTTAACGCGGCCTAAGCCCGCGCCACATCGCCTTGCCGGGCGGAAAAAATGAGACTGGAACGCTGGCGGAAGGACGCTGAAAGCCTGGGAAGCGGTCTTCCAGCTTGCCTTTAAGCCGCCCAAGTCGCGTCTCAAAGACGCCTTGCCAGTCGGAAAATTGGTGCGAACTGGCCCGTTCCCGGCGGCGGGTTCAAGGATTCCTGCTGTGGGGAACGCTTCCAGACTAAAAACCAGTCTTCCAACTCGCCTTTAAGCCTGGCAAAAACCACCAGTCTCAAAGGTCGTCCCATGGTCTAAGCTGAGAAAAATCACTCAGCTAAGGCCATCGACACAGCTGGAATCCTTGTCCCGCCTCTGGTCACTCACACTTGTGCCCCAATTTTTCGCTGGCAAGCATCTGATCACTTCGGTTTTAGGCTGATGGTCAAATTTACCTGAAATTAATGATGTTATACCTACCCAATTGCCACTGTCTAAGACCAAGACTGTTCCGCCGCGTACTTCTCGCGGTAGGTCTTTGGTGTCATTTGGTAATGTTGTTTGAAGGTCACAAAAAAATTTTTCTCCGTCCGAAAGCCCGTTCGCATGGCGATGCTTTGGATGGATTCTTGCGAGGTCATTAACAACTGGGTCGCCCGTTCCAAACGAATCTGGCCCAGGTAGGCCTTGGGTGAAATACCCATGTACTCCTTGAAGTACCGGGAAAAGTAGACGCTCGAATAGTTCAGTTTTTCGGCTAGGTCGGCAATTGAGACCGCCTGGCCGAAGTTTTCTTGAATCTCGGAGACGGCTTGACGCAACGGGTCCGGTAACGGCAACTGATCACTGGTGACCTGGCCATTGACCGTTAAGTGTTTCAACAGTTGTCCCACCAACTGATACTCCGCACCTAGACTCGCCAAGTAATCTGCCCGGGCCTCGGGCTCCGTCACCGCGTTGGTTGCCAATGTGCGGACGGATCGGCCCAATTCCTGATACGGTTCCGCCGTTAAATCCAAGTCTAACGGTCCCCAAATCGGTAGTTGCTTATCTGCAACCACCTGACGCAACCAGGCCTGTGGCATTAAAAGTGTGACCACCTGATTGTTTTCATCTAAAAATGTCTCATAGCTATGAACGACCTCGGAATTGACGACGTACAAATGCTCCTCCGCCATTTCATAGGTTGAGCTCCCAATGTGAACCGTGCCCGGATGCCCGCGATAGGCATAGGCCAATTCAACGGCTTGGTGCCAATGTGGCAACACCATCTTAGGTCCACAAGTCCCATGCGAGATGACCCGCAACGGTAAGACTGTCTTAAAGTTTAAACGTTCATGATACGGCCGTGGCATACCAGCTACCCCCAATTCTGTTAGTTCCGGCTGAGATAGACCAATTTATCTAATTCTTCATTTAATAGCATACCACGTCTAGTGAATTTAGGGTTAAATTTAGTAATGTAATCATTAGATTATTGGATTACCGATTCAGGATATCCTCGATATAATGGACTTGTAACATACGGATGGGCGTTGAAAAGTCGCGGACCTGACCATTGATCGGATTCTACGATTGTGGGGCAATCACTTAAGGGGAAGTGCCTGTTCCACCGCTCAACTGTTTTGAATGATTTGGGCCGTAACCAGATCATTCTTTTCAAAAAAATCAGACCGCAAAGTTTCGTCGTTGTGGGGGCAACGGCCAAACCATTGACACTTCCAACGTGCAAGTCTGATTTTTCCGGTCATTTCGGGGGGAGTGACCGGAAGAATCACCAGCAGGATAGGTATTGGCCATCGGAGTCTTTGGGGGATAAAGTAAAAGTCACGCTTTGGGGGCGTGACTTTTTTCGTGATCAGAAATTGTGGGTGGCCATCGCTACCAAATATGTTAGGCAACTGGCGGCAACGCTAAGGAATAACCAGCATGTTTTGTTCGTCGAATTCCCAGTCCGGGCCGTACGCCGCTTCCCAGTAATAGCCGTCGAGGTCCTGGAAGTAACCACTGTAGCCGCCCCAATCAGTCATAGCTGGTTCTTTAGCAATGGCGCCACCATTCTGTTTGACCAATCTAAACACGTTGTCCACCGCAGCCTTGTCTTTAAAGTTACAAGCCAACGTGATTCCGGGGAAACTCTGTCCAGCCCGTTCCGGGGGATTAGCGGCATTGATATCTTTGGCCAAATCCGCCAGCGGAAACAGTTCTAGCTTAGAGCCCTCGTTGTCAAAGAACACGATGGGTGGCTGGGCCTCGCGCTCCATGGTCTGAAAGCCAATACTCCGGTAAAACGACAACGATGACGCCATGTCACGCACGCCTAAACAAATCAGATTAATCCGGTTCATCAAAATCCCTCCTGGAAACGTTTCCTTCATTATCCCTGAATGCTCACCGCAGTGCAACAATCTGCTTCGCTAAGACATCGGCAACATTGTCTAAACCTGCCGGCTTACCGTTCGCCAAATTTAGGCCGGAACGCTGTGGGAAGGACGCGGGTAGCCTGAGAAACGGTCTACCTGCTCGCTTTGAACCGCCGAACCCGCGTTTCAAAGTCGCCATTTTCAAAGAAGACCACATGGAAAATCCCACGGCTGAGCCTAAATTTGGCTCACTCACGCCTACATAGACAGTACCCAACAACCGTAGACAAACGTTGCCAATCCAGCGTTGTTCACATCAATGTCATATTGAAAAAACAATCATAACCGGAGGAGGACAGAGATGGAGGCAGCTGTGTCGACGACGTTAGCTGAGCGATCTTCTCAGGTTACGTCGTGGGACGCGTTTGGAGACTGTCGGTTTTGGACAGGCTTCAAACCGAGCCGGAGGACCGTTTCCCAGGCCGCAGGCGCTCCCCATAGCAGCCGGAATCTCTGGCAGCCGCAGGTGACAATTTTAGGCTAGCACTTAAAAAGCCAACCCAAATTTTTCTGGATTGGCTTTGATTAATTTTACAGATAATCCATCAGTGACGACCGCTTCCCAACGTTACTCCGTGGACTGCTTGGAACGCAAACTCTCTGGTCGTTTCAGCAGGAACGCCATCAGGTAGGACACAATCAGGAACCCGGAGACGACCAGGTATGGTGAATGCGTGTTCCAATCAAGCAACATCCCCGACATGATGGGGCCGACGATGTTCCCGATGCTGGTCAGCGACATGTTTAGTCCGTTGATCAGCCCCTGGTCAGATTCACTGGCCTTCGTCAACAGGGTCGTAATCGCTGGCCGCAACAGGTCGAACGCCGAGAAAATAACTAGCGTGGCAATCATGACTTCAATCTTGGTGTGCGCCTGCGTAATCCAAATCGTGCAGATGGCCGCCAGGAAGAAACACATCCGGATGACCCGCCGCTCGCCGAATTTGCTAACCAGCGTATCGAACATCGCGACCTGTAGGAACAGGGAAATCAGCCCGTTCAACGTCAAGACCAACGCAATGTTGCTCAGACTAAAGTTGAAGACCTCATTAACGTAGATACTGTAGATACTTTCAAACCCTTGCAGGCCAAAGGAAGACACCAGAATCATGGTAAATAAAATGATGATGGGTACGGTCCAAAACGCCCGGGTCATCGGGTGTGCAGACGGTTCCGCGTTTTCATCGCGTGCTTCAACCACGCGACCCGTTTCCACGTCATTTGGCAACAGGCTGATTAGCACGATTGCACTGATCAGGCCCAGGGCACCAGCCACCCAGAAAGGCGTCTTATAGCTGATTCCAGCCAGGATACCACCGATACCAGGTCCCAAGATGAGGCCCCCACTAAATGCCGCAGACAGCCAACCAATGACTTTGGCTCGCTGGCGTTTCGTGGTGATGTCGGACGCTAACGCCATGGCAGTTGGCACCACCATCGCGGCGGACAACCCACCAATTAGCCGCGAAATATCGAAGACCCACAAGTAATTGGTCAACGCAAAAAGGACTTCGGAGACCATGAACAGGAATAACCCCGCTGTCAGGACGGGTTTCCGCCCAATTTTGTCGGACAGTCGCCCAATCAGGGGTGACGCCACGAACTGGGCGAAGGCAAATAGGGCGTTCATCACACCCATATCGGTTGCGGATAAATGCAGTTCCGTCTTCAAGAATGGCATGACCGGTATGATCAAACTGATTCCTAAACACACTAAAAATTCACTAAAGATTAAGATAAAAATGGCCCGTTTCGTTTTTTTCGTCACGGTGGCTCACCCCTTCTCTGAGATTTTGACAACAATATTATAATAATAACAATATTTGATGACAGTTGTCTAATCTTACGCTCAAAGAATCATAGGCGCAACCTTTATTTTCTTTTGGGTTAAATTGTGTGTTTGCTGCGCCTCCGGGCTGGTGAAAATTGGGGTGGAACGCTGTGGGCGGACGCCCGGAGCCAAAGGGCGGTCTCCGGGCTTACTTTGAGCCGCTTAGAGGCGCGTCTCAAAGATACCAATTGCCTAAGCGGCTGGCGCCACTAAGGCAATTCCCACGGCTTAGCCCATTTTCACCAACCCTCCGGCTTACACGGATTTAGCCCGGAAAACACGGTGCACCTAATCGTTTCCACATGGTTATCTTCAATTAAAATTCTATCGAGGTAGCATGAGAACACTAATTTCTGTACGCCAGCATAAGGATTAGGTCTTTGGTTTCAACCTAATCTGCCTACACCATCCTCACGAGTTGAGCTAATTTCAACCAAAAATCCTGCTAAAACCTCACCAACCGCTGCCATAGCTAGCCGAATTAGCGCTCAGAACGCGGGCTAAACGTGTCTAAGCCGTGAGGGCGGTGCAAATGAGCCAAGCCGTGGGATTTGCTGGGCGGCAGCGCATTATATGGCGTCTTTGAGACTCGAATTTTGAGGCTCAAAGCAAGTCTGAAGACCGCCCTTCGGCTTCAGACGTCCGCCCCCAGCGTTCCGGATTGTTTTCGCCGCCCGGTAAGGCGCAATCAAACACGTTTACCCCCGACCCAGTGCGTTGGCCCAATGCTGGTAGTTGCCGGCGAAGACGCTGTCACGGGCGTACACTACATCCAAATCGTGCAACAGGTGCCCGGCCGGTAAGGGCAAGACCTTCAATTTTCCACTAGCCAACTCGTCCGCCACCACCGAGCGGTACACGAAGCTGATGCCCGCGCCCCGCAACAACAATTGACGAATCGCCGCGGGATTATTGACGGTGATGAGCTGCCTGAATTCATCCAGGGTCACGTTGGCCGCTTGCGCCAGGCTCACCAAGATTTCCCGACTGCCGGACCCCGCCTCGCGCACCAACAACGGGTACGGCGTCAAATCACGCCAACTCACCGTGGATTGCTGGGCAACCGGCTGATCAGCGGCAATCACCCCAACGAAGGGTTCCTCCCGCACAATTTGGTAATCGTAGCGCGTTTTGTCAAAGTTACCTTCGATCAAGGCAAAGTCACTCCTGCCATCGTCAATCGCCGCCAAGGCCGCCTGGGTGTTGGTCACCTGACAGGTCACGCTGCGATAATCCGCTTGCTCTTGGAGGAGCCGAATCAGCTGGGGCGCGAGAAACTCACTCAGCGACAGCGTGGTGCTAAACGTGAGTTGCCGTTGAATCTGCGGGTGTTGCAAGCTGGTGACGACCTTGTCCGCCTGGACCTGAACGCGCTGGACGAACGCCGCCAACGTGTGCCCGGCCGGTGTGATGGTCAAGTGGGGCCGTTCGTAGTGGACCAATTCCACGTTTAGCTCCGTCTCCAAGCTCTTAATCTGTTGGGAAACGGCCGGTTGGGTGATGAACAGTTGCCGCGCCGTTTGGGTATACGACTTGGTTTGGACCAGGACTAACAGTGTTTGATACCGATTGTCTAACATGCTTAAGTACCTCTTTACTTTTATTATAAGCTAAATTTATGGGATTATTAAATATCCCAATTTTATCTTATAACGAGTTTCCAGTAAACTAATACTTGCTTGAGAGATTACGAAAGTGCGTTAGGCGTGGAGAGCCATTTCCCCCCGACACGCAGCTTAAATCAGAAAGATGTTTTGAGGAGGAGATTCAATTGGATATTCGAACAACCATGGCCACGCGTAGCTTTTGGGGCGCGGCTGGCCTGACCCTCGTGTGCGCGGTGGCCGGCAGCGAGCTGGCACAACTGCCCTACTTGAACTTAGTGGGTGCGCTCGTCATCGCCCTGTTGCTGGGGATGGCCTTACAACTGGCGCCCCGTGCCGTCAACGCCAACCGTGAAGGTATCGGCTTCATCAGCAATAAGTTTTTACGCTTAGGTATTATTCTTTTAGGCTTCAAATTAAACCTCGTGCAACTCGCCCAAGCCGGCGTCAAAACCATTACACTCGCTGCTGTGGTCGTCACTGGCATGATTCTTCTGACCTATAACCTCAGCCGCAAGCTGGGCGTCGACCGCGAGCTCGCCATTTTGACCGCCACCGGGACCAGTATCTGTGGCGCCGCGGCCGTCATGGGTGTCTCCCCACAGATCAAAGTCAGCCCCGAAAAGGCCGAACGCCAACGCGAAAACGAAGTCTTGGCCGTCGCCATCGTGGCCATCTTGGGGACCGTCTTCACCTTGATTGAAATTGGCTTGAAACCGTTGCTGCACCTGACCGCCGTGCAATTTGGCGTCATGACGGGGGGATCGCTCCACGAAATTGCCCACGCCGTTGCCGCCGGGAGTGCTGGTGGCCCGGTCAGTTTGGACACGGCCATCATTACCAAATTATCCCGGGTCCTCCTACTGGCCCCCGCGGCACTGATCATCGGCTGGTGGTACCAAAAGCAAACGGCCGGTTCAACCACCAACGACGGTCCGACAAAGTTGCCGATTCCCTGGTTCATGGCTGGTTTTCTGTTGACCAGTATCATCGGTACCTGGATTCCGCTCGGCACCGCTGCGCTAGCCGCACTGTTCAAGCTGGCCTACATCTTCTTGGGGATGGCCATGGCAGCGCTGGGGATGAGCGTCAACTTCCGCGTGATTTTCCAGCGGGGGGGTAACGCCTTTCTCGCCGCCACCCTGTCTTCGGTCGTCCTCCTGACCGGGGTCACCATCGCTAGTAAACTCTTTTTCTAAAACGCAAAACGCCGTGGCCACCCCATTTGCAGGTGGTCACGGCGTTTTTGATTGCCAATTTATTGAAACTCACATAAAGCTTAGTAAATGCTGGAACGTACTGCTGTCCCACATGATGTACAATCCAATCAAGATGTAGACGGCAATCGTGATGTACCGCCCCTGCTTTTCCAGGACCTCCGCCACTTTAGGCAGGCAGGCCAACCGGTAACCGATTTCCCAGAAAATCACGACCATCACAGCAAACGTTAAGAGAATCAGCGGAATTTCACTCGGCGCAACGGTCGTGAAGATGGGCACGTAGATTCCCACGTTGTCCGCCCCACAAGTGGCCATTGTGATTAACGCGACACTCCAAATCAACCGTTTAGGATCGGCCACCTTCGCCGCAATGTCATCGGTATCGTCGTCATCCCCGGCGACCCACAGCTTGATCCCTAAGTAGATGGGAATCAGCCCCAGAAAACCGAGTAGCCACGGTGCTGGGACAAATCCCAGGAAAAATGAAATCGCTAAGGAACTCCCGACTAAAATAATTGTGCCCAAAAAATCACCAATCAGGACCAACCAGCGGTCTTGATGCTTTACGCGGCCGAAGATTACCATTAGAATAATTAAGTAGTCTAATCCGGTCGAAATGTAGGCCGTCACACCAGTTAAAATTGTTTTCATATAACCCATCTCCCCATACATGTTATCTACAACATATGTTATCATGTTCATATGAAAGGAGCAAGCTTTTTATGTTGGATTCCGCAAAAACTGTAAAATTAATCGCCGCCCCCGCATTGGGCGCGTCGCAAGATATTTTCAAACTGTTAAGTAATACCACCCGCCTGCAAATTCTCTACCTGCTGGAACAAAAAGAGTTGAACGTCAGTGAGCTCAGTGCCCTGTTGACGGTGGAACAGTCCGTGGTGTCCCATCAATTGGCCCTATTGAAGAAGGAACAATTGGTCTCCTCCCGGCGTGTGGGCAAGCAGAGTTTTTATCAATTGGATGATCCCCATATCTTAGATATCGTGAATGAAACCCTGGCGCACGTGGATCACGTGTTGCGCGGGAAGAAACATGGACAATAAAACCGTTTGGAATGATTGGATTCCGAACGGTTTTTGTTTTGTGGTTATGGATTTTTACGTTCACCTTTAAAGTAATGATTGCTGTATTTCTTAGCAAGGTGCTTACTGTGGTACCCATGCCCACCAGTCCAGAAACCAGCGCCACTAGCCATTTGTAAGATAGCGTGTTTCTGACCACCAATTTTGTGTGTGACCCGCCGATAGGAGATGCCATCACCAGCAGTTTGGTACCACCCCATCACGTTAACCCAACGCTCGTGGTTGCTAAGCGTGAATATTCCCGCTGTCACCCAAGTTGGATGGGTCATTTTAACATTATTTTTTATGGTATATGTCACGCTTCGCGAATGTAGTCGATTGACAAAATCTGATCCAACAATCTTTTTTGCGGTGATTTTGTACCGATACATTTTGTGGAACTGATAACTGTACCAGGTTCCCCGAATGCTCTTAGGAAACTTCTTCATCGTTGTTTGTGTTTTGGCATACGCCACTTGATTTGATGTTGTTACCGCCAGTCCTAAGCCAACCATCACTGACAAAGCCAACACCAATACAAAACTACGTTGCTTCAAATTTATAGAATCTCCTCCACCTGACAATTTTTCTTACAAACAATATTATCCCCCAAATATTGTTTCTGTTCAATATTATTTCTACTGATAATTATTATGTTCTTTCCTGAGTCTCTCGTAGAATCACAAATGGCTTTAAGTGGTATTCCTCACGTCCTACGCGGGGCAGGTCCCTGCGCTTAGAAAGCCCAAGAACTCCTGTCCGACTTTGATACCTCAATTTATACTGACTTAGTGCGTTTGACTTGCTCTCGCCATTCTATCCCGATACTGGCGGCTTTTGAAACGTGCTACGCGAGCCAGACTCCTGCGCTTAAAAAGCCCAAGAACTCCTGTCCGACTTTGATATTTCAAGCCATACTGACTTAGGGCGTTTGACTTGCTCTCGCCATTCTATCCCGATACTGGCGGCTTTTGAAACGTGCTACGTGAGCCAGACTCTTCCGCTTAGAAAAATACGGCGTCCCTGTCCGGCATAGATGTTTCAACCTATACTGACTTAGTACGTTTGACTTGCTCTCGCCATTCTATCCCAATACTGGCTGCTTTCGAAACGTGCTACGCGAGCCAGACTCCTGCGCTTAAAAAGCCCAAGAACTCCTGTCCGACTTTGATATTTCACGTCATACTGACTTAGGGCGTTTGACTTGCTCTCGCCACTCGATCCCGATACTGGCAGCTTTTGAAACGTGCTACGCGAGCCAGACTCTTCCGCTTAGAAAAATACGGCGTCCCTGTCCGGCATAGCCGAACAGAAACGTCGTATTCCTCTAATGCTCAGAGTCTAATCGGATCGCTCCGCACTCTCTACATCTTCATTCCCATCTTCTCATAAGAACTCATCCCGGCCAGCTTCAGGTCTTTAACGTCAATGCCGCGCTCTTCTGCGACCGCCTTCATTAACGTATCCATATCCATCAGCTTATAGGTCTTCGGGTGGTCTGGGTCGTAGGCCTCAATTTGCGCCATCATGCCACCGTCTTCGTGCTCAATGATGTGGCAGTGGTACATGTAGACACCGGTATGCTCGAACCAGACTTTGATGCGCACCGTTTCGCCAGGGTTCACACCGACCGTGTCCTTCAAGCCGTGCTCGTTGGCGTAAGGCTCATGGCCATTTCGCGATAACACTAGGAATTGAGTGCCGTGCATGTGGAACGGGTGAACCATCCCACTCGCCATATCGTTCGTGTTGGAAATGTCCCAGAGTTCAACGTTGCCAACTTTTTGGCGGGCGTCGATCCGTTGCATTTCAAATTTCTTACCGTCGATCATGACCGCTTCGTCCATCCCAGACATGACCACCTTCCGGACTGGTGTATCCGGCGTCACGTCAGGGTTGGGAATATCTACCAAATGGTCAGGCAACTGCGTGTCGTCCGCCACAAAATCGTGAACGCGGAAACGCACCAGCGGTACATCGTCGCTGTACAGGGTGACCGTCTTCCCCGGTGTTACCTTGCCAAAGTCCACAATGATTTCAGCCCGTTCAGCACAGGTCAACATCAAATGGGTGAAGTCAACGGGTTCCGGTAGCACGCCGCCGTCAGAGGCAATCTGCGTAAATGGCAGGTCGTCGCTAAAATGTAACCGCCATTCACGCCGGTTGGCACCATCTAAGATCCGCAACCGTAGTCGCTGCGTAGAAACATCAAAGTACGGGTTGATGGTTCCGTTAATCATCGCGGTTGGGCCTTGAACGCCGTCCGGATCATAATCAGCTTCATAATCCCACTGATTGTCTTCATGGAAACGCCGGTCCTGCAAGACCAACGGAATATCATCAATACCATAATCGTGTGGGAATGGCAATTTGGCTTCCGTTTCATCGGTCACTAATGCCAAGCCTGCTAGACCACGCCAAACTTGTTCGGCCGTTGATGGGCACGGATGGGCGTGGAGCCACAGCGTTGCGGCGGGTTGATCCACTTTGAAATCAATGTGCCGCGTCTTCCCCGGGTAAACGGGAGCGTGACAACCGCCGTCAGTGTAGGGACCGGGAACGTTTAACCCGTGCCAGTGGAACGTCGTCAGTTCTGGCAACTCATTTTTCAAATCAATATGCATGGTTTTACCCTTGGCAAAGACAACTGTTTGCCCCAACAATGAGCCGTTGTAGCCCCAGGTCTTCGTCTTCTTACCGGGTAACAGCTGGGTCTCGCCAGCCTGGGCAATAACGGTATAGTAAGTATCCGTTGCCGTTTCTTTATCTGGCTTCAAGAGTGGCGGAATCCGTAAAGGCTGTTCCGGAATCTTGGCCTCCTCCAGTGGAACATAACCCCCGTCATGCGTGTTATATGCCGCTTTATCAAAGAAATAATCAGTGTTAAGTGATCTTGTCATGTCCTCAGACTCCTCTTCGATTATTTAAGCAAATATCTCCACATCAATGATACCGCATTCACTAGTAGAGGAAAAGTATCCGCCCAAGGTTCAAGGGGACGAGCCGAAATAAAAAGGACCAACAAATTTGTGTCAGCCCTTCCATAAAAGTTCAGATTAAATGAACCGCTTCACAATAACAGGAGTAACCACACTGAACGGTAGTGTTAGCCGGAGGTGATTAGCAGGCTTACCCGTGTAAATGGCGTTAGGTCGAGTTTACTCGGCCTGACACCATGGACGTCCTCGAGACTCACGATTTTGTGAGGCTTGAGGGCGAGGCCGAAGACCGCACTTTGGCTTCGGCCGTTCCCCACATCTCCCGCACATGAAACAATAGGAGTAACCACACTGAGCGGTAGTGTTAGCCGGAGGTGGACAGGGACTGAAGCCCGTGTCGACGCTGTTGGTCGGTGATTTCCCGGCCTTACAGCGTGGGACGCCTTTGAAACTGCGCATTTCGCAGGTTCAAAGCGAGGTTAAAGACCGCTCTTCAGGCTTTAACCGGTCCCCACATCTCCCACCCATTTGATAACTGGAGTAATCACACTGAACGGTAGTGTTAGCCGGAGGTGATTAAGCAGGCTCGCCCGTGAAAATGGCGTTAGGTCGAGTTTACTCGGCCTTACACCATGGACGTCCTCGAGACTCACGATTTTGTGAGGCTTGAGGGCGAGGCCGAAGACCGCCTTTTGGCTTCGGCCGTTCCCCACGGGTTAGCATGCTTAAATCACCGCAGGCGAAGGTAACACTACCGATCAGTACGGGCGCGGAGGGCGTAGAGGATGGTGACCGTATCCACCACCTCCTGGAACACGGCCCCGATAATCGCCGGAATCACGCCAAAGCTGGCAATCAGCATCAACACCGTACAGATGATGATCCCAATCATCACGGCTTGGCGGGCGATTCGCATGGTATCGTGGGCAATGCCACGAGCCGCGCTGACCCGGGTCAAATCATCCTTCAACACGACGGCATCGGCCGATTCGCTGGCCGCGGTGGCACCGTGCGCACCCATGGCGATACCCACATCAGCGGTGGCCAGCGATGGCGCGTCGTTGATGCCATCCCCGACCATGGCAACTGGCCGTTCTGGCGTCGGCAATTGCGCCAGCACCTTAATTTTATCTGCCGGTAAACATTCCGCGTGGACCTGATCAATCCCGACTTCACTGGCAATTTGTTTGGCGATTGGTTCCCGGTCACCGGAAATCATCAACAGGTTTTTCACGCCTAACCGGTGCAAATCGGTCATCGTGGCCGCAGCTTCTGGCCGCACGCGGTCGCTAAAGCTGACGTAGCCTTGATAAATGCCGGCAGCCGATACGTAGACCGCCGTTTGATCCGGCTTTTCTACGGGTTGGTCGGTCACGAACTCGGCCTTCCCCGCGCGCACAACCTGGCCGTTGATGGTCGCTTGGACGCCTTGGGCAGTGGTTTCGTTGACCTCAGTCGCCGTTAACAGGGGCGCGTCATTGGCCGCCACTAACGACTGCGCCAACACGTGGCCGGAGTGCTGTTCAGCGCTGGCCGCCAATTGGAGCAACGTTTCCTTAGGCACGGCGGAAAGGGGGACAACCTGGTCGACCACTAATTTTCCTTGGGTAATCGTCCCGGTTTTATCAAACGCAAACGTCTTGACCTGCGCTAATTTTTCCAGCGTGGTCCCAGTCTTCACGATAATTCCGTTTCGACTGGCCCGGCTCATCCCCGAAATCAGCGCAATCGGCGCCGCTAAAATTAAGGGACACGGTGACGCCACGACCAGGACTTCCGCCAGCCGGACCGGGTCGCCCGACAAGTACCAGGCAATCCCGGCAATGACGTAGGCCAACAGGGTAAAGGGTACGGCGTAGCGGTCGGCCATCCGCACAAATTTAGCGGGTTGCGATTCGGCCTGCTTCACCAGCCGCACAATGTTTTGATACTGACTGTTATCAGCCGTCTGGTCGGCAAGCAGGTAGACAGACGCTTCACCGTTGACACTCCCGGACATGACGGTGTCGCCGGCCTGCTTCTCAATCGGCCGCGCTTCACCGGTCAGTGACGCTTCGTTGACCGTCGTCGGTCCGGTCTGGAGCGTGCCATCGACTGGCATGACTTCACCCGGCTTGACTAACAGTCGGTCCCCCACATCAACGGTGTGAATGGCAACGTCGGTAATCGTGTCGCCGTCCGCCTTATGCGCCGACTGTGGTGAGTTGTTGAGCAATTCTTGGAGTTCACTGTTGGCCCGCTGTGCGGCAAAGTCTTCCAGCGCATCACCCCCGGTCAGCATCAGTAAGACAATCAACGCTGCCCAGTATTCCCCCACGGCCAGCGTCGCCACCACCGCGGTGATTGCGAGTAAATCCACCCCGAATTTACCGGAGCGCAAGGTCTTCACCATCTCGACAAACATCAACAGGGCCAGTAGCACGCCCAGTCCGGTGATGAGGATTTGGGCGTAACCCGCCTGGTGACTCACAAATTGAAGCCACAAGGCAATTGCCCCTAAAATAATCACAAACCAAAACTGTTTGTATTGACGTAGTTGTTGCATGAAATCCCCTCCCCATGAAACTATTTTGGTGGTAACTTGAGTATAGCAGAGCTTGTGATTTTTACCACACCTCCCGTTTACCAAATATAACCGGGTGGCAGGTGCCTGCAGTCTGGGACATAACCCCCGACTCGTGTTGTCTCTTCAAAGCTATATTGTTGAAACGTGCGACCAAAGGCAGCGGGCTCCGCTTAAAAGGGATAGCCAAATAATCCAAACCCGGGATTATCCGGCTATCAGCCTTAATGCTCACCAGCTAACCGCCTTTTGTCACACTCTCTGCTAAAAAGGCGCCCCCATCATCTGCAAGATAATGGACACGCCCACCTAACATGATTGAATTTTAGAAACGTCGGCGAATCACCGCGCCGCCTAAGGTTGCCAGGAAGACCGTCACACCCAGCACACTAGCGGATTGGCCGTTAGCTTCTTGGGTTTGGGGCAACTTGGTATTCTTAGCCGTGGTTGTGGTGCCGGGCGTTTGTGTGGCCGTGGCTGCTGCGGCTTTCTTGGCCTTGGCAGCTGTGGCTTTAGCTGCGGCAGCTTTCTTCGCTGCGGCCTTTTTCGCTTTGGCAGCCTTCTTAGCAGCCGTTTCTTTTTCGGTAGCCGCCTGTTCCTTCTCTTCACGAGCAGCTTCTTCGGCATCGGTTTCGGTACCGCCGTCGACATCAATGGTCCCGGTGTCTTCGTCGTCTTCCTCTTCGTTGGTCTCGTTCACGTCACCGCTCCCGGAACCACTGTTGCCCTTAGAGGAGGAAACCTTCCCGTTAGCCTCTTCGGAATGCTTGCCACCTGTGCTCCCGCCACCCCAGGTCATCACGGCATTATTTCTAAATTTATAGCCGGAGTCGATCAAGGATGGGTCGGTCACCTTAGTGTAGTAGTCAATGGTGACCAGATTGCTGACAGTATTAGCAAACGAGAGGTCAAAGCCATTGTCGTTGTATGTAACGTTGTAATCAGTGCCCTCAGTCATCGCCGGTTTTTCCCGGGTGTAACTGGTACTGCTGTTCCAGTGGGCATTGCTGACGGTCACCCCGTGGATCAGTTCCTGGTTGGCGCCAATCGTATCGATGATATCTAAGTTTTTCATGTCGATCTCTTGCCGGTTAACCAGGATGGTCCACTTGATGGTCCCGTTGTCCTGAATAACCCCCTTCTTGGAAAGGTTGGCCTGATTGGACACGATGTTAATTTGTGAGGTACTGCTGCCGTTATTCTCCAATGGGAAAACAACATCCTGCTCACCCGTGTCGTCGTAGCGGTACTTGGTGGCCAGGTTCAGCGTTAATTTGTCGTTGGTCTTGCCTTCGAGCGCGCTGTTCATGGTGATGACCACCCCCGTGTCGGAAACAACGGCGGTCCCAATGACGGTGCCATCGTGGTCGGTCACGTTAAACGTATCGCCGGGCGTCTTGCCCTTTAGATTCGCTGGAAAGTCGAGCGTAATGGTATCGCCATTGTTAATGGGCGTACTTCCAAAGCTCAGGTTGTACTGAATATCAATCGTGTCGGCATGCTTGAAGTCCGGCCCGTTGGTGACGCTGGCCGAGGTCGTGAAATCGGCCCCGTTGTGGTTGGTCGCCGCTTGTGCGGGTGTCGCAACTTGGCTGACGACTAACACAAAGACTAAACTAAACAATCCGATGAGTAGTCGCCAAACTTTACTATTCTTGTTCAAAAAAATCCCCTCCCGTAACATTTACGTAATATGAGTATACGCGCCTCACGGGAGGGTTGGCAACAGTTGCTAGACAGGTCTTGTAAATTGGGGGAAGCGTTTTGGCGTTTCTCCTAGATACCGGTAAGTCACGCAAAAACCAGGCAGGCAACGGACTCCCTAGCAATCTCAGTCGTCTTCACCTAACCACTGTTGAACCTCCTGGGCATTCTTAAATTCGTGAACGGGCGCACTTGCCGTCTCCTCAAAAAGACTGCGTTGCCCGTTGCGCTGGCGATAATTCTCGGTCAAATGGCATCCCACCCTCGGCAACAACTTTTTCAAAAAAGGCGGTCACGGCAGTCGTTTGCGTTAAGCCCAACTCGGAAAATACCGCCATCGCTTGATTAACCAATGCTTTGTCCAGATCAACTTGAATCAGCTTCTTGTCACTACACATCTTTTCGCGCCTCCTTAGGAACTTCACTTCATACCTAAGTTATACCCGTTCAAGCGGGTGTCCCCTAACAATTGGCTCAAAAAGACTCGCCGAGTAGTCACCTCAGCGAGTCCCACGAATATCTAGCAGATACGCGTTCCCAGCGTCTGCATTTCTTTCTTCAAATCCAAGTCAGATTTTTCTTCGGCGGTGTAGGTGATCATCCCCACGGCGCTGTCCAAGATACCGGTATCATCGCGC
The DNA here is from genome assembly GCF_003946245.1 of Levilactobacillus cerevisiae. Taxonomy (GTDB): domain Bacteria; phylum Bacillota; class Bacilli; order Lactobacillales; family Lactobacillaceae; genus Levilactobacillus; species Levilactobacillus cerevisiae. The sequence goes on from NZ_RHNN01000016.1 coordinate 42,513, forward strand.
AGGGACAATTGATTGAACACGCGATCCAAAATCAGGCCATTGTTCAAATACAGTTCCGTGTCAGCGTTGGTCCACAGGTTCAAGCCAGCGTCGTTGTCCACGGCGATCCCATACTTGGGGTCCGCCTGGGTCAAGGCAACGAATTGGAACTTGTCCCCAATCGCACAACTCCCACCCAACGTGGAGTACTGATTCGACCCATCATCCAGCGTCAACAACAGGACCGTGTCCGGTTGAACGTTGGCTGCCAAGTACGCCTTAGCGGCTGCTTTAATTGTGATTTTCATGCTCTAATCCTTCTTTCTCAGCGCGGTACTGAAAAAATCTGTGACCTGCTTAGCCGTCGTCCAACGGCACAAGTCTATTGTACACAATTATTTATACAACTTCTGCCGCCGAAAGTAAACCATTTTGCTTACAATAAAGAAGCTGCTTTCTGCAAGCCCACGAAAAAAGGTGATTCGCTCACAACACAAGCGAATCACCTTCTACTGACGCCCTAGTCGCTATGGACACGGCACCAGGTTCCTAACTTTCATAACTCTGCTTCACCAAAGCAATCAGCTCGTCTTCCGACAAGTTGAGCTTCTTGGCCTCGCTGGTAAAGCCCACCACGTAGCGTTGGGAGAACTCTGATCGGCGTTTTTCCCGAATCATGCTCTCGGCTGCCGGCGTGACAAACATTCCCAGCCCCCGGCGTTTCTCAATCATCCCCGCCGTGACCAGCCGGTTCATGCCCTTCAAGGCCGTCGCCGGGTTAATATGAAATTCTTTGGACATTTCAGTCGTCGACGGCACCTGTTCACCCGCCAGATAAATCCCGGTAAAGATGGCATCTTCCATCTGTTCGGCCACCTGCAGGTAAATCGGTTCCGGACTATCAAAGTTAAAATTCATACAATTTCCCACATTCTTTTGGCGTGCATTTCGCAGCTAGTCGTTCGGTGCCTGGGGCAACACAATGCGCCAATACAGCGCCAGCGTGATGAGGTAGTAAATGGCGTACAGCCCAATAAAAATCAGGAAGGTGCTGCCAATCCCCAGGTAGGGGCTCATCGGCGCGGCCATCAGCGGTTTAAACATCTGGAGCCCGAACAAAACATCGATTACTCCCATGATACCAGGAATTAGGAATAAAATCCCAATTTCTTTTGCAATTCCGTGTCGCATCAGGCTCTGGCGTACCCCCACCTTGTACAGCATGCGGTAATGGCGTTTGTCGCCAGGCGCCCCGGAAAGAATCTTGAACATCAGGCAAGATGCTAACATGGCGAGGAAGGCGATTCCCAGGAAGTAGCCGATGAATTCCAACCCACCGAAGAAGGCCAGCATCATCTCATAATTCTGGTAATTGCCGACCGTCATACTCCCCGGTTGGCTGTAGCGCGCCGTTTCCAGCTGATTCAACTTCTTCAGGGGGACAAGATCTTGTTGGAGATTCTTGACCCGAATCGTGGTCACCGTCACAACTTTTCCAGATTGTTGGGTGAACTGCTTAGCCGACAAAATTTTTGGTGTGTAGGCCCCGACCTTGCCCAGTGCTAGGCTGAGAAAATCCAGGTCGTTGGTGCCGGATTTTTTGAATTTCTGCAGCGATTCCGTGTACAATTTCTGATCATTCAGGTTACCCGAGTTCGTATAGGACCGCAGTTCAACCGGCTGCTTCTGCAATTCGGCAGCGTTGTAATAGACGGTCTTCCCCTGACGCTTCTGGGTGTAGGTTGCCTGGTAGGCCACGTGCAGCTGGCCGATCAGCTTGTGCTGACGCGCCGTTGGATTGTGGACGGCCACCGTGTAGGTTCCCACCTTTTGCGCCATCATCGGCAACTGGCGGTGATACCCGGAACCAACCGTAATGGCGCCCAGAGCCATGGCAAAGAGCAATGACACAATCGTCAACACCCGCGTGTAATTGTGCACCCGGAAGTTTAATTGGCCTAATAGGAAGCCGTTCAAATGTTTCTTGGCCCAACTCGTGTGACGTAACGCCCGAATCACCATTAAAATAGTTGCCCGGAACAACAGGTACGTCCCAATCGTAATGGTCACCAACGCTACCGGAATGGCCAGCAACTGCAAGGCCTTGATTGCAGCCAACGCCCAGTAACCGATGCCGAGAAAGACAATTCCCAGGATACCTTGGACCAGTTGGCGGAAGGGCTTTACTTTGGGCTGATTGGCCAGTTCATCGCTATGCAACAATTTCAGCACCGTCGTCCGGGTCAGCTTGACCAGGTTGAACAGTGAGGCCAGGATAAACAGGCCCACGTAGAGGACGGCCGTTGCGATGATTGCGGGGAGATAAAACGCCGTTAAGTGGCTGAGGTGCAGGCCCAGCATGTTTAACAGAAAACCGACTAAGAACTTACTCATCAATAGGCCCAGCGCAATCCCAATTGCTGTGGCTACGGTCCCTAAGATCAGCGTTTCCAAGAAGACCAGTTCCCCGACCCGTTTCCGCGTGGCGCCGAGCATCATGAACAGGCCGTAATCGTGTTGGCGCATGCTCAGGAGAAAACTGTTGGCGTACATGATATACACCACGGTGATCAAGATCAACAACACGGCCCCGAAACCAAAGATAACGTTGGCGGACGAAACCGCCGCGTTGGCTTTCAGAAAGGCCTGATTTGTCGCCAGGTTGGCGAACATGTAAAAGATGGCGGCCGACATGGTCAGTCCCGCCAGCAAGACCAAGTAGTCTCGCCGCCGGTTCTTAATCCCGGCTAAGGCTAATTTTCCTAACATGACTACTCCCCCTACTCGTTAAACGTGCCCAGTTCGTTCAGAATCCCTTGATAAAAAGCACTCCGATCCTGCGACCCCCGCCGTAGTTCTGACCCAATTTGCCCGTCCTTGATGAATAAAATCCGTTGACAGAAGCTCGCGGAGAAGGGATCGTGGGTGACCAGCAAGACGGACATTTGTTGTTGCGTGTTGATGGTCGTCAGCAGATCCAAGAGTTCCCGTGCGCTCGTCGAATCCAACGCTCCAGTGGGTTCATCCCCCATTAAAATGGCTGGGTGGTGGACAATGGCCCGTGCCGCGGCGACCCGTTGCTGCTGGCCCCCAGACAATTCAGCCGGATACTTCTGCAACAAGTCCGCAATCGACAGCGTTTCCGCAACTTCGTGAATTGCTTGGTCCATGACCTTAGACGGTGTCCCCTTCAACGCCAGTGGCAGGCCGATATTTTCTTCGGCCGTCAGGCTCTCTAACAGGTTAAAGTCTTGGAAAATGAAGCCGACTTCTTGCGCCCGAAAATCAGCCAGCTGGTTACCCCGCATCTTGGTCACGTCATGACCGTTGACCACTACGTCGCCCTTGGTGGGCGTGTCGAGGGTGGAGAGCATGTTCAACAAGGTGGTCTTCCCCGAACCAGATGCCCCCATGATGCCGACGAATTCTCCGGCGTCGACCGTAAAATCCAAGCCCTTCAAGGCCGTGTACTGCCGTTCATTGGCTTTACCGTAAGTTTTTTCAAGGCCACTGACGCTGACCACTGTATTGGTTGTCATGATAAAATCCCCCAGATGTAAGTTTGTTGGTTAGTTACTTGTGTAATTAACTATAACGGTTCTTCGAAAATTGTCAACACTTTTTGCAAGGCCATTATCCCCAACCGTGGTTTCAGTGGGTTCAAAACCGTGTGAACCCAACCGAAGGCTCTCACGCGAATTTTCACAACAAGTCGTGTACACTGGAGTTTGTAACCATTAATTCTGTCATGCAAAGGAGTTTTTCTGATGAAACAACTGCAATTAGGCGGGACCGACTGGCAAGCGTCAGCCGTTGCCCTGGGGATCATGCGTATGTCAACGTTGTCCGTGGACGACGCGGTTAAAGCCTTACAAGCCGCTCATGAAGCCGGCATTACTTATATTGACTCAGCCGACATTTACGGTGATGGTCAATCTGAGCGGACATTCAAGGAAGCCTTTGCCAAATCAGGGCTGTCGCGTGATGACTTTTACATTCAGTCCAAGGGTGGCATCATTTTAGATCAAAGCCGGAGCCACGACGGCTTAGTCTTTGGCCAACGCTACGACTTTTCTAAGCAGCACCTGTTGGATTCCGTTGACGGCATTCTGGAACGGACGGGCCTCGATTACTTAGACGCCTTCCTGTTACACCGGCCTGATCCACTGATGGAACCAGCTGAGATTGCGGATGCCTTTAACACCCTGCAACGGTCTGGCAAAGTTCGTCACTTTGGGGTTTCTAACTTCAACGTGCAACAATACCTGCTGGTTCAAGAAGCCGTCGACCAGAAGTTAATGTTTAACCAATTACAATTCGGTGCCGCGCACACCCAAATGATTACCGAAGGCTTGCGCGTCAATATGGACGACGCCCCAGCCGTAACGGACGGCGGACTGCTAGAATTTTCTCGCCGGCAGCACGTTACCATTCAAGCCTGGTCGCCATTCCAGTACGGCCTGTTTGAAGGGATGTTCATCAACGATCCGAAGTATCCTGAACTGAACCAGAAACTACAGGAACTCGCTGACAAGTACGGCGTCTCCAAGAACGGGATTGCCACGGCCTGGATTCTCCGTCATCCGGCGAACATCCAAGTTCTGTTGGGTACCATGAACCCGGCTCACATCAAGGATAGCGCGGCTGGTGCCGACGTGACCTTGACCAAGCAGGAGTGGTACGACATCTACTTCGCTGCTGGCAATTACCTGCCATAAACCAGCTCATTAAAAAATCGAAAATTTAATTTCAACTGTTAAAGACGACGCAATGCCTGGTAAACCTGGGGACTCAGCGTCGCCTTTTTCATTGCGCAAATTTTTTCGGAAAAAGGGTTGTCATTTTCTATTTTGGTGGTAAACTGAAGTTGTTCTTGAGGGCGAGTAAGTACTCGCTCGAAGACTTGGAAGGGAGATTATAATCATGTTTACCACTATTTTTTGGATTCTTGCTGCTTGGTTAGTTATTAACGGAGTTTGGACTTGTTTTGCGACTGACAACCGCGAGTTGATGAAATGGTTTGGTTGGATCAACGTGGTTGCAATCATCTTAGGCTTCTGGGTATTCTACGGCGCTGCAAGTGTGGCCGTTCTGGCCGGCTGGTTCACCGCAGTTAACTGGGTCAATGTGGTCCTAGCCATCATCCAGTTCTACCTGGCTTACCGCAAAGTTGGGGCTACCCACAATGCCTAAACATTTTGTTTCATCCCCTGACTATCTAAAAAGCCGGACTGTCCTGGACACAGACAGACCGGTTTTTTAGTCTAGTATTCCACTGCCGTGCGGGTTAAACTGGTTGTATCAGCGCCTCCGTTCCCGGCGGCAGGTTCAAGGATTCCTGCTGTGGGGAACGCTTCCAGCCTGAAAAGCGGTCTTCCAGCTCGCCTTTGAGCCTGGTAAAATACACCAGTCTCAAAGGTCGTCCCATGGTCTAAGTTGCAAAATCACGCAACTAAGGCCATCGACACAGCTGGAATCCTTGACCTGCCTCTGGTCACTCACACGCTGACACAAATTTACCCCGCATTCTATTCATCAACAATGTTCCATTCCTGCGTCGCAAATGATTTGCCCCGCTTCTTTCTTCACCCAACGCAGCATTCCAATGATAATTCACTTAAACAAAAAATTGATTTAACCAAAAAAGGTGGTAGTCTCATGCCAAATAAAAAGATTTTGGATGAATTCCCTGAGGTTGTTCAGGCCAATGAGGACCTGACGCAAAAACAAAAAGACGTGCTGATTACCAGCATTCGTCTTTTTGCGGAACAAGGTTATGCGAATACCAGTACGCGCCAGATTGCTGAGGCTGCGCACCAGTCTGAAGGCACCATGTTTAAGCATTTCAAATCTAAAGCGAACATTCTGCGGACGGCGCTCGATCCGATCATTCATCAGATTCTGCCCGACGTTGAGCAGGAGTTCAAGAAGGAAACGCTGAATCATCCCGCCGCCAATCTCCACGACTTTCTGGATTTCTTTGTCCGCAATCGCATGGCTTTTGCGGCGAATAATCAGGACGCCATCAAGGTCTTCTTTAGCGAACTGCTGTACAACGAAACGTTGCGCCAAGAATTCATTGAAACCGCCCGGGAGGAACTGATAGCGGCATTTAAGGACACCATCGTTCTCTTGCAAAAAAACAAGATCATCATTGACTGGCCCTTTAACGAAATCTTCCGTTACATGATTGCCGTTATTGTTGGTTACGTCCTCGACCGCTACATTCTTTTTCCTAACCGGAATTGGGATGACGATGTCGAGGCAAGCTATTTGGTTGCCGAACTGGAAAAAGTTTTACAGCCCTAGTCATTGGGGTATTTTTATGGGATCCGCCATTCGTGGGGGATCCCTTTTTCTGTCCGCATATTCTCTCAAAATCAGTAGCCAATTATCAATCTGATTCTTCTCATCCTATTGGACCGAATTCACCAGACTCCATGTGACCGTGCCACGGTAGTTCCCCACCATAGCGCCACTACCTACTCTTAAAAAGAGCCCCCGTCGGCCATGCCAATTTTGGGAAACGTTCGTCACACCACCGGCATCGTCATGCACTAATTCCTCGGTCCCTTGACTCAAATTAGCCGTCTTCTCGCCATCTTGGTAGATAAGATTGGCAGGTAACGCCATGCCCGTCCCGTCAGCGCCAGTTGTAAATTTGGAGGCCGCTGCCTGTAGCGTCCAATTGATGCCAGATCCCAGACTATTGGTCACGTTGACGTCCCAGCTATCAGGACTAGTCAGTTCTTGTTGGGCCCCCGTCAAAGTCCCGGTAAACGCCACCCGACTGGCCACAGTTAATTTCAGTGAGCCCAACGTAATGACATACTGCACATCATTACGGCTGGTATTGCCATTTTTGTCTGACGCATATAGCGTTAATCGGTTCGGACCATCAAGTAAAGCTGTACTGGGAACGGTATACGTGAAAACGCCTTGCTGATCTGAATTGCTGAGCGCCGTCACTGGCAACGTTCGCCCGTTCAAATTGCCGTGTAGCTTGATGTTCGCATTGCTGTCGGGATATCCCCTATCGTAGGTTACCTTCCCCGTCAGTGAGACAGATTTACCAGCACTAACACTCGTTTCACCGTTGATGCTATTCCCCGTCAACGCGATGCTCATGTAAGAAACCGTGCCCCTCACTTTAAACCCATTTAATGGGGCCGCGGTCACCGCGTTGTCTCCAATGAAATTACTCGTCGTGGCGGCCACAGCAACCGACGTGCCATTTGAAGAGGTGGACGTGGCTTTGCCTTGCAACGACAACGTAGCTGTGGCATTGTTCTCCGAAAGGTTCTGACCCAAAGTGGTCTTGAGGTCTTGACCATCGAGCTGTGTCAGATCAATCGTCTCTTGCTTGCCGTTCTGATAGGTCACGGTTCCCGAGGTAAAGGTCACATTCTTAGGGAGTTTCAGATTAGCCACAATGTTATTCCAGCTCTTCTGCCCGCCTAAATAGCGCAAATCATAATCGAGTTGCAAGCGATCACCAGCATTAACACTGTCGTTACTAGTCACTTTTTTGCCAGTAGTTGTGTTCGTTAATTGCGCCGTGGATTCAGCGTTAACGATTCCTGGTACTTTTTCAAAAACAACTAAGTTCGTCTCATAGCTTGCACCGGTTGAACCGGTGAATCCCCATCGAATTTTACCAGTTTTTTTAGGATCAAGTTCATCCAGGTCCAGTTGCGCCGTGTATGACTTGAGTTCTTTATCGGTGGACTGCCCCGTTGTCGAAACAGGTGGTTTATCATTAAAAGTATACGTCATCGTCTTTTTTGTATGATTCCAGTCTAATGTGACGTGGTGCCAAGCCGCATCAGTCAGTGTCCAATACGTGTAATAATCACTGGTCAATACACCATTATGATTCATTTTTGCATAATGTCGGCCAGTTGTCCCAACATACTTGATGTCGTAGGTATCTGGCTTCCCAGGATAGGCTGAGGCTATATGCGGCGCAGTTTTAAAAAAATCATAATCAAAAAAGGTGGGTAAACCTTTGTCAATGACGTTTACCATATCCTGTTGGCTGTCACTGGGAAAAATATTAACATAGGTATCAAACTCCAATGCCCAACTATTTTGGACGGCCGACTTGGCTAAGGCAACATTATCGGTATATCCATTATTCGTGTCGTCCCCCCATACACCAAGTGTTTCACCGTGACTCGGATTACCGCTCGTATCTACCGAAGTGGCCTCAGTTCCCCTGTTATCGTTTTGCATCACAAAGGCCATGCCATCTCCCGTGTCTCCCGCAAAATTCCCACCGTTACCAAAATACATCCACATCGACGCAGTCTCATCCTTATTTAGACTCATCTTCGACGCGTCGCTGGTCCAAATCGTTCCCAACTGATTTCTATCACTAGTCAATTGAACCGCTTGTTTCTCCCCGTAATCGGTCGCCGCCAAGCTGGCCGAGTTCCCAGCAAAACTACCAAATTTGAAATACTCATCAATTTTAACTCCCCGTGGTGCTTTACGTAGAGCCAGTGACAGTTCAGACTCAGCATGGCCGACCGCCCCCCAACTTAGACTGATTCCTATGATGACGATGATCATGCCCAATAATATCTTTTTAACCTTCAAGCCCCCGCCCTCCTTTTGGTCATCAGTTCGTCGTCATCCCGCATTTGGCTGCCCTAGTCGTTGTTTGACCAAATTAACTGACACGATCACCTTTATCTGATGATTCAACTACCTTTGAATCGAGTCATTCTCCATTTGATTTAGCATACTTCGGATTATACACGGCAATAAAGTTCATAGCGAATGAAATTAACGTTTATAATTATTTAAATATTATATTAATTATAAAAAACGGTACCTCACTGCCGCTCGGCCTATTAGCAATCTCCTAAACCCTCGTCACACAGCGATTCCACGCAAAAAACACCGCGAATCACTTTTGGAAGGATTCGCGGTGCTTTTTGACCGCCAAACGATCGGCGGCAATTTAATATTGATTGAATTTGTGAACCAGTCGCTTCACTGGCCGGGCCAACCGGATCAGCAGCAACGTCAACCCAATGCTCAAGGCAACCATGCCAGCACCGAACAGTGGCGTCCAGCCCAAACCAAATTGACTGGTTACCTGACCACCGATTCCCGAGCCCATGGCGATCCCGACGTTAAATGCCGAGATGTTGAGCGCTGAGGCCATCGTGATGTCCTTTGGCGTATTCTTTTCGGCTAATTGGACAATGTACAACTGCAGGCCTGGCACGTTCATGAAGGCGAAGAACCCCATGACCAACACCGTCAGCAGGCCCAACCACTGACTGTTGGCGGTAAACGTCAACACTAATAGCGTCGCGAAGAGGCCGGTGAACATTTTCAACAGTGCGGCGAGTGGCTTGGCATTGGCCCAACGACCACCCAGCGTGTTGCCCATCGCGACCATCAAGCCGTAGACGACCAGGATGACAACCACGGTACTGGCTGACCAGCCCATTTTTTGTTCCAATAATGGTGAGAGGTACGTGTAAGCCACGAAGGTGCCGCCGTAACCCAACGCCGTGACCAGTAAGGCCACTAGGAGTTGCGGATTGCCCAGTACCCGGAGAATCCCGCGGGCAGTCGCCTTACTTGGCAGTGGCAGGTTCCGTGGAACCAGAATGTAATCCGCAAGCAACCCAATCACACCAATCAAACTAATGAAGATAAATGACCAACGCCAGCCACCCAGTTGTCCGATCATGGTTCCCAGCGGCACACCCGTCACCGTTGCGACCGTCAGTCCGGTAAACATCACGGCAATCGCCGACGCCCGTTTGGAAGGTGCCACCACGTCCGCCGCAATCACGGAGGCCACCGTCATGAAGATACCGTGTGCTAATGCGGCAATCACCCGCCCCGCCAATAGGACGATGAAGGTTGGGGCAAAGGCGGCGACCAGATTCCCTAAAATAAAGAGCAACATAATAATCACCATCAACGTGTGGCGATTAATCTGACCCGTCAAGAGCGTCATTAACGGCGCCCCCACCATGATTCCCATGGCGTAGACGGACACCGTTAACCCCGCCTGTGCCAAGCTAATGTGGAAACTTTGAATCAATAGGGGCATCAACCCCACGCTGATAAATTCAGTTGAACCAATGGCGAACGCGCTGACGGCCAGCGCCAGTAGCGTCATTGCCGGTGAAATTTTCTTAGTCATAATGACCTCCTCATTTTTCGTTTGCTAACGTAATAAATAATGATTATACTGGTTACCAACCGAAGAACAAGAACCGACTTTAAAGTGCCCTACCCACCAAAAGGTAACTATTAGACAGGAGGCCGTTTCATGCCCACAAAAACGTATCACATTGGTGTCGAAGCCACGATGGAAATCATTGGTGGCAAATGGAAGTCCATTATTCTCTGCCATCTGCGCCACCAAACCATGCGCACGGGAGAGCTTGCCCGCGCCATTCCTCAGATTTCACAGAAGATGCTTACCCAACAGCTCCGCGAGCTAGAGGCGGCAAACATTGTCGCTCGCCACGTTTACAAGCAGGTGCCGCCGAAGGTTGAGTATGCGTTGACCGATTACGGCGAGTCACTGTCGGGGATTTTGCATGAGCTTTGCGTTTGGGGCGAGGACAATATCGACCGGCGCGAGGCGGCTGGCGAAGAGATCACCCTCCTCAGCCGCGACGACGTTTAGCATGGTTCGTACCAGTCGCCTTACCGGGCAGGGAAAATAGACTGGAACGCTGTGGGCGGACGTCCGAAGCCACAGGGCGGTCTTCGGGCTCGCTTTGAGCCTCAAAAACCGAGTCTCAAAGACGCCAATTCTCTAAACGACTCAACCCGTCGTTAAGAGAATTCCCACGGCTGAGTCTATTTTCCCTGCCCTCTCGGCTGATACTGGTGCGAACCATGCTAACGCCTTGCTCAGAAGTATGGTGTTTTTCAACTTTTCTTGAATGATTACTTAAGTTCAAGTCTGTTCCAATCAGCTGTACACATTACAAATCAAAAAAATCCCACAATTTTGCCAATAATACCCGGCATTCTTGTGGGATTTTTCAGACCGACAAACACCGCCACATCAGCAATCGCACCCATTTCTCAACGCTTTCTAAACCCAACCTAAGAAATTCACAGTTTAAGTTTAGCTAACCCTCAAGATGATGATGGCCCTCACATGGTATAACTAATACATCGAAAGCGATACGACAAACAAACAACTTGAGGAGTGGTTATAATGAATAAACTTAAATCAATGATGACTAAAGTAATGTTGGGTGCCATGACCGTCACAACCCTGATGGCAACTTCTGCTGGGGCTTCTGCCGCCACCACGACCGTTTCAACGCCCGCCCCCGCTGTCACTGAAACTTCTATTACCTTGAAGCAACAGGCACAACCCGAAATTCACCCAACAACCATCAAGCTTCACAAACACGTCTCCACTAGCCAGATTTCTAGCCAAGTACAGACGGCCGTGGATGCCAGCGCGTTGAACCTGGACCAACAACACCACGACAGCCAATTGAAATAGCCCTAACTGCTTAGTCCGCTGACGGCGCAGCCTCCTCCAAACACTGCCCGCTTCATGACTACTCCCATTTCCGATTTCAAATGCTAGACTCCCCCTTAATCTAGTACCAACGTTTCCCCCTGACTCTCCCCCTCAGAGTCAACTCCCAGTATCATCCCCCTCATGATCCACCGAATCGTGCCCTTAACCACGGTTCATCCCCCAACAGAATAGACAAAAATCCGACTGGTAGATTGCGCCAGTCGGATTTTATGTTTTCATTTATTTTTCGCTTGTTCTCGTGCCAAAATATCGCCAATCAATCGGGCCAGCGTAATCTGTTTCATCTGGTCTTCCGCAGCCGCCTGAACTTCCGCGTACGCCTCGCGCAACGTGTCTTGGATGTTCCCACCCACGACACAGTTGGGATTGGTCTTATCATCAACGTGTAACAGGTTGCCGTCATCTTCGACTGCTTGGTAAATGGCCAACAGGGTAATCGCCGCGGGCTCCCGTGAAAGCTTGGGGGTGGCCGATCCTTGTTGGGTGGCCAAAAGCCCTCCACGACGCAGGGCACCCATCAACCGCCGCACCAGTGCCGGATTTGATTCCACACTCGCCGCAATAGTTGCACTGGATAAATCACCGTCTTGGCAAATAGAAATGTACGCCAAAATGTGTACGGCATCACTTAATTTATGCGAATAGCGCACGAACACGCCCCCTTCTGGGTTGAAACGGCCATCGTCACAAAACTTCGGTCCGCTTCACTCAACGAACATTATACCCGTCTAGCTTTTACCTGCAAGGTTGGCCGCTAAGAAATCTGGTAAGGCTTGTGCAGGCCGACCCATAATTTTCTGATAATCGTCCGTGACGGTTGCCAGGAGGCCCTTGGCACCACCGGCGTACATCGACGCCAGCATGTGGCCTTCGTTCCCGGCGTTGTACATTTGGGCAAACGTACTGAGCGTCACTGGGGCGTATCCAATGGACTTGCCAGACACGTCACTCAAGACGCGGGCCAACGCGGGCATCGTGTAGGACCGTTGCTGGGTCAATGTGTACATCGGTTGCGTCCACAAACTGGAGGTGACCGCGACTTGAGCGAAGGCCGCCGCACTCTCTGCCAAACTAATGAAGCTCAACGACGCGTCGCCCAGCGGATAGATTACGTTGTGACGTTCGATCAGTTCTGGCAAATACGGCACCAAGGGGTCAGCGTACAAAGCGTTCCGTAAAATGGTATAGGACAAATTGGATGCCGCCAACCGCCGTGGTACGTAGCCGTAAAAGGCAGACAGGTCAAACGGATTATCCACTTGGTCCGCGATAAATCCCATGACAATCAGGTGTTGGACCTGGGCCGTTTCGGCCGCCGCAATCACGTTTTCAAACTCGGTCACCCGACTGAAACTGTCGTGACTCTTGCTCGGAACATAGATGGCCACGTCGGCGTTTTGCAAGCTGGCCACAATGCTAGTCTGTTCCCGGTAATCCAGGGGCAAGACGGTCATCCCCTGCTGGGCAAATGCCGCGGCCTTCGCCGGAGTGTGGACGCCCAAGGTGATGCTGGTGGCAGCCACCCGTTGTGCCAGCTGCGAGACAATTTGGCTACCTAAATGACCCGTGGCACCCGTAATCACATATTTTGTCATGAGAAAATCTCCTTGCTATTCGATGTTACTTTAATTGTTACATGAATCCCTGAAAACGTCAAACATTTTGTTTCAGTCTGTCGCATATTAAGCGCTTTCCAACATGAAAGAGACTATAATGGGGGTTAGGAATTAATCCTAAAAATCAATCACAATAAGGAGTGAGTAACGTGGTTCAACAATTAGCAGGTAAGGTTGCAATCATCACGGGTGCTGGATCCGGCATGGGCAAGTCCATGGCCGAATTATTTGCCAACGAAGGCGCCAGAGTGGTCGCCGCTGACATCAATGAAGACCGGTTAAACGAGGTCGTGAAAGAAATTAAGGATGCCGGCAATGACGCGGTCGCTGCCGTGACCAATGTCACTAAGGAAGCCGACGTGGTTGCCATGGTGCAAACCGCAGTCGACAGTTTCGGACGCTTGGATATTTTGGTTAACAACGCCGGAATCATGGACAACATGGCCCCCGTTGGAACGTTGACCAACGAATTGTGGGACCGCGTTATGACGGTCAACACAACCAGCGTGATGCTGGCAACGCGTGAGGCCCTCAAGCTCTTTACCAAACAAAAATCCGGTGTCATTTTAAACATCGCCTCTGTGGGTGGTATTGGTGGCGGCCGTGCCGGTGCAGCGTACACAGCGTCCAAGCATGCCGTGGTGGGCTTGACCAAGAACACCGCCTACATGTACGAAAACATGGGCATCAGAACCAACGCGATTGCCCCCGGTGGCATCAAGACCAACATTGCCGAATCCATGAAGGGTATCGACAAGGAAGGCATGCAACGGCAAAGTGTCGGCATGCCACTCTCACCAGAACCAGGAACGGGCGACGAGATTGCCCAAACGGCGCTGTTCTTATGTTCAGACGCCTCCAGTTACGTCAACGGGACGGTCGTACCCGTGGACGGCGGGTGGACTAGTTATTAGAGTGCGGAACGAGCCGTTTAGACTCTGAGCATTAGCGAAGATAGGGCTTCTGGTCGACAAAGTCGGCCAGGAGTCCTATCTTTTGCTAAGCGGAAGAGTCTGGCTCGTGTAGCACGTTTCAGAGGCTGCCAGTTTCCGGATAGGGCCGTGGAGAACCAGTCAAACGATTTAAAGCAATCTACCACCAATGGCCAAGTCCGCTCCAAACCAACATCATTGCTGAACCGGGGTTAAGCGCAGGGACCTGCCTTATGTAGCACGTTTCAGAGGCCGCCAGCTTCCGGATAGAGCCATGGAGAACCAGTCAACGGCCTAAAGCAATCTACCACCAAAGACCAGTCCTGCTCCAAACCAACTTCATCACTGAACTAAAACCAAGCGTAAACAACCAAGCCAACAAAAAAATAAAGATCTCCGCTCCAATCAAAATCCATGATGAGCAGAGATCTTTATTTTGTACAGCAGTCTAAACCCTAGCCCTTAACCCCCAAGTCCACGCCCCCATCGACGTGCAACACTTGGCCGGTCACAAAATCATTTTGCATCAAGTACAGGTAAGCCGAAGCCACTTCATCCTTCGTGGCGACCCGCTGTAACGGTACGCCCTGGGCAAAGCTTTGGGCCTGTTCGGCGACCTGTTGCTGGGTCATTCCCCGCCACAGGCCGGTCGGCGTCCACGTGGGTGCCACCGCGTTGACCCAGTAATCCGGTGCCATTTCAACTGCTAGGCCCGCCACCATGGTATTGATGGCTTGATTGCCCACAATGGCGCCCGACGCGTCGTACGGATGGCCGCCCGCACCGGATGTGAAAATCAGCGACCCATGGGCATTCAAATGGCTAGCTGCTACTTTTGCCAATTGGAGATTTGCGAAAAATTTATCCTCAATCGCCTGGCGAATCGTTGCGACGTCGTTGTCCAGGAAGCCACCGCCCATTGCCCCGCCAAGGAACGACAGCACGTGGTCGAACTTGGGCTGACTCGAGAAGAAAACGGCCAGTTGATGGGCATCCTGGGCGTCTAAGGCTGTCCCACTAATGGTCGCGCCACTCGCTCGTAACCGCGCAATCGCGGCATCCACGTGTGTCTGGCTGTGTCCGATCACGTGAACGATGGTATCTTTGCTTAGCGCCTGACTGGCGACGGTCTCGCCAAAACCGGACGTCCCGCCCACAATTAAGAGTCGTTGTTGTGCTAATTTCATTGGAATTTCCTTTCCGTTGCTGACCATTGCTTTAATTTTTACTCTCTAAAATTATCATACAGCAAGATGCCGGATTCCCCCAGCAAATTGACGTGTTAGCCCTTAACCGGTAAACTAGTCAACATAATTAGTCGGTAAGGAGACGATTGGGTAAATGATGTGGCTAGTTTTTCTAATAATTGGGTTCTTAGTTGGCCTACTGGTGATTTCCACCGGGGGTGGCGGCGCGGCCATCTACCTTGGCCTCTTGACCAGCGTCTTTGGTTTAGCGCCAGCCGTTGCGGCCTCCACGTCGCTGTTCACGGCGTTTCCCTCGTTAGTCGTGGGCGCATACGGTCACTACCGCACCGGCCAAATTCATTTCAAAGTCGGGAACCAAATGTTACTGACGGCGATTCCAGCGACGGTGGTGGGTGCACTGCTGGCCCCCTACATCCCCAACGACGTCTACACCTGGATTGTCGCCCTCATTTTGACGGGACTGGGCATTCAGGTCCTGGTCAAACGGTTCCTCAGCCACAGCAATAAACCGGTGCGCCACCAGGGTATTCAGGCCGCCATCTACGGCATGTTGAGTGGTGTCATGGTGGGTGTCGCTGGCCTCAGTGGCGGCGGCCCCATCATCGCGGGACTGTTGGTGCTCGGACTGGACATGTTGCCAGCCGCGGCCACCTCATCCTACGTCCTGGTGGGCACCTCACTTGTTGGCCTGCTCTTTCACCTGTCCGCCAACAACATCGACTGGAACGTCGGCATTGGTCTGATGATTGGTGCCGTCCTTGGTGCTCTGTGTGCGCCGCGCCTATTGATGCACGTGGATCCGGCCAAACTCAACTATTACATCAAACCTTTCATGGGAATTCTGTTGCTCTTTATGGGCCTTCGGATGATTCTCTAAGTGAAAAGAGTGGGACGAAGGGCGGTTAGCTGGCGAGCATTAACGGTGCTAAGGGAATAACCCCGGGCTTGGGTTATTTTCTTAGCAGTGTTAAGCGGAACCAGTTGCCCGGTAGTCCCACGTTTCAGCAACATAGATTAAGAACCAAAACAGGCGTCCGGGACAAAATCCCAGATGCCTGTTTTTTAATTGCATATTTATAACAACGCGTCAGTCATCAATTTAGTACCGGCGCTTGCGGTCGACAGCCACTCCGGTAGCGAGTAAGGTGCCCGCCAACACGAAGCCCACTGCGCTCAACCAATTTTCATTGGCCTCACCCGTCTGTGGCAAGCCATCGGACAAGCCGAGTGCCCGTAAAATGTTGCTCCGAACAGATTCGAGCTGAGCAAGTAACGTTGTGTCACCCTTGGCCCGCGCAGCAGCGATTGCCGCGTCCACCTTGTTCAACAAGGCCTCTTCAGCGTCCGTATTGCCTTCAGCTTCAAAGTCGATTAAATCGTTCTCAAAGTCCTCAGCTGCTTCCTCGGTGTATTCTGGCCGTTCATGTTCATAGGTAACGTCCTCTTCGCCACCAGGTTCTTCGGTCCCCGGCGTTTCCGTTCCGGGTTCTTCAGTCCCAGGTTTCTCCGTGTTGGGTTCCTCGGTACCTGGATTTTCTGTGTTAGGAATCTCTGGTAAATTGACGTCAATCCCGGGGTGAACGGGCACTTCAAAGTCTTCCTCTTCACCGGAGTTGTCTTGCAGATCCCAACGATGGGTTTCCGCGTTGACAATCACCTTGTCAGCGATGATGTTCCCATCAATGTTGGCGCTGGCAACCACCGTGACGGATGGTGCCAAGATACTGCCTTGGAATGGTCGTTGAAAGTCAATCGTCCCGGTGTACTGCTTGTCGCTGGCACTACTGTTGTAGAAGTTCCAGAGTAAATGGTTATCCCCAAAGTCTTCCGTTTCGTGATTGTCCCGGTCGGACCCATCACTGTAAACGATCTTGATTTGCGACGTCACATTGTAATCGGCATCACTACCAGTGTCCACGTTAATGATGACCGTGGTTCCTTCAGCGTCAGGCGACAGGCCAGAAATGGTCAGTGGTGTATTGCTGGTCAAAACGTCTGGCGTGAGGTTGATCACAATTTGGCCGTTAGCGTTTGGCGTCATGTTACTGATATCAATGACCCGGTTGTTCTGATCCTCAAAGTCACTGTTAGAATAATTCGCTTCACTCGACTGGTTAGCCAATGATTCGTTAAGGGCCTTCAGTTTTGCAAATTCGGCATCAAAGTCGATGTACGTTTGGCCATTTTGGTCCTGGTAAACTTCGCTGGCTAGCAAATGATCAATGTACTCGCCATTAACCATTGGCCGGTTCGGATTGCTGATATCAATGGTGATACCGTCACCGAAGACCACCTTGTTCTCGCGGGTATCCCCAGCGGAAACGAAGGAGCTGTTGGCAATGTTGGTAAAGTTCTGTATGTAAGAAATATCCTTGTCTAACAGTTCTTCAATGATGTTGGTCCCAAAGTTAACGTTCCCCGTCAGGTTTTGCACGGCAATGTTCCCGTTGGTGTGGGCGTTCAGTTCAGCGTCCCGTGCAAAGATGTGGAACATGGAGGAAACCCCGAGAATGTTGTCCAAATCGGGATAGTCATCGTAAACGCTCCCGCCGGATTGAATACCACTGTCGGCGTAGGGCTCCAGGGACGTGGCTTTGTTCCCCGCCATCTTCTGCAGCAAACTGGTAATCGTGTTGGCCGCAGCGGTCGCCTTGTTAGCGGCGGCTAGTTTGGCAGCGGCGGCTTTAGCAGCAGCGACACTCGTGTGGGCGTAGGTCACCGTCTTGGTCGTCGTTGCGTTCTTAACCGTTTGCTTGATCGACTTCTTGACGGCTTTATTGGCCTTCACCGTCTTGTTAACAACGCCTGACTTAACGGTCGCGCCGGCTGGCAAGCTAGTCGTCTTCTTAGCTGAGGACGAGACCACTTGGCTGCTGGACGAATCGCTGGCGACTGAACTACTGCTGGTGGCAGTCGAGCTGCTTTGCGATGTCGTTGAGCTGGAATTAGTGGTTGCGGCGTTACTGCCACTGGTAGCCTGGCTCCCACTTTGCGCCGAAGTTGCGTTTGAACTCGAAGACTCGCTAACCTCAGCCGTGGCACCGGCATTAGACGTGTCCGTGGCGGCGTTGGCAGTTACCGTGGCGCCGGTTCCCAATGCCATCAGCATGACTGCGCAAACAAAGACCCAGCGACGGCCACTTTTGTACATTTTAAAATGCGTCCGTTTTGTTTCCATATTGATTAAATCCCTACCTTTCCCAATTAGATTCCACCTTTATTTTCGTACTACTTTGGGAAACAATCAATATGATTACGCAAATTATTTTGAACAAAAACTACTTAATCGTATGGTAGTTTACCACAATGATGAAATTGGCTAAAAGAGCGTGAAAAAAGAGCCCGCAAAGTCTGCGTGCTCTTCGAAAATGATGTGTTTCCTTTATTCGTGACGCTTGGCATGAATGCCCAACCCTAAGATACCAACAGCTAAGGCAATTCCTGCCGCAACCAGGCTGGCGCTGCTGCGTTCACTGGTTTGGGGCAACGTGGTCTTGGCTGTATTGACCATACTGTTCTTGGCCGTAACCTGCTGGTGACGCACATTGGCCAATGCCTTAGGAGCGACAACATTCACAGCCTGACCCTTAGACTTGGTAACTGATTTGGTCGCAGGACTAGCCTGTCCCACCGTGGCTTTGAGAACCCCAACCTTCTGACCAGCCTTTTTCGTGGACGTTGGTTTTTGCGTTGTAATTTGGGCACCGTCCCCACCCGTAATTGGCTGGGCAGACTTGCCGGTCACAACCTGATCAGCCCCGCCGTCATTAATCACCGTCGTCTCCGGTGTGCTAGGCGTCCCGGTCGGCGTCTCAGGAGTCGTGGTCGTAGTCGTCCCGGTACCAGAACCGGTGGCGGGCACGACTGCATCCTTACCGTTAGTCACGGTGAAGGTCAGCGAAACGTTGTAGGCGTGGGTCTTTGTATTCCAAATACCCAGCGTGTAAGTGCCATCCGGCGTATCGTCGGCGGCCACAATCTTAAAGCCAACTGGATTGTCTGGATCCGGTGCAACCGTAAAGTACAAATCACCGGGCGTCCCCAGGTCGTAAGCAACCATGGGATCGGTCAAATCAATCTGACCATCGGCACCAATGACCCCAGAAATGACGTCGGTAATGGGATCAAACGAACGAACCGTGGGCGTGATGGTATAGTTTTTACCAGTAACCGTTTGGTACAGAATATTTCCAGATACACCTCGATTTTGCAGGCCAACCGTCAGATTATTGTTGTCAACATCGGCGTATCCCGTGTAGCTCGCCATATCTGCTGGCAGGCTGGTCAGTTGATTATGGTCAACTTGTAAAAAGGTGAGGCTCGGCAGCGTGGCCATGCTTGGCAAGACGCCCGTCAGTTGGTTATCATTTAATTCCAGCGACGTGACATTAGGCAAAGTCCCCAGGTTGGCGAGGTCACCCGTCAATTGGTTGCTCTGCAACTGTAACCATTTCAGGTCCGCGTATTGCGAAAAGTTTGGCACCCCGCCCGTCAGGCCGTACCCCGACACCGTGATGTATTGCAAAGCGTGGTTATTGGCAAAATTGCTAAAGAAATCATCGATATTCTCGCCTTCAGTAGGGACACCCTGCCGATTTTTAAGATTCAAGGTCGTTAAGTTTGGGGCAAAGGAAAAATCGATCATTGCGGAGGCTGGCAGATAACGATAATAATCGAAATTCGTCAGTTTGGTGAAGTATTGTAGGCCCTCGAGACTTTGGATGGGACCAGCATAAGTGGCGGTTGGATGGCCAATCGTGTAGCCATAGCCATCATACAACGTTGTTAGGCTCCCAGCGTAGTCGGCCAAGTTCGCGTCAGTCACCGTCTTTCCCGAATTATTCAGATAGCCTTCGATCCAACTTCGTAAATTGGCATCGGGCATCCAAACTGAAGCATCGACACCAGCGATACTAGGTGTTCCTGAACGAAGTAGCGATGCGGCCGGTGCAAACTGCGGTTTGACTTTGAGCGTAGTTGCCTGTTCGCCATCAGACTTGTCATCCCCGGTCGGTGGGGTAACTGGGTTCGCTACTACTTGACCCTGTTGTTCAGTGCCATCCGGCTTTTCAGCAGCGGGTGCTGGCTTGCCCGCTGGCTTTTCATCCCCGCTATTTGTAGGGGCCGGCGTGTCCGCTTGCGGTGCTGGCTGACTCACTTTGTCGTCCGACTGCACACCATTCCCCGAATCAGCAGCGTTGTTGCCAGCTGAGGTATCGCTTGAAGACTCATCTTTCACATCATTTCCGGAATTGTCGCCAGATTTCTGGTTACTGCCGTCTTGACTAGCGGCCGGTGTATCTGGTTGTGCCGCTAACGTCTTCTTAGGTGTCACCACCGTGGATACCTGCTGTGCATCGCTAGTCCCCGTTGCGTCAGCCTGCGCCGTTGTGGTTGCTCCAGCCATGCCTAGCCCGAGTCCCAATACCGTGATACAAGCGAAAACCCAGTGTTTGCCTGCCTTATAGCTCTTATAGTGTTCCTTAGACTCTACCGTAACGTTTCGCATGATGGCTTCCTCCTCGTGAAAGTGTGTACTGCATTCGCCCTAGTCCGTGTTTGTTTTCGTTACACATTATTAAATCTGGATAACTTTTCTACACCTACATTGTAGTCTGATTAACAAGAAAAGCAACCATGATTGTTAATCGTAAAAACCAATTATCCTAGCCGTACGTTTTCATTACATTTTTTTATTTTGAATGCCGTAGTTCCTATTTCGTCAACGGTTTTACTTAAGCTGAGGCAAATCTGTTTTGACTTAAAACTTGCGTTTATTAAACCAAATCTGGGCAAATGTCTGTTTAACGTTGCGACAGTCAACGGTCGAGAGATAAGACCCCCTATGTGCTATTTTCCCATACAGTAAAAACGCCCCTACAAAGATTCTAGGAGCGTTCCATTAGTTTTAATGATTCCGCTGACGGCGCCACCAAACAATTGGCCAGCCCAACAGGCTCACAATACCCGTCACCAGCATCACAACTAACCAATCCTCTGTGACCCGTGAAGCACGTGGCCGATTGGGCTTGGACCCAGGGGCTACTGCCTGTGCATTGGCCCGGCCCACAGTAGTCGAACTCTCTGCGGCTTCCAAGCGAACTGGTGCTGGCTTGATATTCTGATTAACTTTCTGGGTACGATCGCTAGTCGTGGCAACCCGTCCTTGGATAGAATAACCCGTGTGCACCGGACGGCCTGCTGTAGCTGGTTTTGTTGGCCGCTGATTGGTCGGTTCAGTTTCCAGTTCATCCGGGTCGTCTTCTATCAAATTATCATCTGAACCAGGCGCTAGTTTGCTCGTTTCAGATTCGCTAGAATTAGGGGATTCTGGATGCGGGGTCACCCCTTCTCCTGAGTCGACTCCGTTCGGCGTGGGTGCCGGTAACGTGCCACCTGGTCGGGCACCCGCTACCGCCAGCTTTTGGTAAACGTAGGTCACTTCAATTTTCTCACGACTGTATTTCCCGCTGGCGTTGCTGGGTGGCGTGGTGACGGTATAGCCCGGGATTTCCTTGGCAACCGTTTGATAGGATTGACCCACCTCGCCTGCTGGCAGGCTATCATCCTCGTGTATTTTTTTGCCAGACTGGTCCACGTAATGGACGGTAATCGCTTCAGCGGGCGCCACCATCGTATAAGGTTGAATGAGATACCACCCGATTTTGGTGTCACTGGTCTGGCCGACGTAATCATCTGTATAACCGTCGCAAATCAGGTAGTACCGATCCGGCAACGGTTGCTGGTACGGTTCAAGGTCCGTTGTCCCACCAGGCTCTTGCAGCCGAATATGGTTAAATTGGAGGTCGCCCCAGGCATCACCGGTCCCCATCACGGTTCCCTCGTCGTCATTGACGTCGACACCACTTTCATACCGGTAAAAATCAAAGTCTGCGGTCTCAGGGTGAAACCCTAGTGTCTGATTGATATATTGCATGGGTGACCAAAGCGCTACCTCTTGATTATCAATGAATTTGAAAGGTGTCTTAATCCAAGCTGACCGTTGCTTAGAATCCACCCTAATCGGTGGTAAGATGACGAATTGTTTGGAAATCTCTAAAGTCTCAAACTTTCGTCCCTGTAGCCAAGAAAAGTCCGCAATTCGATTTTTATCTAAGTAAAGCGTGGTTAAGTTCTTGAGATCCGCTAGCGGTGAAATATCTTGAATCCGATTACCTCTTAAATTTAACCAAGTCAGTTTCTTCAATTTTTTTAACGGCGTTAAGTCTACCAGGTCCCCGTTCAACTGATACCCCGGATAGTTCAGGCCACCACTCTCCAAAGCTAATGTGGTCAGATTCACAGCATATTCAAGTCCCTGGATTGAAAAGGGCGTCTTCCCATCGATGTAGGTCGTTATCCCATTAGCATTGTCATCCCCATTGACATACAATTCCGTCAGCCGCAGCATATCCTTTTGCGTAATATCGGCCACGGACGACCAGGTCTTATGATCATCCTGATAGGTGTGCTGCAACCGGTACAGGACGACTTCCTGCAATGCATGATTCGGTAGCCACTGATCAATCGCTTCTGCGGTGTACACTGGCTCGTTTTGCACAGTCGTTGGCTCAACCGTCTGGGGGTGCGTTGGTTGGACAGCAGTCGTTGGCTGTGACTCGTCTTCTGGTTGACCCGCAACGGGCACGGTATTCAGCCGTACTTGTCGGCTACCAACTTCAGGTATTTCAGTAACGTCCTCGAAACGGGAGCCGGTGGACGTGTCCTCGCCGGCTTCCACGCTGTCAGCGTCTGCGGTATTGGTCACCGCAACCCTATCAGTTACCTCACCCGCCCGATTCGTTGACTGATTAGTCGTTGGTTCTTCATCGTTCACCGCAGCGACTGCATGAGCCGCACGACTTTCCGTTGCGTCCTCAATTTCTTCTGCCGTTTCAGCTCGTACCGGTTGAACAGCCGTCACCCCGATTGCATTCTCCGTAGTGTCTGCCTCTGCATTGACACTCCAGCCTAACCCCGTCACCGCAACCGCCGTCGAAAGCCACCGTTTTCCGCGATGGTAAATGACCAGCTCTTTGACCTGAACCCTTTCCGCCAAACGTTCCCCTCCTCAATCTTGCTTATTCCCTCAGTGCCGCTTATTCTTCCGTTCACGTCCCAGGCCCAGTAATGCCAAAAGTAGCCCAATACCGCCGATGAGGCCATAGTAGTCCGCTGCCTCATTGGTCCGTGGCAGGGTTGTCTTTTTCCGCGGCGGCAACGGCAATTCTACTGGTCCGCTAGCCGGCTTAGATGCAGGACCAATCGGCGTTGGCACCTTATCGCTCAAACCGGCAATCACCATATTGATTGCCGGTAATGGCACCTTGGTCATCTGGCCGGGTTGGTCCGGCTGAGTGACGACCCGGTCTGGTTGCTCACCCGGCTCAATCGGTGCCGGTTCCTTTTCTATCGGTTCCACCGGCTTGGTTGGCACCGTAGTCACTGGTTGGGTCACACCTGGCCGGACCTTTTCCGGCGACTGCCGCCGATAAACGTAGGTCACTGTGATGGGTTCGGTGGTGTAGGTGCCCGCAGCATTCGTCGGCGCTG
Source organism: Levilactobacillus cerevisiae (assembly GCF_003946245.1). Lineage (GTDB taxonomy): Bacteria > Bacillota > Bacilli > Lactobacillales > Lactobacillaceae > Levilactobacillus > Levilactobacillus cerevisiae. The sequence goes on from NZ_RHNN01000016.1 coordinate 66,349, forward strand.
GCGTCAACAAGGTGTAGCCTTTGATGGCACGGGCCCATTTTCCCGTGTTGTACGGGTCACCCACTTGTCCCGCCGGTAAAGTTTCTGGTGGCGCGATTGTCTGGCCCTTTTCATCTTGATACTGAACGGTAATTTGCCCAGCCTGTTGGCCCATGATGTATGGCTGAATGACGTAGAGCTCAATGCTTGAGTCCTCCGATTTCACGGTTCCATCCTCGACGTACTCCTGGGCCACTAAGTAATAATATTCAGGTGATGGGAGCTGATACTCTTCCAGCGGTTGTTTATCCCCTGGTTTCTGATCTGGGATATTCGTAAAGACCACACTACCTTCCGGCGCACCCGGAACATCCTCTGCCAGCAATACGTCTTCGTTCTCCAGATTATGAAGCGCAACGTAGTCAAATTCATTTTCATCGTAGTGATACCCCACATCCAGTTCAAAAAAGTTGCCGGGCGTGTACAGCAACGGCACCGTCCCATCGGGTAAAACATACGGAGACGTCATGGTGTGTTCCCGTTTACTTACCGCTTCAGCGGGGTCAATTTTAATGGCCGGCAAAATCAGGTACTGATCGCCAATGGTCAATTGCCAAAGTTTCAAGTTCTTCAGTGGTGAAAAATCTGTAATCTGATTGAACGTCAAAAAGACGTCAAATAACTTCGTCAATCCCTTCAACGGCGCAATACTTTTGATTCGATTGTTATCCAGGATAACCGATTCTAATTTCGGCATTTTGGCCAGTGGTGAGATATCCACGACATCGCCAAACATACGGAAAGGTGGGTTGTTAACCATCCCGCCGCCTAAAGAAATCGCCCGCATGTTGACCGCAAATTCTAAACCCGCTAAGGAGAATTCAGTGTGGCCATCAATGTACGTACTCAAGCCACTCGATTCAGTATTACCCGTAATATGTAAGCCCTCCAACCGCGCCATGTCATCCTGAGTAATCTCTGCCGGTGACGCCCACGTTTTGTGATCCGGCTGACGATCCTTGCCAAGCTGAATCCAGACGGCCTGCTGCAGTGTCTTATTTGGCATCCACTGATCGATTGTCCCTGGCGTGGCTGACGCTGCTTGTGGTGTCTGGCTTGGCTCAGCAGTCGTGACCGGTGGCGTTGTTGGCTGCACTACTGTGGGTTGCACTACCGTTGTGGGCTGAACAGCAGTCCCTGGTTGACTCGATTCAACGGCCTCACGTACCGTTGCCCGACGTACTTGGTGTTGCGGCTTACGCTGTTGTGACTGGGACTGCACCGGCTCGGACTGTACTGGAACCAAGGGCACATCCTGAACAGACGAACGCACCTCCGTCTCACCCTCGGCAACCTGGTCATTTGCATTTTCTTGAGTCCCAACAATATTCTGTGGATCCGAATGCTCTGGCGATGGCACGTCCGCTTCAGGTGTTTCCGCCTCGGCAACTGGCACCCGTCTGGTAGTCACCGGCTTCACCACATCTGCCGCTGCCGACACTGCGGAATTAAATTGCCAACTCACCCCAATCAACGCTAATGCCGCAAACAACCAGTATCTTTCCCACCGCTGTTCGTGGTGAACCAGTGGTGCCTTTCCCTGTGTCCCCATTCAGTTTCCCCTCATTTCGTCACTCGCCGTCGCCTGGCCAGAAATAATTAATCTAATAGTTGTCAAGTCCCACCATTTCGATAGTGATTATTATACGGCCTTAGATGGCAAAAAGCTACTATAATGTTAATTATTAATATTATGTTCAGTTGTGACACCAATTGTCGACTTAGCCGTTCTTGGCGTATAACAAAAAGCCCTGAGATTGTTCACATCAGGGCTAACTATTGGCTTATTTCTCCTGTTTGCGGCGTTTACCAAGCCAACCACCAATCGCGGTCAGGCTCAGCAGTGCCACACCCCACCAGGCCGACGTCCGGTGCTCGTCAGTCTGTGGCAGTGTCGTTGCGGTGGTGGTGTCCGCTTGCGACTGAGGTTGGCCGGAAGTGGTTGCTGCAGCACTCCCCAACGGACTCACCGTTGCGCCAGCACCACCTTCATTTGTCGCTGTGGTCACCGACACGCTGGGTTTCTCGCCGTTAGGACTGACCGTGTCCGGGTCTTCTCCATTGCCGCCCGTAATTTCATCGCCACCACCGCCCGTTTCCGATTTCGCGTAAACGTAGGTGATGGTGCCATCCGTGTCGCCAAAGGTTCCGTTGGCATTTTCCGGCGTTGTCACTAGTGTGTAGCTGTCGATTTCCAAGGCTGACGTCGTGTAGGTCGTTCCTGGCTTGCCGCTGATGGCCTTGCTAGGGGCCAGCTGAGTGCCGTCCGCCAACTGGTAATAGACCGTCATCGTCACATCGGCTGTCGGCGTCACCACGGGCGGTGTGACAGTTCCGCCACCGTCCTTCTTGTAGACGTAGGTCACCGTAATGGCCTCAGTTCCGTACTGGCCACTGGCATTTTCTGGGGTCGTTTTTAACGTGTAGCCGGTGATGGCCAGTGGCGTGGTCGTGTAGTCCTCGCCAATCATCCCCGTTGGCAGGATCAGGTCGTCCGCCAACGCCTTGCCCTGCTCATCCTGATACTTCACGGTCACGGCCGCCGCTTCCTCAGTGATGTCGTATCCTTGCGCGACCGCAAACAAATAGCTACCGAACGAGTCTGAGCCCTGTGCACGTCCCGTCAGGTAATAGTTATTCGTCTGCGGCTCAACCGTCACGTTAGGATATTCCGTGATTCCCGGAATCTGGTCCTTGAGCTCGGTATAGTTTAGCCCGCCTTGACCGTCGCTAACCCCGGTCCCACCGGTAAAGTAGAACCGGTAAGTGAAGGCACCATTGTTGTAAAAGACGGGATCACCGATTCGTTCGGCCACCGGTTCCAGTTGAATCACATCGCCGTCGATGGTGATAAATTGCATCTGCAAATGAGCCGTTCGCGCCGTGGCACTGACTTTGATTGGATCCAGCACAATCATCTGACTGCCCGCATGAAATTTAGTGTACCCAATTCCCTTCAGCTGTGAAAAATCACGAATCCGGTTGAATGCCAGATATAAGTTTTTCAGGCCGGTCAAGTTGGCTAACGGTGTGACATCCGTGATCCTGTTGTGTTGCAAATCTAACGTCTCTAATTTGGTCAGCCCAGCCAGCGGCGTCACGTCAGCGATATCGCCGTAGTAAGCGCCTGGTGAGCCGTCCAAGTTACCACCCATGGCCAACCAGGTGAGGTTGGTCGCAAATTCCAAGCCATCGAGCGCAAATGCCGTCTTGCCATCAATGTAAGTCCCGGCACCGCTTTGGACTGATAACGTCTTCAACAAGGCCATGTCGTCTTGCGTGATGTCAGCGGCGCTATTCCAAGTTTGCCCGGGGTTTTGCGCCTTCAAACTTTTCAGGACAGCCTGTTGCAAAACGGTATTGGGCATCCAGTCGTCAATCGTGGTGGCCCGCTGTTGATGGGCCAATTTAACCGTCGTCGGTTTCGCAACCTCGGCCTTGACCAATTTAACGGCCTTCAGCTTGGTGTCCGCTCCGGTCTTGGTCTGCGTCTTCGGCGTGACCGTAGCCGAAATTGGCTTGGCCGTAGTGGTCGTGGCGGTTGTCTGGTTGTCGTCCACATCCGTTGTATCTGTGGTTGTGTCCGTGTCCGTCTGCGTGTCTCCAGCTTGGTCCTGATCAGTTGTGTCAGTTGTTACTGAATCCTTTGTGACATCGCTTTCATTTTGAGTGTCAGCGGCTTCTTCTATTTCTGTTGGTGCGGTGGTGTCTGGATGACCGTCAACGTCTGTCGTCGTGAGCGTCACGTCTGTTTCCTGATGGGCGTTGCTGGCGGTAGTGACTTCGCTAGTTGGTGAAGTGGCGTCGGTCGTGGCGGTGTCCGCATGAGCACCGACCGGGTTTGCGGCGAGTATGAACGTTGCTGTCACAATTCCCGCAAAGACCCAGTGCCGACCGCGCTTGTACATTTTCACCCGGTGAGTTGGTTCAACCGTCTTAAGCACATTAATCCTCCTCAAAATCTGTTGGCATCATTGTCGTTGGTAACAGTGGTGTAACGAAATGGGTTGTTAGTGTGTTGGTTGGTCATCCTTAACCACCACTAGTATAACCGGTTATCGGGTGAAAAGCTAGGACATATTAAAAGATTAATAGTGTCGTTCACGTACGCAGTTTGTTTGGGTAGAACTGATTTTACTGGCGAATAAAAAGAGTGTGGGACAGAAGGCGGTTAGCTGGTGAGCATTAAGGCTGATAGCCGAATAATCCTGGGCTTGGATTGTTTGGCTATCAGTTTTAAGCGGAGCCAGGTGCCTTTTGTCCCACGTTTCAGCAATATAGAGTTGGAGAGCCAAAAAGAGTCTGGGGTTTTGTCCCAGACTCTCTGCGAATCAATTTATAAAATTAACCCTAGTTCTTCCGCCGCTTGTAGCCGACCAGACCGAGGAGGGCACCGAGAACGGCGATCCCCCAGAGTGGTGAGGTTTGCGTGTCGTTGGTCTGGGGCAACGTAGCTTTAGCAGTTGCCGGCTCTGGCACAATGGCTGGTTCACCAGTCTTTGCCGCTAAGTTGACAGTGGCCGCTGAGCCACCTTTAGTGGCAACCGGTGTCTGCTTACCGCCAGTAACCGTATCGGCCTGGCCACTCTTCTGGACCTTCTTAGCGGGCGTCTTCTTGGCAGGGTTGACGCTCGGCTTCGTCGGCGTGGTTGGCTTAACGACAACCTTGTCGCCATCACCGCCAGTCTTGGCGTAGACATAGGTCACGGTGAAGTCACTATCACCTAGCGTCCCGCTGGCGTTGCTTGGCGTGGTGACCAGCTTGTAGCCGGCTGGCACATTCGCCGCCGGGCTGGTCGTGTAGGCATCGCCGGCCTTACCAGTGACCGTCACATCCGGCGCCACCGTGGTCCCGTCCGCCGTTTGATAGTGGACGGTGACCGTGATGGTCTGGGTTGGCGTGACGACTGGTGGGATGACCGTGTTATCTTTGCTATAAACATAAATGACATCAATTGGGTCAGTACCATAAGTTCCAGTAGCATTTGCCGGAGTCTCTTTTAACGTGTACCCCTTGATAACCAATGGCTCCGTGGTATAGGTCTCACCAACCATGCCTGGATCTAGCACTTTATCGGTCGTAATTGCTTTACCAGCTGTGTCTTGGTAATGAACCGTAACCGTTTGCGCGTCCTCACCAATTGTGTATGGCGTGTAATCAGAAAAATATTGAATTCCAATCGAATCGAAGTAAACTTGTGACAAGTAATATTTATATGGCAGTTGCGTTGTTGTATAGCCCTTAAAGAGCGGTACCGATGACCCCGGCATGACTTGGTCCTGAATACCAGTGTAAACGATATTACCGTTACCATCATTCGTGCCTACGCCAGCAGGTTCAAAACTGTAAACTGATGTCAACGTATCGTCCATCCATGCATAGCCTTTATTTGAGGTCGTCGTGTTAGGGAAATTTTGGGGCCACTTAATGGTAATTGGCGTTGTGTAGGTCCGTGTCATTCCACTGACAACCACGGGATCATTTAGAATCAACTGGTGGTCAAAGCTTATCCCACCGGTATACTGCGCATAGTTTAAGGATGAAAAATCCGAAACGTAATTATAAGGCATTTGCAGAGTTGTCAGGTTCTTCAAACCAGCAAGCGGCGTAACATCCGTGATTCTATTCGAGGCTAACTGCAGGAAAGTCAGTTTCGTCAGGCCCGCCAGTTGGGAAATGTCAGTGATATCGCCATTATATTTTCCCTCGCCAATTGCTGGGCCCCAGTAATTTACCACCGTCGTCCCGGGGATAAGATTCATAGTCCCTTTCAAGTCCAGGTAAGTTAAGTTGGTAGCGTATTGTAGCCCTTCAAGTGAAAATGACGACTTCCCATCAATGTACGTGGTCGTCAAGGTTGCCTGAGTGCCAAAGTGATACAACAGCGCCATATCTGCCTGTGTAATATCACTGACACTGCTCCAAGTTCTGCCAGACGCCGCAATTAATGGATTGCTTAGCGTATTCGTAGCCGTTAAGGTTTTGAAAACCGCTTGCTGGAGAGCCTTGTTTGGCATCCATTCATCAATTGATTGATCTGCCTGAACAACAGCTTTCACAGGTGTTGCCACAACAGCAGCTTCTGGCTGGGCAGTTGGTGCAACAGATCTTAGCCTTGAAATCGCCGCCCTATTTGTTATCTTCGTGTCAATTGTTGTGACTGCCTTAGCAGCGATTTCCTTTACCGGTTTGACTACCGTAGTCGGCTTTTCGACCGGTTTCTGTGGTGTTGATACTACTGACTGATCTGACTTTGGAGTCTCAGGTGTATTTCCGACAGCCGGTGTCTCGACTTCGTTCTGTGACGGTTGTTGTTCAGTTGGCTTTATTGCCTCAGAATCATTTGTATCAGGGACCTCCGAAGACGTCTCAGTAGTCGATTTACCAACTGATTTCTCAGTGGCTGCTCCTGACTTCAACGGCACCTGTTGCTTCTGTGATTCGCTTGACCCACTTACCTGCTGACTAGAGCTCGTCGAATCATCAACGGTATCAGCATAAGCCGTCTCAGTTCCCACGGCTGTCACCATGAAGAAACTTGTCAAAATTCCAGCAAAAATCCAGGTTTTGCCCTTCTTGTACATTTTGTAATGTTCGGTTTCACCGCAACGCTTAAACATCGTACTCACTCCCTAAGTATTCATTCGCGTAACTAATTTGTGAACCAAGATTGACTCCCTGATTAGCAGCCCTTCAACAACCGGTTACTTCTCCTTCTTAAATTTAATACCAACGAGTCCGAGGATAGTTCCCAATACCGCTAACCCCCAGAGTGGTGAAGTTGTAGTTTCATTGGTCTGCGGTAACGTGGTTTTAGAAGCCACGGCCGTTGGCACAACTGCCGGTTCGCCAGTCTTTGCCGCTAAATTGACAGTGGCCGCTGAGCCACCTTTAGTGGCAACCGGTGTCTGCTTAACGCCAGTAACCGTATCGGCCTGCCCACTCTTCTGGACCTTCTTAGCGGGCGTCTTCTTGGCAGGCTTGACACTCGGTTTAGTCGTTGGTTTCGTCGGCGTAGTTGGCTTAACCACAACCTTGTCGCCATCACCGCCAGTCTTGGCGTAAACGTAGATCACGGTGAAATCGCTGTCGCCTAACGTCCCACTGGCGTTGCTTGGCGTGGTGACCAGCTTGTAGCCGGCCGGCACATTCGCCGCTGGGCTGGTCGTGTAGGCATCGCCGACCTTGCCAGTGACCGTCACGTCTGGCGCCACTGCGGTCCCATCCGCCGTTTGATAGTGGACTGTGACCGTAATGGTTTGGGTTGGCGTGACGACTGGTGGGGTGACCGTGCTGTTCTTGGTGTAAACGAAGGTCACCTCAGCTGGTGTGGCCGCGTAAGTCCCTTGTGCATCCCCTTGCGTTGCCTTGTAGGTGTACCCGGTAATGTCTGGATGCGCAATGTCATACGCCGTGCCCACTTTACCCGAACTTACGGTGTCTGGCTTAATCGTGGCACCGGTTTCATCTTGATAATGAACGGTAACTGAAGACGTGGCTTCTTTGTAAACGAAGGTGACCGTCTGAGCGTTGTCGGAGAATGTTCCGGTGGCGTTGGCTGGTGTGGCTGGTTCATAGCCAGTGATTGTTGGTGCATCAATGCTATAAGTGTTCCCAACGACACCGTTAACAGTACTATCAGCTTGTAAGGCCTTTCCTTGTTCATCAACATAATGAACCGTAACTGGAGCCGCATCGTTACCAATCATATAGGGTTGAACCACCGTGATGAAGTTCTCTCCATCAGCCTTGAGATACTTTCCAACCATGTAGTAAACCAGCTGATTGGGTACAATTGGTATGCCTTCAAATTCAGTCAGGTTTTGGTAACCATTGTTAACTAAATTCGTAAACGTTAAGCCGCCATTATTATCTGAAACCCCATCACCACCTCTTAAATACATCGAGTATATCTCTGTCGTAGGTGTCTCGTAATAGTTCTCAATAAACGTTCCCGGGTTGCCTTCAACTAATTGCGCTAATGTGCCACCTGGTAAATAAGCCTTGAACGGCATATCAGCAGTTCTAGACACATTTGAAACGTATACGAGCGGAAGTACTGCTAATTGATTTTGATAGGTAAATCCCTCCGTGTACTGACTCGGAGTTAACGAAGAAAAGTCTGAGATCTTATTATAATGGAGTTGTAAAAAAGTGATATTTTTAAGATTGGCGATTGGAGAAATGTCTGAAACTGAATTGAAGCTTAGGTCTAAGTAGGTCAGCTTAGTTAATCCAGATAGTGGCGAAATATCAGTGATTCCGCCGTAAATTGGACCCTCACCACGTTGTGGAAGACCCATCAAAGTCAATCTGCTTAAATTTGTCGCGTATTGCAAGCCTTCCAAAGAATATGGCGTGCTATCATCGATCCAAGTTGTCTCTTTATTAGTCAACCCGGTTAGGTACAGCATGTCTGATTGCGTAATATCACTAGCACTCGCCCACGTTTTGCCCTCAGGCGAAATATTATTTAAAGTTCTTAAAACCTCAGCCTGCAACTTCGTATTCGGCATCCACTGGTCAATCGACTCCTCAGCCTCAGCAACCGGTTGGGCCACCGTAACAGCTGGTGTCGCTGGCAGTTCAGCGCGGAGGAGGTTACTTCTTGACGCCACGTTTTTCTTTCGCTTCGGCAAGACCAACTTATTTACCTTTTTGATCACGCTGCCATTGCCGGTAGTCTGTTCGTCCGGTGTAACCTGCTTTGCGGCTGGTTGTTGCGTGGGCGTTTTAGGCGTCGTCACTGGTGCTGGGCTCTGAGAATCTGTGACTGGCTTAGGGTCAGTCGCTGGCTTTTCCTGCGTCTCGTTATTTTCAGCAGCCTTCGTGTCCGGTGTTGCCGTATCAGTGCTGTCTTTAGCCGGCGTGACTTTATCCGTCGCCGGCGTCCCAGTTGTGGCGTCCTTGGTACCATCGTTATCAGTCGCGCCTGTCGTTGACGGTGCTGGCGTCTCACCCGGCGTCAGCGTCACTTCTTTGGCTGATGCCGCGGCATCCCCGATTGTGGTTTCACTCGCAGCCGGCGTCTCACCGGCCACCGTATCAGCATGCGCCGTCTGGCCACCAAAAGCCCCTAAAGCCAACGTTGCCGTCACGATTCCAGCAAAAATCCAAGTCTTCCCTTTTTTATACATTTTGTAATGTTCCTTGGTATTCATCGTATTAAACATAAATAACACCCCTCGAAAACTTGTTATTGTGGTTTACTCACCGCATGAGTATTTGTTGCTCCACCCGTTTATTCACCTAAACGGTATATGCCCTTTACAAATATTATTATAGCCGCTTTGTACGGGGAAATCTACCCGATAGGCAAAACGATTCATCACCGAATATATTTTAATTGCTAATAAATACCGTTATCTAGTTCGTGAATGATTTCCTTTATCTTCGGTGCTCATTGCATGTAAGACGATTTAACCATTTCACAAGAGCTGCTAAATTTCAGCCAAAAATACTTATGTTACAAATTTAAAATTATGTCGACACCCGCAACTTCCACCGAGGATGACTCAGCCACCAACGCGCCAGCTTTTGAAAGAATCCGTGCCAACTAATCCGCCTAACTGGGCGAGTCGCCAGGAACGTGCTACACTGACAGCAAATTCACCACAAGGAGGTTGATTCTATGTTGAGTGATGCGCATTGTCATTTAGACGGGAGTGCTGAACTAGCCGCACTACAACGTGATGAACATATTTTAGCGATTATCAATTGTCAGTCTCCCGCCGAGTGGGCCACCAACCTGGCCCTCGTGGGTGACCAGCAACCCTTGAGCTTTGGCATTCACCCCTGGCAAGCCACCACGTTACGGTGGGCCGAGGTCACGCCGTACTTAGCCGACGCGAAAATCATTGGTGAAATTGGGATGGATAGTGTTTGGACCGACGTCAACCTCCTGGAGCAGGCGCGCTTATTCGAGGCCCAATTGCGCTACGCTCACGACCACCGCAAGCCGGTTATCCTGCATACCAAGGGCTGTGAACGCGCGGTCCTGACTAAGATTCAAAAATACCCCAACCGCTACCTGGTTCACTGGTACGCCTCACCTGAATATCAGTTAGATTATATTCGCCTGGATTGTTACTTCACGATTGGCCCCGACGTGTTGACCGACCCGGCCGTCACCCAACTGGCCAAGACCGTCCCCCTGAACCGGCTTCTGATTGAAACGGACGGGCTGGAGGCGGTGACTTGGGCCCAACACCGACCAGTCCAAGTTGCCGATTATCCCAGCATTTTGAAACAGAGTCTGCGGGTCGTGGCCAACCTGCGGGGAATGGCGCCGGTGGACTTGGAGGCCGTTGTGTACGAGAACCTCACCCGTTTCTTGAGTTAATTTCATCTCGTCGCCAAATAGACGCAGCCCCAATTTGCGGGTCGCGTCTATTTATGGTACGAAAAAAGCGACCAGGTCTCCCCAGCCGCCGTGTGCTCGATCATCTTAATCCATTATTTTTTAAGCGTTGCTTTTACCTATTTATTACATTTGCGATTGCGTCGTTCCGGCCGAATTGCCAGTGAACTAGCGAATCGCTTTAGTACGTAATCCAGTATTGCAGGCCGGAAGCTAAGATCCCACCGACCAGTGGACCACACATTGGTACCCAGGCATAGCCCCATTCAGCGGGTCCCTTGTGAGGGATCGGCAAAATGGTGTAGGCCAGACGCGGACCCCAGTCACGGGCAGGGTTCAAAGCGAATCCCGTCGTAGAACCTAAGCCCATACCAACGACCATGATAACCAGCCCAACCATAAATGGCTTTAAGCCGGCCGTGAAGTTCCCCAAGTTCAAGAGAATGAAGACGAAAGCCCAAGTAGCAATCGTTTCAGAGAGGAAGTTGAACACGGGATTCTTGATAGCGGGCTTCGTGGAGAAGATGCCCACGTGGTTGCCGCTAGCTTCGTCGGGAGAATCTTTGAAATGAGGATAATAATGAATAGCAACAATTGCTGCCCCAACGAAAGCGCCCAAGAATTGTCCCAACAGGTACGGTACAACGTCCGCCCATGGGAAGTAACCAAACATTGCGAAACCAATCGTAACGGCTGGGTTTAAATGTCCTTGTGAGCCCAATAAACCGGCTACGTAGACCCCCATCGTTACTGCCATCCCCCAAGCCACGCAGACGTAGGTCCAATTAGCACCCTTCGCGTACGACTTGTTCAGATTGACACTTGCCATGGTGCCGACCCCTAACAAAATCAAAATTAGGGTTCCGAAAAACTCACCAATAAAGCCACTCATAAAATAACACCCTCCTCTTAATATGTAATGGATTAATACGAGCTAGGAACAGTCTACCACAATCTGTAAGGATTGTAGATACTGAAATGGCAACGGTTACAGATTAAGCACTTAATCTGAGAATTTGGTGTGAATTCTGTCAAAGTTTGTTACCGCAACTAACCCCCGGCCAGCCACAACTTAGGTCTACATTTTGGCGACTAGTTCTCCTGAACTTTTTGAACAATTAGAGCCTGATGACAGCTAGTCCCGTCATTGTCATCCAACCCTTGTAATATTACTAGCTGGCGCAGAACGGTAATCGCAATGATGTTGGGTCGTAACCATTTTGTAACTCCCGAGGGTTATCTTAGTACTTGTAGCAACAAGCGATTAGCAAATGACATATGAGGGATGGATATTAAAATGAAGACTCTACAAAAAGTTAGTTTCGCCGTGGCCTTTGCCGCAGCCTTAGTACCCGCACTGAGCCAGACCACCGCTCATGCCAACAGCACCAATACGATTGTCAGCACCAGTAGCATGACCGATACCGCTTACACGCGGAAGAGCGCTACCGGCTGGACTTACAACCTGGGCGGCACCGCTAGCGACATGACCTTTGGCGCCAAGACCCACTACCTTAAAAATTATCCGAACACCACTTGGCATGCCACGCAGAAGCGTTACATTACCAAGAAGGACGGCGTGAAGTACCTCTACTACTACGTCACCAACAGTAACAAGACCGCTTCCGGCTGGATCTGGCACGGCTACCTGCAAAAGAAGAGCTACGCCCACACCAGTTCCAGTAGCACCAGCACAACCGGTTCCGGTACTTACAGCGCAATCTACAGCGAAGCCAAGTCCTTGCTGGGCAAGCCTTACGTGTACGGTGCGAATGGCCCGAGCTCATTTGACTGCTCCGGCTTTACCAAGTACGTCTACAGCAAGGCCATTGGCCAAACGCTTCCCCGGACGGCGCAATCACAATACGATACTTACACGCACGTGAGTTCCGCAAACGCCAAGGCCGGCGACCTGATTTTCTTCGGGACCAGCAAGAATAACATTACCCACGTGGGGATCTACAAGGGTAGCAACACCATGATCGATGCCCAACTCCGCGGTGTCGTGAACGAAGCCACCAACGTTTCTTGGTGGCATACGGTGGGCTACTCGCGTCCGGCCACTTTGAGCTAGGATGCCTGATTGTTACCCTAAATATTATTTTTCCAAAGTCTGTGGCCCCGTGCCACGGACTTTTTATGGTTCTATGTCAACTGTTGTTGGTAATTCCATTTATAAAATTGTCTAATCCTTTGAGATTAGGCAATTTTTTTTGAG
>NZ_RHNN01000017.1 GCF_003946245.1 Levilactobacillus cerevisiae
CATTCTTTGATTATACAAAAATATCCGTTGCCAGTAATCAAATTCATTTGATTACCAACAACAGATATTTTAGAACCATTATAGGTCACCTGACCTAATTTTGGCGACAAAAAACGCCTAACCTCAGTTTAAAAAATGAGGTTAGACGCAGGTTAATGGTAAATTTAGCTAATTAAGCCTCGAAAGCAGCGGTCAATGGTGGCACCACTTGCTTCTTCCGGGAAACAACGCCAGGAAGACTGGCACGGTTGTTGGCCAGCTTAGTGTTGAAGGCCTTTTCGACAACTTCCTTAGGGCCACCAGCAACGATGAGCTCGGAGTCACTGTTCAAAACGTTTGTGGCTAAGGTAATGAACAAGTCATAGCCATCAGCGGCCATTTCAGCTTGCATTTCCTTTTCCAAACCAGCTTGACGATCCAAGACTTCGTTCAGGTCAACCGTGTTGATTTGGCCGATCCGGACGCTCTTGCCAGCCATGTCAAATGACTTCGCATCACCGTCAACCAATTCCTTGTCAGTCTTGGCAGCAAGGTTAGTCCCAGCCTTCAGCATTTCAATGCCGTAGCTTTGGACGTCGATGTCAGCGATTTCTGCTAAGGCCCGAACGGCTTCACGGTCCTTGTCAGTCGTGGTTGGTGATTGCAGTAACAACGTGTCAGAAATGATGGCAGAAAGCATCAAACCGGCTAACTTAGCAGGAATTTCAATCTTTTCTTCGTCAAACATTTCGGTCAGAATCGTGCTCGTGCAACCAACGGGTTCTGCCCGGTAGTAAAGTGGTAACTTGGTTTCAAAGTTCGCGATCCGGTGATGATCGATCACGTGGCTGACCGTCACTTGATTCAAGTCAGCAACACTTTGTTGCGCTTCGTTGTGGTCAACTAACATCACGTGGTCGACTTCGTTAGCAACCGTCTTAATCACACGTGGTGCTGGTTCGTCAAAATGGTTCAAGACAAAGTTGGTTTCCATGTTGGGGTCACCCAAGGCAACAGCTTCAACATCGAAGCCCTTTTGGGTTTGGAAGTAAGCGTAAGCCTTAGCGGCAACAATGGCGTCCGTATCAGGATTCTGGTGACCGAAAATTAATGCTTTACTCATAAGATAAAACTCCTTTATCAAATTAGTTTTAATTTTATTGGTTCCGAAGTTGTTTAAGCCGTGAAATGTAGTCGTCCGTGTGCAGATACCGGTCGAATTGGGCCAAAAAATGACTGATTCGGGGGATTTCTGCCTTGCCCTTACGGAACACGAAGGCTAAATCAAAGCGGATGTTCGGATCAAAATGAGCTGTCCAGGTGTTCGGCAACTCCTCTTGCCCGATCATAAAGGAATTAGGCAACGCCGTCGACGCCTGCGTCTGCATGGAAAAATGCAGCAGTTGCGTTGGCGTCGTAAAGTTAGCCACACTCTTTGGGAAGTCTGCGAGTTGATTCTTGTAGGCTTCATGCAGGGCTTGGTTCAGGTAGTACCCGTCCGGATACATGGCCCAAACTTCGTCCGTCGTGTCCTTAAACTTGATCCGGCGTTTCTTGGCCAATTGCTCATCATGGTGAATGAACAACAGGTCGTCTGAGATGATTTTTTTGGATTCGTAAGGTTTCCAATTTTTGATTGAGTCATCTGGTAAGTACATGATGGCCAAATCAATCTTATTGTTTTCCAAACGTTCCCAAATTTCCTTCCGTGTGAGCATGTGGAAGGAAATCTTCAAATCAGGGTTGTTCTGGTATGACAAGATGGCAAAGTCTTCAAAAACCGCGTCTTCCATGGAAGCCAACAAACCAATGTTGATTTCCCCCTGTGTAGCGCTGGTTGACTGCTGAATTTCATCGGTTGCCGTGTTCAAGATACCATAAATTTTATGCGTCGCGTCCAACATGGTGTAACCTGCGTCAGACAGACGTAATTTTTTACCGACCGAATAGAATAGCGGTGCACCCACGGTTCGTTCCAGCTTCTTGATCTGCTGGGTTAACGCCGGTTGGGTGATGCCGAGAATCTGAGCGGCCTGCGTGTAGTTCATGGTTTCAGCAAGCTGCAAGAAATACGTCAAGGTTTTGGAAGAAAAGATACTTTCCTGTTTCGTCTTCATCCGTTTTTTCTCCTTATGATCGACCTTTGGTCAACTGAGGCTACCAGGCCAACCTAATGGTTACTATTAATCTATATAATAGGCTGTTTGCGGAAAAAGCGCAACGATTTCTCCTCGCAAAATCTCGACACAAGCTGAATGCTAATCTAAAACTAATTCGGTTGGTTTAACCCGTAACCGAACGGGTTGGCCCTCAACGTCCGTGTCAACCACGAATGACCCGTTAGAATAGCGGCCACTCAACGGGTGCTCCGTTGGCAGGACATCGTGAGTCCGTTCACGACTGGTGATGATTTCTAAGGCGGGGTTGCCCGCTGGAATCGTCATGAAGTCTACGATGCGATGCGGATCACGTTTGAGTTCTCGCAGGACGATGACGCCCCGGCGTGCACGACTAGTCGTTGAGAGCTCCTTCATAGCGAGACGCTTGAAGGCTCCTCGGTGGGTAATCAACGCAATCGTATCGCTATCGGTTACCAGGGCAAGGTTGACAACTTCATCGTCATCTCGCAAGTCCATCGAACGAACCCCAGTGGTCCGCGCACCGTTAACGGGAACTTCGTCGATCGTGTAACGTAAGGCGTACCCGTTCTTAGAAATCAAGAGAATGCCCTGATCGACGGGTTCCGTTAAGTAGTTAACCGCAACCACGTGGGCTTCAGGCGTCTTGAGCTTCTCGTAGACGGCGGCACGGCTCTTGTAAGTTCGCCCAGGTGTCAGATCAGCGAAGGCGGTCTGCTTAATGTAACCATCGCTGGTCGCAATCAAGAAATGGCCGGCTTCTTTCAAAGTCTTAAAGGCAAACGTGGCCACAATCTCTTCATCAGGTGCGAGCCCAATGGTTTGAGAAATGTGTTCCCCAGTCTCTTTCCACTTCACATCCGTGATTTCATGGACCGGCCGGTAGATCAGATTACCCTTACTGGTGAACATCATCAGGTGATCCAGCGTTCGGAGTTTCTCCAAGAAGATCGGATAATCCTCATCCTTGAGCCCATTGTCCTCGGAATCAGAAGCCGTGTAAGAACGCACACCAGACCGTTTGATGTACCCATCATGACTGACCAGTACGACCACATCCTCGTCGGCAACCGTAACCGTGGTTTTGATTTTCAGATCTTCAATTTGATCTTGAATCTCGGTGCGACGGGGGCTCCGGTATTCCTTGGCCACTGCCTTCAGTTCCTTACGAAGGACAGCGTTCAGGGTCTTGGGTTCCGCTAAAATGTGATTGTACTCCGCAATTGCGGCCGTCAGCTTAGCAGATTCTGCCTCTAACTGGGTGACATCGGTATTGGTCAGTCGGTACAGTTGTAAGGCAACAATCGCGTCAGCCTGCTTCTCGGAGAAGTCGTAGGCACTAATCAGATTATCCCGGGCGTCCCGGCGATCCTTACTTGCCCGAATCGTCTTGATGACTTGGTCTAAAATGGACAGGGCCTTGATGAGACCAACCACAATGTGCTGCCGGTCTTGGGCCTTCTTCAGGTTGTACTGCGTCCGGCGAGTAATGACGTCCCGTTGGTGCTCCAGGTAGGCGGTCAGAATTGTCTTCAACCCCACGTGCTCTGGGCGCATGTGGTTGATGGCGACCATGTTGAAGTTATACGTAATTTGTAATTCAGTATTCTTGAACAGGTAGTTCAGCACGCCTTGCGCATCAGCATCGCGTTTCAATTCAATGGCGATCCGGAGGCCGTCCCGGTCGGTTTCGTCCCGGACCTCAGCCAGGCCTTCCACCTTTTTGTTCAAGCGAATTTCATCAATTTTCTTGACCAGTTGGGCCTTATTCACTTCGTATGGAATTTCTGTAACCGTAATCTGATTCTTATTGCCCCGGAGTGGTTCGATGGCGGTTCTAGAACGTACGACAACCCGGCCCCGCCCGGTTTCATAAGCTTTAACGATACCGTCTTTCCCTTGAATGATCCCACCAGTTGGGAAGTCTGGTCCTTGCACAAACGACATCAATTCGTCTAGCTTGGCCTGAGGGTGACTCAGCAAGTAAATGAGTGCGTCCACGACTTCACCCAGATTATGCGGTGGAATGTCCGTGGCATATCCGGCTGAAATCCCCGTGGCCCCATTGACCAATAGGTTGGGAATCCGGGCAGGTAAGACGGTTGGTTCGTACTCGGTGTCATCAAAGTTCAACACCATGTCGACCGTATCCTTGTCGATGTCCCGTAGCATTTCACCGGCCAATTTACTTAACCGGGCTTCGGTATACCGCATGGCGGCAGCGGGGTCACCGTCCATCGACCCGTTGTTCCCGTGCATTTCAACTAGGGGTTCTCGCACCTTCCAGTCCTGACTCATGCGCGTCAAGGCTTCGTAAATCGAACTGTCCCCATGGGGGTGAAAGTTACCCATGACGTTTCCGACGGACTTGGCAGACTTACGGAATCCCTTCTCGTAAGTATTGCCATCCTTGTTCATTGAGAACAGGATCCGGCGTTGAACGGGCTTTAAGCCGTCGCGAATATCGGGTAGCGCCCGTTCCTGAATGATTGACTTGGAATAGCGGCCAAACCGGTCGCCCATGACTTCTTCCAAGGTTATTTCTTGAATGTTTTGTCCTTCACTCACAAATGTTTACTCCTTTCGCCGGTCAGTCCTCTGGCTTGGAAACTTGATCGTTTTCCAACAGACTGGTATCGTCGTCTTCCAACGTAAACTGGACGTTACTTTCAATCCACTTTCGTCGGGGTTCAACCTTGTCACCCATTAACGTGGTTACCCGCCGTTCCGCTAAGGCCGCGTCATCAATTTGTACGCGAATCAGTGTCCGGTTGTCTGGGTCCATCGTGGTGGCCCAAAGCTGTTCGGCATCCATTTCCCCTAACCCTTTAAAGCGTTGGAGGTGGTAACCGTGATTGGGAATTTTCTTGGTTTTTTTGTTGAGTTCATCATTCGTCCACGCATAATCAATCGTCGACTTCTTACCGGTCGTCTTGATTTGGTACAGCGGCGGTAAAGCAATGTACACCCGGCCAGCGTCAATCATTGGGCGCATGTACTTGTAGAAGAAGGTCAGGAGGAGGATTTGAATGTGGGCGCCATCGTCATCGGCATCGGTCATGATAATAATCTTATCGTAGTTGGCGTCTTCAATGTTAAATTCAGTCCCCACACCAGCACCAATCGTATAGATCATGGTACTGATTTCTTCGTTCTTCATGATGTCTGGCAACTTGGCCCGTTCCGTGTTCAGGACTTTCCCCCGTAAAGGCAGGATGGCTTGGAACTTCCGGTTACGGCCTTGCTTGGCAGAGCCACCGGCAGAATCCCCTTCGACTAAGAATAACTCATTTTTCGAGGCGTTCTTGGATTGTGCAGGGGTCAGCTTCCCGGATAACAGGCGTTCGTGTTTCTTATGACGTTTGCCATTACGGCTTTCATCACGAGCCTTACGGGCGGCTTCTCTGGCGGAACGTGCCTGGGTCGACTTCTTGATCAGCATCTTCCCAAAGTCACCGTTCTCAAGCAAGTAGTAGCCCATCTGTTCACTGACCACGCTATCAACGATGGTCCGGGCTTCAGGCGTACCCAATTTCTCTTTGGTTTGGCCTTCAAATTGCAACAGGTTTTCTGGGACTCGTAAGGAAATGACGGCGGAAAGGCCTTCACGAACGTCGGTCCCTTCCAAGTTCTTGTCACGTTCCTTCAACAGGCCCGTCTTCCGTGCGTATTCGTTGAACGCCTTGGTCCACCCGCTACGCATGCCGACTTCGTGGGTCCCACCATCTTTGGTCCGGACGTTGTTGACGAAGGACAAGAGGTTTTCGGTATAGCCGTCGTTATATTGCGCGGCAATTTCTACTTCGATTCCGTCCTTCTTACCGTCAAAGTACATGATGTCGCCCAGTGTGTCTTTGTCTTCGTTGAGGTAACCCACGAATTCCTTGATACCATCTTCAAAATGGTATTCTTCAGTCCGTTCTTGGCCTTCACGCTCGTCGGTCAGGGTAATCTTGACGCCCTTCAATAGGAAGGCGGATTCCCGGAGCCGTTCTGACAGCGTGCCAAAGTTGTAAACGGTCGTGGTAAAAATACTGCTATCTGGTTTGAAATCAATCGTTGTCCCGTTATGAGCCCGGGTATTGCCAAGCTTCTTGAGCGTTCCCTGTGGGTGCCCACCCTTGGCAAATTTTTCCTGATACCGGACGCCGTCACGAACAATGGTGACCGTGAGTGAACTGGATAAAGCGTTCACGACTGAGGCACCAACCCCGTGCAGCCCACCGGAAGTCTTGTAACCACCCTGGCCGAATTTACCCCCGGCATGCAGGACAGTCAGAATGACCTCTGGCGTTGGAATCCCGGAGGCGTGCATACCCACTGGCATACCACGTCCGTGATCGACCACGGTCACACTATTGTCGGCATGAATGGTCACGTTAATTTCCTTACCGTAGCCAGACAGTGCCTCATCGACGGCGTTGTCCACGATTTCGTAGACCAAGTGGTGTAAGCCACGGCCGTCGGTTGACCCGATGTACATACCCGGACGTTTACGAACAGCTTCCAATCCCTCCAACACTTGGATGGAGGAATCGTCATATTCTGGTTTTGCTTTCGCCATGCGTAAATCCCCTTTACTTTTACTTTTATCTAAAAACCCGATATCTCTATTTTACCCTAATGCGAACGTATGTTCAAATTAATTGGTCAAACGCCCAAGGAGAGGTATTCAGTAACTTCATAATCATACCACAGGAAGTCGAAATCTGGCTAGACTTCTCGAGATAATTGGCGTTCTCTTGAAAACATGCTAAAATATAGTCCAGCTTATCTGCGGCGAGTCCCAGCTATGGCGGCTCCCGCTGCGAGAAAGAGCGGAGGAATAACTTGTGAAATTAATTGGTTTACTCATCGTGGCTTACCTATTGGGGGCCATTCCAAATGGGGTCTGGGTTGGCAAAGCCTTTTTCCAGACGGACATTCGCCAATCGGGTTCCGGTAACATTGGCACGACCAACACTTACCGGGTCCTGGGCCCCTACGCTGGAACGGCGGTCATGGTGTTAGACATCGCTAAGGGCTCGGTGGCCACCTTACTACCGACCCTGTTCCACGTTACCACGATGTTGGGGTCTGCGACACCCCTCCTATTTGGCTTATTTGCCATTCTGGGGCACACCGTTTCAATCTTTGACCATTTCAAGGGTGGTAAGGCCGTAGCCACCTCAGCAGGGATGCTACTGGCTTACAATCCGATTATGTTTGTGATTGCGGCCGGCCTGTGGGTGGGTCTCATCTACTGGACCAGTATGGTTAGCCTGGCCAGCATGATTGCGTTTAGTCTGATTACGCTGATCTCGTTGGCGTTTCAAGACTGGTATTTGACGGGCATTGCACTGGTCTTGACGATTTTTGTCTTTTACCGGCACCGGACGAATATCAAACGCATTCGTGAAGGCACGGAATCCTTGGTACCATTCGGTCATGGGTATCAGCAACGACAAGCTAAGAAATAGCACTTATTTTTATACACGGAGGGCTCTCAATGACGGGATAGTCGTTGGGAGCCCTTTTTGTGATTCAGGTTAAAAATAAGTAATTTGATAGGCGGCTTGGAAACTTTCGTGAGCGGCCAGATGTTGGATGGCCACCTTGGTTTCAATGTCCCCCGTTGCCGCCACGTCGTCAGCTAAGCCCCACCAGGGTTCAAAGCACACAAACGGTGCCTGCTTGGGGTACGGTGACCAGATGCCCACGTATGGCGCTGCTAAGGTCAACGCGACCCCGTGATCATTGACGCTGTTGCTCAGCATCAATGTCGTCTCGTGATTGTTCAGCGTTAAGACCTGGGCATCGTGGTCGAACAGGTCGTGCGTCAGGGGTAGCGGCTGGGTCAAATTAAGCGGGACGCTGTGCTTGGTATCACTGTAGGGTCCTACTAGAGGCACACGTTGGTAGACCTGCTTCGGTGAAACGGTGACGTGATAGTCCGTGAAATCGACCGCTGGATCGCCCAGTGGGACGTTAAAGCCGGGATGGGCGCCAAATGAGAACGTGAGTGGCGTCTCCGCGGGGTTCTCAACGGTCGCAGCAAATTTAAGCTGATGATCGATCAAGGTATATTGAACCGTTAATTTAAAGTCTGCTGGATACAGCGCCTTGGTTTGGTCATCCGCCGTTAGTGCCAAGGTAATCGTCGCAGAGTCCTGGCTGACAACGGTGAACTCGCGGTCGCGGGCAAACCCGTGCTGGGTCATTTGATACGTCTTACCAGCCAAACGGTACTGATTGTCCTGCAACCGGCCGACAATGGGAAAGAGTAGCGGTGCGTGGCGCCCCCAGTAGGTCTTGTCTGCTTGCCACATGTATTCTAAGTTACTGTCATTGTCCTTTACGCTAGTTAGTTCAGCACCCAATGGGTTGATCTGAACCGTTAAATAATCGTTTTTTAGTGTGAGCATTGTCGTTATTTCCTCCAATGTTAATCAGTGAGCTGAGTTGTCTAGGCCAATTATCCACCAAGATGACAATTTAGTCAAAAAAGATGAGAATGTGTTAGCAGGTGTTTAGCTGACGAACATTTACGGTGTTAATCGAAATCAACTCTCCTCTGGCACACACTTAAGCACTATTAGTTCGGAACCCAAAAAGAGACCGCAACAGTTGTCGCAGCCTCTCCCTTCGCAATCTTATAAAATGTAACGCGATAAGTCTTTGTTCTCAACGATGTCGCCAATCTTGTCATTGACGTAGTTTTCGGTGATGGTAACGTCGCCTGTACCCATGTCAGGACCTTCGTACAACAGGTCTTCCAGGAGTTTTTCCAGGACGGTCTGTAGGCGCCGCGCCCCAATGTTTTGGTTCTCATGGTTCAGTTCAAAGGCCAATTCAGCGATCCGTTCAATGGCTTCCATGGTGAAGGTCACCTTCACGTTGTCGGTCCCAATCAAGGCGATGTATTGCTTAATCAAGGCGTTGTTTGGTTCGGTTAAGATCCGCACAAAGTCTTCCTTACTCAAATCGCTCAACTCAACGCGAATTGGGAAACGACCCTGTAATTCAGCAATCAAATCGCTAGGCTTGGATTCAGCGAAGGCGCCGGCCGCAATGAACAGGATGTGATCGGTATCAATCGTCCCGTACTTGGTCTTGACCTGGGTCCCTTCAACGATTGGTAAGATGTCACGTTGCACCCCTTCACGGGAAACGTCGCCGCTATTTTGGCCACTGCCCTTGGCAATCTTATCAATTTCATCGAGGAAGATAATCCCCGTGTTCTCCGCCCGCTTGATGGCATCGTGATTGATGTCAGCGTTGTTGACCAATTTTTCAGATTCCTCGGCCACCAAGATTTCACGTGCTTCGGTCACGGAGACTGTCCGCTTGATCCGCTTCTTGGGCATGATTGACCCCAAGGTATCGCTCAAGTCGATGCCCATTTGGCCCATCATGTTGTTATCAGCCGCATTGGCTTGTTGGGGATCGTCCATTTCAATTTCTACCTGGTGATCTTCCAACAGGCCCTTGTTCAATTGATCTGAAATGGAGAGCCGTTCGTTACGCACGTCGTCGGTGACCTCTTCAGTCTCGCTAGGAGCCGTTGGTGTCTGGCCGTTTTGCATCTGGCTAAACATGTTCATCATGTTGGCGAAGTCGTTGTTGTTCTTGTCTTCCTTCTTCTTAGCCGGTGCCAACAGTTTTACCAACCGCTTGTTAGCGGCCTGGATGGCGTCACTGCGCACGTCTTTAAATTGATCTTGCTTTTCCATTGTCACGGAAACTTCTACAAGGTCCCGGACCATGGATTCCACGTCACGGCCGACGTAGCCGACTTCGGTGAACTTGCTGGCTTCCACCTTGGTAAAAGGTGCGTGAACGATTTTCGCTAACCGGCGGGCAATTTCTGTTTTCCCAACCCCGGTCGGTCCAATCATCAGCATGTTTTTTGGTGAAATTTCTTCCTGCATTGCGGCGTCTAACTGCATCCGGCGGTACCGGTTTCGTAGCGCGATGGCAATGGCTTTCTTGGCGTCATCTTGCCCAATCACGTATTGATCAAGTAAGCCGACGATTTCTTTAGGTGTTTTATTAATAGCGTCCACTAGAATTCCCCCGTTCAATTAAAGTTCTTCAGAAATAACGTTTTCGTTGGTAAAGATATCAATACCCCCAGCAATGTGGATGGCGCTTTCGGCAATTTCCTTTGCGCTCATATCCTGTGCGTGGTGGTGTAAGGCGGTTGCGGCGGCTAAGGCGAAGTTACCACCAGAACCGATGGCAAGGATATCGTCATCTGGTGCAATGACTTCACCGGAACCAGAAACTAACAGCATCTCGTCCTTGTCCATGACGATCAACAGCGCTTCAAGCTTTTGTAAGGCTTGATCAGAACGCCACAGCTTGGCCAATTCAACGGCGGCTCGTTGCAGGTTCCCGCTGTATTCGTTGAGTTGGGCCTCAAATTTTTCTTCCAAATTGAAGGCGTCGGCAACACTCCCGGCGAAGCCAACAACGACTTGATTGTTGTAGATCCGCCGAATCTTGTGGGCCGTGCCCTTCATGATAACTTTTTCACCCATGGTAACTTGTCCGTCGCCGGCCATAGCGTTGTGACCGTTATGACGAACCGCACAGATGGTGGTGGCTTCAAATTTTACTGGCATAATTTACTCATTCTCCTTACGATGATGGTTTGGTTTCTTTAGGCTTATCTTCAGTGGCACGCGGGAAAAATTGACGATAATCCCGTTGCAGGTGTTCGCGGGTAACGTGGGTGTAGATTTGCGTCGTCGAGAGACTGCTATGACCCAGTAGCTCCTGGACTGAGCGCAAGTCTGCGCCCCGGTTCAACAGATGGGTGGCAAAGGTGTGCCGCAACATGTGGGGATGAATCTCCGTGGTCAACGTGCTGCGCTTGATGATCTGATTTAACAGGTACGTGACCCCCGCTGGTGTTAACTGTTGGCCGCGGTGATTAACGAACACAAAGGCGTGCGTCTCTTGGTGCTGGGCCATCAGTGGTGTCCTGGCAGCCGTGAAATATTGCTGGAGGGCATCGCTGGCATAGTGGCCAAACGGCACGTAGCGTTCCTTATTGCCCTTTCCGTGAATCAACATGATCCGGTTGTCGAAGTCAATCTCCGGCACGGTCAAGTTGACGCATTCACTCACCCGAATACCCGTCCCGTATAGCACTTCCAGTAACGCCGAATCCCGGGTGGCTAACTGTTCATTGGGGTTAGCCGCCGCAGCCGCAAACAGCGCGGTCATTTCGCGTTCATAAAAGAAACGTGGCAGGTGATTCTGATGATGTTTGAGTTGGACGTAAGCGAAGGGATCATCCTTGGCCTGGCCGTTACTCATCAGAAAGTTGTACAAGGAGCGTAACGTGGAGAGTTTCCGGGCAATCGTCGTGCGGGCGTAATGCCGATCATACAAATCACTCAGATAAACCTCAACGTCTAACTGATCGATAGCCGTCCACGCTTTGACCCCGCCATTATCGGCGAGAAACTGGGTGAACTCCTCGAGATCCTCGCGGTAAGCCTTGACCGTCTCCGGTGAATATTGGCGCTCACCGGTTAAATACGATAAAAATGCCGTAATAGCTTGATCCACGTGAACACCTCCCTTGTACCTGTTCTCAATGCTAGCAAACGCGTCGAAAAAACACAACTAACTCATCAGTGTTTTGCGTTGGCCGTTGCTGGTAGCACGGGTAGGCCGCTCGTGACCGTTACCAGCCAGCAGACGTTTTCCGACTTATCTCAGTCAACGCAAACAGGTTCGCCGGTGGCCCCCATGTGGGTCGCCGACAAACCTGTTTGACTGAAGCATGCTAAATTTATTTTTGTGGCGCTTCTTCGTAATCGCCATTGGGGCAGACGATTTGGCTGCCGCC
Organism: Levilactobacillus cerevisiae; assembly: GCF_003946245.1. Lineage (GTDB taxonomy): Bacteria > Bacillota > Bacilli > Lactobacillales > Lactobacillaceae > Levilactobacillus > Levilactobacillus cerevisiae. Next base: position 11,962 of record NZ_RHNN01000017.1, read on the forward strand.
ACGAATCTTCTTGGCGACCAGGTAATGGCCGTCCTTCGGGCAATCACGGCCGACTGGCTTGTCCCATGAGACAAAGTCACAGTCGGGATAACGGGAACAACCGTAGAAGATTCGGTTCTTCTTGGACTTTCGTTCGATGACCTCACCCTGATGACAAACGGGGCAAGTCACCCCAATTTCCTTCACGATTGGCTTCGTGTTGCGGCAATCTGGGAAGCGGGAACAAGCGTAGAACTTGCCATAACGGCCCATCTTGATGACCATTGGCGCCCCACAAATGTCGCAGTCAAAGCCAGCGGGTTCATCACGAATTTGAACCTTTTCGATGGCGTCTTCCGCATGGGCAACTTCGGTTGAGAACGGCTTGTAGAAGGTGTCGATGACCTTGACCCAGTCCTGGTGGCCCTCTTCAATTCCATCCAATTCGTGTTCCAAATTGGCGGTAAAATCGACGTTGACCACGTCTGGGAAGTATTCGTTGATGATGCCATCCACGATTTCACCCAGTTCAGTAGGCTCAAATCGGCGACCGACCAATTTGACATAGTACCGGCGCTGAATCGTATCCAACGTAGGCGCGTACGTCGATGGCCGACCAACCCCGTTTTCTTCCAAGGCCTTGATCAAGTTGGCTTCGGAATAACGTGCAGGCGGCTGGGTAAAGTGTTGGGCCGGATCGGTCTTGGCCAGTTTGACCTGGTCACCGATTTCAAGGTCGGGCAACAGATTATCCTTTTCCTTGTTGTCCTTGTAAATCTTCAAGAACCCTTCGAACTTCATTTTGGAGCCGTTAGAACGGAACGTTACGCCGTTTTGCTCCAACGTCACGGCCATGGTGTCCATGATGGCGTTGGTCATTTGACTGGAAACAAAGCGGTTCCAGATTAATTGGTATAACCGGAATTGGTCCTTGTTCAGCCGTTCTTTCAGGCTAGCGGGCGTCCGGAACACTGAGGTTGGCCGGATCGCTTCATGGGCGTCTTGGGCCCCTTCAGGCAACTTTCCCTTGATTGGCTTGGTGGCAGCGTATTCTGCGCCATACTTTTCATGGATGAAGGTGGACGCCTCATGCTTCGCAATGCTGGAAATCCGGGTGGAGTCGGTCCGCATATAGGTAATGAGCCCCTGCGTGCCTTCCTTGCCCAAGTTAATCCCTTCATACAGCTGCTGGGCAGCCATCATCGTTTTCCGGGTCCGGAAATTCAACTTCCGGTTAGCATCTTGTTGCATGGAACTGGTGGTAAATGGGGGTTGTGGTGAGCGTTTACGTTCTTTACGCACCACGTTGGTGATGTCAAAGTCAGCCTTCTTGTCCAATTTACCTAAGACATCCTGGACGGCGTCGTTGTTCTTCAAGTCAGCCTTCTTACCGTTCAAACCGTAGAAGCTCGCGCCAAACGTGTGGCGGGCCTTCTTGAAGTCGGCGTCGATGGTCCAGTATTCTTCGGGGATGAAGGCCTTGATGGCTTTTTCCCGTTCGATAATCAGGGACAGTGCGATTGACTGTACCCGACCGGCACTGAGGCCCTTCTTCACCTTTTTCCAGAGCAGAGGCGAGATAGAGTACCCCACCAACCGGTCTAAGATTCGGCGTGCCTGTTGTGCGTTGACCAGGTCCATGTCAATCGTCCGGGGCGTCTTAAAAGCTTCCTTAACGGCGTCCTTCGTGATTTCGTTAAAGGTAACTCGGTTCTTGTCAGTGACATCCAGGTTGAGGACGTGGGCTAAATGCCAGGCAATTGATTCCCCTTCACGGTCAGGGTCAGATGCGAGGTAGACGGCTTTGGCCTTTTTGGCCTCGGACCGCAAGCCCTTGATCACATCACCCTTACCACGAATGGAAATGTAGTGCGGATCATAGCTATTTTCAGTATCGACCCCCATCGAACTTTTCGGTAGATCGCGCACGTGTCCCAGACTCGGCATCACCTTATAGGTTCGGCCTAAATACTTTTCAATGGTCTTAGCCTTCGCTGGTGATTCAACGATGACTAATTTTTTTTGCGGCTTCCGTCGCTTTTTTGGCGTTGATTTTGCTGTTGGTTTAGTCGGCAAAGCACATTACTCCCTCGTTTGATAGGCAACCGGGCCCTAGATGACGGGATTACCAGTTCCTATCGACTTATTTTTACGACGAACTCAAAGTTCGCTAATTTTTTCACTATAATCCCACACATCTTATTTCAACTTAGGGCAGGTTGTCAACTAAAACTTCTTCTATTATATGCTCAGGTTTCAAGATTGGCTTTGCCCCGGCAAGGATTAATTCGTTGGTACCAACCGAGTTGGGGTTGTTGACGGCCCCCGGAATTGCCAAAACATTACGATTTTCTTGCAACGCAATATTGGCCGTGATTAGACTCCCTGAATGGTGGGCAGCCTCAACCACTAATGTGCTACTGGCGAGACCCGCGATAATCCGATTACGTTCTGGAAAATGATGGCGGGCCCCGTGCGTTCCCCAAGGATATTCAGAAAAGACTAACTGGCTTTGGCACAGTTCCCGCATTAAGGACCGGTTCGTCGCGGGATAACACTGATCCAGTCCCGTACCAATCACAGCAATCGTCCGTCCCCGGTAGGCCAAGGCCGCTTGATGGGCCAAGGTGTCCACCCCCTGTGCCAGGCCAGACACCAGACAGATGCGCTTTTGCACGACGTTGGGTAACAAGAGACGCATGGCGGCTAACGCGTATGGACTGGGCTTACGGGAACCCACGACGGCCAGTTGCGGTGCGTGGACTAACCGGACGTCGCCCAAGAAATACAGGGCCACGGGCGGCGCAAACGTTTCTCGCAATGGTTGTGGGTAGCCGGCATCAACAATTGTCAGGCACCCGGTATGGGTTAGATTGGTGGTCACCTGTTCGCCGATGGCGGTTGAAAATAACTGGTGTTGCAGATGATCAGCCTTCTTTGGTGGCAAGGCCATTTCCTGGCAGAGACGGGCAAGTGTTGTGGGCCCAATCTGGGTCAATTCTGGTTGGCATTCTACCCAGCGCCAGCAGGCCGTCGTTGTCTTGAGTCCAATTCCAGAAATTAATGGTAAGCGCATGAAAAAATCACGAAGTGTCAGTTGCATAGTCGCAACCTCCTTTTCCCCTTTAGGGTTAACTCCGTGATTTGTTCGCGATTATTTTTTGTACAGGCGAAAAAGTTTTGCGGTGAATGGGGGTGACCCCGCGTTCATCCAGGCCAGCCAAGTGTTCAGCGGTTCCGTAACCGGCATTTTTAGCAAACCCGTATCCTGGATATAAGACATCATAGGTCGCCATCAAATGGTCCCGGTACACTTTGGCCACGATACTGGCTGCCGCAACGCTGGCACTTTTGGCGTCACCCTTAATCAAGCGCGTCTGCGGCAGGTCAACGGGAATCTGCATCGCATCCACGATTAGATGTTGCGGTGCCCGCCCCAAACCCAGGACTGCCCGTTGCATAGCTACCCGTGTCGCCTGATAGATGTTGATCTGGTCAATTAATTGGGGACTGCCGATACCGATACTAACGGCCTCGGCTTGGGCCAAGATTAAGGGGTACAGACGCTCCCGTTCCTTAGGGGTCAACTGTTTAGAGTCGTTGACCAACGGAATGTCAAAGTCCTGGGGGAGAATCACGGCACTGGTCACAACGGGGCCGGCGAGTGGTCCCCGCCCCACTTCATCAATACCAGCGACCCGTTCACCTTGCGCCCAGAACGGCCGCTCGTAGTGTAGACGGTGCTGAAATGCCTTCTCAGCGGCCTCAGCCTTCGCTAGCCGACGTTTGACTTGCTCCAGGAGTAACTGAGCCCCTTTGCGTGAATCGGCCGCTAAAGACGCTAAACGGGGGTCGTCGACTGTTGTGACATTTGCGAGGTCGGCCTTCAAACTTGCCAGGCTCGGTTGCTTAGTCATTGACCGGTTCACCAGCTTGTGGTGCACGGTCAAGGGTGAAGCCACCCAGTTTTTTATGACGCGCATCCAGAATCAACCGTTCGCTGGCCCGTTCGTAGTCGTCACGCATACCAATCTTTTGCGTGATTTTCAGTAGCAGATCCACATCACTGAGGTCTAGGTCTGCGGCAACTAGGTGGTAGCGTTCTAAGAGCGCTTTTTCGTGGTACTGCCGGAAAAAGTTTAAGGCAAAGAGCGCCACATCATCGCTGGCGTAGAGTTTCTCCTTAATCGCCCCGGTCAGTGCTAGCTTTTGCGCCGTCTCTTGGTCCTTGAATTTGGGCCAAAGAATCCCTGGGGTATCCAACAATTCCAAATGTTTACTGGAACGCAGCCATTGTTGGCCCTTGGTCACACCGGGAGTATCCCCAACTTGCGCCGCCTTCCGCTGGACTAAGTGGTTCAGCAACGTTGACTTACCCACGTTAGGAACCCCAACTGTCATGGCACGCATTGGCCGTTCCTTCAGGCCCTTTTCCTTTTCAATCGCCAATTTGTCAGCGAGAATGCTAGCCGCAATCTTGGTAATCTGTTTGGGGGTCACGTTGGCCCGTGAATCAATGGCAATGGCTGGCTGGTGTTGTGCGCGGTAATAGTTGAGCCAAGCGGCCGTTTGTTGTGGATCGGCCAAGTCCTTCTTGGTCATGATGATTAAATGGGGCTTGTTCTTGGCAATCCGGTTAACCTCAGGATTCCGTGAAGCTGCGGGAATCCGGGCGTCAACCAACTCAAAAACAATATCGACCAGGTGAATATTTTCTTCCATCTGCCGAATGGCTTTGGCCATATGGCCGGGGAACCATTGAATGATACTCATAAGTGTGCTCCTTCGTTAAGCAATCGCGGCCAAATACAGCTGCCAGGCGTCGTCAAAGATCGTCATGGATGGCAGGTACGGGGCGTTTTCTTCTAAATATTTTGATAGTGGTTCAAACTCAGTCTCCTGCTTGGGAAATGAGCTGTCCAGAAAAGCATTGTTGGCAAAACTTGCCACCGGATCGTAGCTTTCTGGATTTCGTTGGGTCATTAAATACTGATAAAACGTTTTCGGCATGAGTGCCTCCTTAATTCTTCGGAATCCGGGCCTGGAAGACAAACTTACCGGCACCCGACAGGTCAATCTTTTTCGCCGCAAATGACAGCTTCTTACCGTTTCCAATGGCTGTCAGGTGGAGCGTAATGGTTTCGTTACCCGTGTCCATGGCAACCCATTTAGGTAAGGGATAGTTCTTGGCAATATAGTTCATGACGAACGTAATCGGTACAGGTAAAGCCCCCACTGATAACTTTTGTGCCTTTAATTGCACGTCTCCTGAGGATAACACGGTTGGCTTTAAGAGTAAAACAAAGTTGACGTTAGCCCCTAAGACTTTGGTCGATCCCGTAATCATGGCGTGATCGGACACCTGGAAGCGGTACTTCACAGCCGAATTTTCCAGCGATTTATTCACATAGTAATCGGCTAGTGCGTTCACTTGTTTCTTGTTCAGATCAACATTGATGTTGGTGGTATTTTGGGTCACCTTGGCCGTGGATTCAACCTGCGTCGAAGAAAAGGCCTTGACGCCTAGGGTGACAGCCGTAACCAGTAAAATGGCTACCAGGGCGATGAACCCCCACTTCCACCAGTTACGGGAAGCTTGTGGGGTTGAATGTCGTTGCATAGATGATTCCTCCTTACTTCATCAGCCATTGCTGGTGAGCTTGCATTTGTTTAAAGGCGTAACGAGTCATGAGCCGGTATCCCTTGGCGTTCGGGTGGAAATGGTCCGTCGGGGATAGGTAGTCGTTAAGCTCGTCGCTGGCATTGCTAGCGAGGATCAATTCCTGCAGACTCGCCGTCGAAATTTTACCATTATTCGACTTCTTGGCATCGTGCTTGAGCTTGGCTTGTTGGACGACAGATTTATACTGACCCACGGATAACGCGTGGTTGATATCCACCATGTAGAGGTCGTCAAAGGTCGTGGCTGTTTGCTTGGTGGCTGTGTTCCAATCGTTGACGGCGTTGGTAATTTGCGTCAGGTTGGCAAAGTAGACGTATACGGGATTGTAAATCGTATACAGGTAAATGGGGGCCTTGGGATTGTATTTGCGAACGGTAGTCAAGAGGTGTTTGAGTTTCTTTTGATAAGCGCTCTGGGCCGTATTCAGTTGCACGTTCAACTTGGATTGCTGATTGATAGTTACGTTCTTCGTCAGGGTTTGCAACAAATCATTGCCCCCGACGGTCATAGTGATGGCCTGCGCCTTTTTCAACTGTTGTTGCTGTTCCGTGCTGTTGACCAGTCTTTTTTCAATCTGATCACTGCGGTCGCCGGATTTTCCAAAGTTGTGCATGATCACCTTGACGTGGTCCTTTTTGTGAATCATGGTCTTCAGGCGACCGGTATAGCCGCCATCCTTCTGCTGGTCACCCACCCCTTGTGTCAGGGAGTCACCCAGGGCCACCACACGCACGGTTGAGCGCCGGTTATTGTTGGTGGCATTGTTGGTCTTCGTCGTCCGTGAGCCGGGGTGCCAGTAAGTCAGCGCCGCTAAAACGATGAGCACCAGGAGTAAGGTTACCCCAATAATCTTACTGAGATTCTTAAATTTCATTTTATTGTTCCCCCTCAAGGTAAAGAAAAAGCGGTGGCGTGCGGCCACCCCTTTCCGGATTACATTATTTAGTCGGATCCGTGTAGTACATCAAGGCGAAGGCACCGGGACCACCATGGGTCGCAATGATTGGTACCGTTTCACGAACCAGTACATCTTTGTCAGGCAAGATTTCCTTGAGGTGGCCTTGAATCTTATCGACAGATTCAAAAGCTTCCACGTGAGAAATCCCAATCGAGACGATATCGGGTGTCTGCTTGATTTGTTCGTAAACCTTATCAAAGTAGCGGTCAATGGTCTTCATGCCCCGACCTTTGGCGCGAATCTTGAGTTCGCCACCGGTAACCTGTAGGACGATCTTAATATTCAACAGGGATGTTAACATACCTGCAGCACGGCTCAAACGGCCACCCTTCAGGATGTTTTCCAACGTCACGATGCCCATGAACAACTTCGTGTGATCACGAACGGCTTCGGCCCGTTTTAAAATTGCGTCCCGATCAGCACCCTCAGCGGCCAGCTTCGCAGCTTCAACCACCTGAAAGGCTAAGGCCTGGTCGGTATACTGGCTATCGACCACGGTCACGTCCGCTTTGGACAATTGCGCAGCTTGTTCAGCCGTATGGACGGTGCCACTGATGGCTGCCAGCATACTGAAACAAATGACGCCACTACCATCTTCGCCCAATTTGTCAAAAGTTTCAACAAACCTGCCTAGTGGTGGCTGGCTCGTCTTTGGTAATGACTTCGCCGTCTTCATTTTATCAATAAATTCTTTATTTGTGATGGACTCCCGTTCAACGTAAATCGTGTCATCAATCATGACCGTTAACGGAATAATGGTGATGTCATAGTCCTGAATCTGCTGCTCGGTGAGACCGGCAGATGAATCCGTGACAATCTTAATTTTCGCCATGGTTATCCCACTCTTTCTGACCAGAAATTTTGGTTTATGCTACAATATGCGTAATGAAACATACGGTAATAGTATAGCAGAGTTAGTGACAATTTTCAGTAAGTTGTTCCGAACTCCTGACTGCTTTAGAGAAAAATAAACGTACCCAACCCCTTAAGGAGGAGTTTGTTTGATTAAAGAACGAAGCCACACCTATCAAATTGTCAATGAGGTCCTAAACTCGGTGACCCACGGCATTGGCGCTGCCCTGAGTATCGCCGGCTTAGTGATTCTACTGTTACAGGCCCACGGCAAAGGCGGTGCATTACGCGTGACCACTTTCGCCATTTATGGTGCCATCTTGGTATTGTTCTACCTGGCCTCTACGTTGTTCCACAGCTTGTACTTTACCCGCGGTCGTCACGTTTTTCAAATATTTGACCATTGTGCGATTTATTTGTTGATTGCCGGTACATATACCCCGTTTAGCCTTTTGGTCGTGGGTGGTGCTCTAGGCTGGACGATGTTCGGCATTATTTGGGCCATGGCCGTCTGTGGCATCATCTACAAGGCCCTCTGGCTGGGGAAAATGCAAAAGTTATCGACGATCATTTACGTGGTGATGGGCTGGATGTGCCTGCTGGGGATTAAACCGTTGTACGATGGGCTGGGGCCGGTTGGCTTTGCCCTGCTGTTCTTTGGTGGCGTTGCATTTACCGTCGGCGCCGTCATTTACAGCTTTAAGGGCGTGCCGTTTGGGCACGTCATCTGGCACTTGTTTGTGATGCTGGGGACGGCGCTCATGTACTTCTCCATCCTGTTTTACGCGTAAACAACTTGACCTACATTGTATGACTAACTCCCGGCTTACCGTGCGTCAAATTTAGGCTGGAACGCTGTGGGGAGGACGCTGAAAGCCTGAGAAGCGGTCTTTCAGCTCGCTTTGAACCGCACAAATCGCGTTTCAAAGTCGCCATTTTCCAAGCAACCCACTTGAAAAATCCCACGGCTGAGCCTAAATTTGGCGCACTCACGCCTACACTAGCTAACAAACTCGTCTGTTGTTAAGCAATTACTTTACCGGTGATTCTAGCTAATATACTGTATCTAGGCGAATGGGGCAATGACGGGTTGTTACACCTCATTTGCATTCAAAATATGCGGAATTTAAAAAAAGGTTAATCGCATTCTCAATTCCTGACAGTAGCCGAGGAAGAGAGCGATTAACCGTTTTTAGTGTTACTTCCTAGAGGTTGAGGACAGAAATATAGGCATGCCTTTCTACACATCAGCGGTAGACTCTAAATATCGCTGACATTGTTTGAATCTGCCGACTTGCTGATTACAAAAATCAAACTGGAACACTGTAGACAAACGTTGCCTGTCCAGCAGAGGTACTAAACCAATGTTGTTTTGAAGAACAATCAGAACCGGAGGAGGACAGAGATGGAGGCAGCTGTGTCGACGGTGTAAGCTGAGATTTCTCAGCTTACACCGTGGGACGCGTTTGGAGACTGACGATTTATGTCAGGCTTCAAACCGAGCCGGAGGACCGCTTCTCAGGCCGCAGGTGGTCCCCACAGCAGCTGGAATCTCTGGCAGCCGCAGGTGGCAAACTATAACTAACTTTGAGCTTTCAATCTCATGTTTAGGTTACTTCCGTTGATATTGCTCAAAGGCAAAGTCGTAAGGATTCTTAGCGTTCCGAATCCCCGGCTGCGTATCGATGAGCTGAAACTTGGTGTAGTCAATGGCTGGCATCCAAGTATCGCCATCAAATCCGGCGTGAATGACCGTGCGGTAGAGATAATCGACATCGTTAATCAGGCCGGCGAAAATTTGTGCACCGCCGACCACAAATATTTTTTCGTCTGGTCGTTGGGCAGCGTATGCTCGCACTGCGTCCAGTGAGTCGAGCACGGTTACCCCTGTTGGAAACGCGGTGGTCGGTTGGTGGGTCACGACCACGTTGGTACGGTTAGGCAGTGGTTTGGGAAACGACGCGAACGTCTTGGCTCCGGCCACAATGGTATTTCCCGTCGTCACGGTCTTAAAGTAGTGCATGTCGGCCGGCAGGTGCCAGGGCAAGCCGCCTTGAAACCCGATGACTTTCCCCTGACTTTCGGCCCATAAGTAAATTAACATGGTCGCCTCAATCCTTTCTAAACGGCAACGGGTGCCTTAATGGCAGGCGCTGGATCGTACCCGGTCACCTTAATGTCACTCATTTCATAATCAAAAATACTAGATTTGTCCGGATTTAGCCAAAGTTGTGGCGCTGCCTTGGGCGTCCGAGCCAATTGCGTCTTGACTTGGGTAATATGATTTTTATAAATATGGGCGTCGCCTAAGGTGTGGACAAAGTCGCCGACTTCCAGACCAACTTCTTTGGCAATCAGTGACGTTAGTAGCGCGTAACTGGCAATGTTAAAGGGCACGCCTAAGAAGATATCACCGCTACGTTGGTAAAGCTGGCAGCTGAGTTTGCCATCGTTGACGTAGAACTGGAACATCGTATGGCATGGTGGTAAGGCCATGGATGGCACATCTGCTGGATTCCAGGCCGACACGATCATGCGGCGAGAGTCCGGGTGGGTTCGTAACGTGTCGATCACGTTAGCTAGTTGGTCAATCGTTTCGCCATGATTACCCTGCCAAGCCCGCCACTGACTCCCGTATACCAGGCCCAGATCACCATAATGGTCGCCAAAGGCCTGGTCAGTGAGAATCCGGTCGCAGAATGTCTTTTTCTCAGCTTGATACTGTTCATTAAACGCGTCGTCCACCAACGAACGACGACCAAAGTCGGTCATGTCGGGACCATGGTAGTCGGTGCTTTCGACGTAGCGTTGAAAAGCCCACTCGTCCCAAATGTGGTTGTGGTGTTGCAAGAGGAACCGAATATTCGTATCCCCACGCAGAAACCACAATAATTCTGATTTAATCAAGCCAAACGGCACTTTTTTGGTCGTTAACAGGGGGAAGCCCTCTTGCAAATTAAAGCGCATTTGGTACCCAAATAGGCTAACGGTCCCGGTTCCGGTTCGGTCGGTCTTCTCGTGACCCTCGTTCAAAACCGTTTTGGCCAAATTTAAATAAGCATCTTCTAACACGTTCACGGCCTCCTATTCGGCGTACTCACTGAGGTATTCCCAGCGAGCCATCTTGTCGTCCAACTGCTTGTCCAGGTCGTCTAATTGCGCCTGAAGATCAGCTAATTTATCATAGTTCGCGCCGTTGGCATTCATGGCCGTCTGAACCTGTGACTTTTGGTCTTCGAGGCCGTCAATCAGGCTCTCGATGCCTTCCCACTCTTTTTGTTCAGCGTAGGTCAGCTTCACTTTTTTCTTCGGTTCAGTGGTTTGCTCCGCTGGCTTGGGTGTGGCCTTTGGCTTTTCGCTCTTGGTACTCTGCTTGCTCTGAGCTTGTTCGGCTGCTAAATAGCTACTGAAACGACCGGAATACCGTTCAATGTCGCCATTGCCTGTGAAAATCAACAAGCGGTCGGCAACTTTATCCAAGAAGTACCGGTCATGGGAGACGGTGATGACGGTGCCGGCAAATTGCGAAATATAATCCTCCAACACGGTCAACGTGCCAATATCCAAGTCATTGGTGGGTTCATCCAACAAGAGAACGTTGGGTTGTTCCATCAGTAATTTCAGCAGGTATAACCGCCGCTTTTCCCCACCAGAAAGCTTGCGAATCAGGGTACCGTGCATAAACCGGGGGAACAGAAATTGTTCCAGCAATTCGGTGACACTCACAGAGTTGCCCGCCTTATCGGTCACATTTTGCCCTACCTCAGACAGGTAGTTGATCATCCGTTTGTCGTCCGGAATTGGCTCAATCTGTTGCGTATAGTAAGCCATCTTAACGGTTTCCCCGACTGTGACTATGCCAGAATCCAACGGCAACCGTTGGGCAATCACGTTCAATAGACTGGATTTACCAGCACCATTTTCGCCACTGATTCCAATGCGTTCGCCACCTTGGATGAGGTCATCGAAATCACTGAGAATGACGTGACCACCTAAGGTTAAATTCGCGTCCTTGAGCTCAATGACCTTCTTACCCAATCGTTGCTGGCCTAAGGAGATGGCGACGTTGTTCTGAACTTGGCGCGTGCCCACGTTGCTAGCCAAGTCGTTGAAGCGGTTGATCCGCGCCTGTTGCTTGGTAGAACGGGCCTTGGCCCCCGCCTTCATCCAGGCAAGTTCCTTCTTGTAAAGCTGCTGTTGCTTCTGGTCGGCATCGGCTTCTTGACTCACCCGTTCGGCCTTTTCCTGGACGTAGGCCTGATAGTTACCAGGATACTGATAGAGCTTCCCAAAGTCCAATTCCCAAATTTGGTTGGCAATTTGATCCAGGAAGTACCGGTCATGGGTGACGACGAGCAAGGCGCCCTTGTAGGCCGTCAAATATTGCTGTAACCAGGCAATGGAGTCGAAGTCCAAGTGGTTGGTCGGTTCGTCCAGCAACAATAAGTCTGGGGATTGAATCAATACTTGTGCTAAAGCAACCCGCTTGATTTGCCCCTCGGACATCGTCTTAATCGATTGCGACAGATCGGTGATTTTAAGCTGAGTTAAAATTGTTTTAACGTCGCTTTCAGCCGTCCAAGCCTCTTCTTCGTTCATCTGCGCTTCGGCATCCAGATAACGTTGTTGTGCCTTTGCGTCCTCAGGATGGGCCCCATAGGTTGCCAGCGCAGCTTCGTAACGCCGAATCGTGACGAAGACCTTTTGATCGCCAGAGAAAACGGCATCCATGACCGTTAAAGTTTCGTCCAAATCCGGTTTTTGGGTTAAGTAGCCAATCGTATAGTCCTTAGGCGTACTGATTTCACCCGTCTGCTCGGTACTGATTCCGGCTAACGTGTTGAGCAGTGAGGTCTTCCCACTCCCGTTGACCCCAATCAGGCCAATCCGATCATGTTCATTAATAATGAAATTTAAATTATCAAATAGCGTTTTTTCACCGTAAGTCCGGTGTAAATTATCCGCCCGTAAAGTTTGCATAAATTTTTCACTCTCTTATTTTCAAATTACCGTTAGGCGTTGACGTGGGCCACCAATGCGGCTGTTTCGTTTGGTAAAACGCCAGTCACGACCTGGAATTCTAAATCGCCGAGGATGGCGCCCAATTGTGGTCCGGGCTGAATCCCCGCTTGCATGAGCTCTTTACCCGTGATGGCAAGTTCCTTCTTGTGCTGAATGGGGAGCGCTGCCAGCTGGCTGGTCAACAGGTTCAAACGATCCGGTGTCCCCAGGATTGTCGCAACTTCATTGGCCACCGGCACCAGTTCGGCACCACATTGGTAGAGTTGCCAAGCGGTCAGATCACCAACTAATAAGTGATCAGCGGCCGTGGTCGCTGTTTGCACGGCGGTAATCGTTTGATTGGCCGTCTTCCAGTGTTTGAGAAATACCGTAATCTCGGGCGTGTCGAGCGCAAACTGAGTCGTCAGGAGCGTCCAGGCCGCAATTTCAGACGAAACACCGTGTTGTAACCGCTGAACAAGGTCGGTTAGCGCCGTCTCATGTTCGCCAAAGTCCGGACAGTACTGCCATAAGCCCGTGTCCATGAAATCTTGCAGGCCGCGCTGTGGCGTTTGCCCCATCAGAAGTTTGAGCCATTCGACCTGTGTGCGTTCGACCGCAATCTTTGTTAGCAGTTGGGCGTGCGCCGCGATGGCATCACGTGTTTCCGGAACGATGGTGAAGTCCAGTTGACTCGCAAACCGAACCGCCCGCATCATCCGCAAGGCGTCCTCGTGGAAACGCTCTTGGGCGTCACCCACCGCACGAATGTCATGGTTTTGCATATCAGTTAAGCCGTTGAACAGGTCAATGACTTCCCCATCTTCCTTCATTGCCAGTGCGTTAATGGTGAAATCGCGCCGTTTTAAGTCCTCGGCAAGCGAGCGCACGAAGGTGACCTGATCGGGTCGGCGGTAATCGGTATAGGTAGACTCGGACCGGAACGTGGTGGTTTCATACCCCGTGCCGTGATCCAAAATCATGACGGTACCATGATCAATACCGGTATCGACGGTCCGCTTGAACAGGCCTTTAATCTCATTAGGATAGGCGCTGGTGGCGATGTCAACGTCGTGGATGGTTTTACCCAGGATGGTGTCGCGGACGCTCCCACCCACGAAATAAGCCTCATAACCGGCCTGTTCAATGGTCTGTAAGACTGGCCGGGCCAATTCAAATTCATTTGGTAAGTGTTCTAATTTCATTCTCTTCACCCTTTTTTGCCAGTTTATTTCTGTTTTTCACTCACTATGTCAGTCTAACAGATTCGCCGCAGAAATTGAATTCAAACTCCTGGAGATTATGCGAAACTAAAAGTCATTGGCAACATTGCCGGCTTACCGTGAGCCTACGTTGCGTAGGTCAATGACTGATCATTAAATGATCTGATTTGCAACGATATGGTGTCTAAAATAGCCTTACACGAAAGATACTAGAGTTGTCTATACCCGGCTGGCGCATCGTTTCTCAGGACAACGGTGGCATTTTTGACCTAATTTAATCGTCATCCGCGTTAATCTAAGCTGTTTGTACGTCCGGATTTTTCTTCAGAAGTTGTCCTTAAAACATGACAAAGCCCATCAATTGTTTAGAAATGAACGTCCTGAACAAATGAGCTGTAGGTTCTTTCAGGGTGGCTGTGCTATGATGGGTCTATGAGAATCACACCGTTGACGGCCGCTACCTCTATTGATGGCCCCAACGGCGTACGTAAGGAGTGGATGGTATGGCTCAAAAGGACGAATCGATTCGCCTGTTTGATTTAATTATGATTGGTGTCGGTTGCGCCATGTTTGCATTTGGCTTGGTTTTCTTTAACATTGCGAATCACTTAGCGGATGGTGGCATATCGGGGATTACGCTAATTTTGCGGGCGCTATTCAAGATTGACCCCGCCTACTCAACAATTTTGATTAACGTTCCCCTGATTATTATTGGTTGGCGGTTTCTTGGCCGTCAGTCGTTGGTCTACACCATCTATGGCACGGTTATGCTGTCCCTTTTTCTGTGGGTCTGGCAACGGGTGCCGATTGTGATTGACCTGCACGGCGACCTGTTGCTTTCGGCTCTAGGCGCTGGGTTAATCGGTGGCTTGGGTTCCGGCTTGCTTTACCGTTACGGTGGAACAACCGGTGGTACCGATATCGTCGCCCGAATCTTCGAGCGGTTCCGCGGCGTGCCAATGGGAAAAACGCTATTATACTTAGATGTGGTCGTGCTCTTAATCTCATTGGTCTACATTGATCTGCAGCACATGGCGTACACGTTGATTTATTCTTACGTGTTCTCCCGCATCGTTAATTTCACGCTAGAAGGTGCCTACGCGGCTCGGGGCGTCATTGTCGTGTCCGCCAAGCACCAAGAAATTACCAATGACATCATGGATCAACTGGAACGTGGCGTTAGCTTGGTGAATGGCGAAGGTGGCTATTCCCATCAGGAACGGAAAATGATTTACGTGGTCGTCGCCCCTAGCGAGTTACATCGCTTACGACAAATTATTTCACGCAATGATCCACGGGCGTTTGTCTCCGTGATTAATGTAAATGAGGCTTTAGGCGAAGGTTTTTCGTTTGCGGTACCGAAGAAAGGTATTTTGGGACGCTTTAAACGTTAGGTTCTGGTTTTGGCAATCGCGGTTTTTGCGATTGCTTTTATTTTTGTGAGATAAGTTAAAGTAATTATTGTGTTCTTACTCAAACAAAAAGAACGCCTCCGCAGAGACCTTCTCTTTACGCGACACCTTAGTCTTCGTACCCTTCTAACATCAACGCCATTTCCGCGTCATCTGGCACCACTTGCAGATAGGCATGTAAGAGCTTCACGACTTGGTCACTGGCCCCTTCTTCACGGTAAAAGTAGATCGCGGGCTTCAAGAAGTCTGCCTGATCCATGAAGAATGGCTGGGCGGCATCGTAATTCTTACGGGCGGCCGCAAAGTCCTCTTGATGCTCAGCCGTGACCGCTAAGTTCCAATACAATTGGGGATCGGCGTCATCGCTCTTGACATAGGGCTGGACCAAGTCGACATTTTCTTGCCAACGTCCCTGCTTCACGTACAGATTACTCAGCTGAATGACGGCACTTAAATCGTCGCTGTCGAGCTGATGGCCCTGCTTCAAATACTTCTCCGCCAAGGCCTCATCGTCCAGCTTAGTGGCGACGTGAGCGGCCTGTAACCACAATTTCTCGTTATACTGATCGACACCCAGGCCTTCCTGCAGCGCCGTCAACGCTTCCTCCAGCCGATTTTCCTCTTCCAGCGCCTGTCCCAGGTACGGGTACAGGGATGTGTAATGGGAATCGCTGTCTTTCAAATCGTTGAAGAGGTCGATCGCCGTTGTCCGTTCCTTTAACTGCAGGTAGGTAAAGGCCGTCTCAAATTTCACGTCTGGGGTCATCTCACCTGGATGAATCTGCTTCAGGTAACCAATCGCCTGTTCAAAGCGACCGGCATTAGCGTAAGCCACACCCAACCGTTCGACAATGTTGACCCGGGAGAGTTCCGTTGTACCGGCCGTAATCAGGTCTAAATACAGCGGAATGGCCTTCCTGTACTCCCGCATGGTGAAGTAGAGCTCCGCCAAGGCAAACGTGATGACGGGCTCCTCAGGGGCCAATTTCTTGGCCGTTAAAAGTTTTTGCTCACTGACTTCGAAGAGTTCTTGTGTCTGGTACAAGTCAGCAGCCACCATCAGCGATTCAATGTAGGCTGGTGAGCCGGGCTGAACCTGGTTCAAATAGTCCAAAGCCTCGTCGTTCTTGTCCTCATCGATTGCGATGTCGGCCAAATTAGTCCGTAATTCATCTTCGTCCGGATATTTTTTCAACAATTTTTCGTAAATCCGTCGCGACTGGTTTAAAAAGCCCAACGAATAAAGTTCTTCACCTAGGCTAAACAACGTATCATCGTCGTCATGCCGGAGGGACAGGGCGTATTGCTTTTTAAAGTCCTCTAGTTGTCCCTTCTCTAATTGGTCCAGAGCCGTTTCTGCATAACTCATAATCCGCCTCCATTAATTTTTTATCATTCGTTATTGGTTAAAGAATGACCACCTGCGGCTGTTAGAGATTCCAGCTACTGTGGGGACCCGCCGCCTGTGGGCTGAAAACGGTCAGCCAGCTAAGCGTGTATTTTAACTATCGTGACACCGTTCTTAATCAGCACCAACCATCTTACCACTCCTGCGGGGAAAAGTACGTCATCACGGTTCCTAAGCACCATTTTCATAGGCCATCACTGGTTTTTAAAATACTTAAGCGTAGCAAAAAGCCAGCCCGGCATACACCGTACTGGCCCTTCACGCGCTAAATAATAGAATTATTTAACAGCATCCTTTAAAGCTTTACCTGGCTTAAATGCAGGTACTTTGCTTGCAGGAATTTGGATTTCTTGTCCAGTTTGTGGGTTACGGCCCTTACGAGCTGCACGTTCACGCACTTCAAAGTTACCAAAGCCGATCAATTGAACCTTTTCGCCTTTAGCTAAAGTTGCTTGGACAGAATCGAATACTGCATCAACTGCAGCAGTTGCGTCCTTTTTAGTTAAGCCAGTTGCAGTTGCAACATCGCTAACCAATTGTGCTTTGTTTGCCATTTTGAATTCACCTCCCGCATAGAAGATTAGATGAATGCCATCTAGTGATCATTTTTGAGTGGTCCAAAAATGATGAAACAAATACGGTCAGCCGCATCATTTCTTTATCAAAGATAGCACAGGAAGCCTTATATGACAAGGGATAACGCCATTTTTTAGCAATAAAACTTCAAGAATCGTGATTTTTACTAAGAAAACGTTAAAATCAGGCTAAAAACCTGGTCTTATGCCCCTTCTTCTACTTCCGTGCCCGCTCGATCAAATGGATCGGTGTGCCCTCAAAATCGAAGTGTTCACGGATTTGATTTTCCAAGAATCGTTCATAAGAGAAGTGCATCATCTTCGGGTCGTTGACGAAGACCACAAAAGTTGGTGGCGCCACCGCAACCTGCGTGCCATAGTAGACCCGCAGTCGCTTACCATTGTCAGATGGCGTTGGGTTCAGTGCGATTGCATCCATGATCACGTCGTTCAGCGTTGCGGATTGCACCCGCTTGTTATGGTTCTCTGAGACGCGCTTGATCATAGCTGGCAACTGATCCAACCGTTGCCCCGTCTTGGCCGAAACAAAGACGATTGGTGCGTAGCTCAAGTATTGGAATTCTAGACGAATTAGGTTTTGGAAGTCGGTTAACGTGTGGTTATCCTTCTTCAACGTATCCCACTTGTTGACCAGGATAATGATTCCCCGACCTGCTTCATGGGCATAACCAGCGACCCGCTTATCTTGTTCCCGAATGCCTTCTTCGGCGTTTAAAACGACCAAGACAACGTCGGAATCATCAATCGCCCGCATGGCCCGCATAACACTGTAACGTTCCGTGTTTTCGTAAACTTTCCCCCGTTTACGAATCCCGGCCGTATCGACCATCGTAAACTTGGTATCATCCGCGGTAAACTTGGTATCGACAGCGTCACGGGTCGTCCCAGCAATATCGGACACAATAACCCGATCCTCACCAAGCATTGCGTTAACCAATGAGGACTTACCGACGTTGGGCCGGCCAATCAGACTGAACCGGATGGAATCATCCTTAGGTGCACCATCGTCATCAGGAAATTCCTTCACAACGGCGTCCAGCAAATCCCCTAAACCTAACCCATGGACCCCAGAAACCGCGTAAGGGTCGCCAAAGCCTAAGGAATAGAAATCGTAAATACTCTCCCGGGTTTCCGGGTTATCGGCTTTGTTGACGGCAAGAATGACCGGCTTGTCAGCGCGATACAGGATCTTAGCGACCTTTTCATCCGCATCAGTGACGCCTTCAGGAGCGCTCACAATGAAGACAATGACGTCGGCTTCTTCAATCGCAATTTCAGCCTGTTGTGTAATCTGAGTTAAAAATGGTTCATCACCGAGGTCAATTCCCCCAGTATCAATCATCCGAAATTCAGTTCCCAGCCATTCAGCATGGGTGTAAATTCGATCTCGGGTAACTCCAGGTGTATCCTCAACGATGGAGATCCGTTCGCCGGCGATCCGGTTGAACAGGGTTGACTTCCCGACGTTTGGGCGGCCAACAATGGCAACTATTGGAAATGCCACGATAAATCCCTCCTTTATTTCTATGATGTCAGTTGACATGAAAAGGGTTCAGAACGAAACCAACAAAGTTCCGTTCCAAACCCTCTTCAACCAAACATGTTAGTTGTTTTCGTTATCTTCCATATCTTTCTTCAAGCTGTCCCCAATGAGGTCACCTAAAGAGAAACCGGTGCTTTCTTCTGGGGCATTAGCCGTTGAAGTTTCAGCACTGTTCCGGTTGTTACGACGACGGTTTCCACCGTTGTTGTTGCTCCGGCTACGGTTATTGTTGCTACTGTTGTTACTGTGGTTTTCAGAAGAATCGTCAGCAGATTGTGGCTTTTCTTCCAAGGCCTTGATGGACAATGCCAAACGGTGATCGTCTGGACGAACGTCTAAGACCTTAACCTTGATTTCTTGACCAACTTTCAAGACGTCAGCAGGCGTCGCGATGTGTTGATGAGAAATTTGGGAAATATGAACTAAACCTTCAACGCCTGGGAAGACTTCAACGAAGGCCCCAAAACTAGTCAAACGCTTAACAGTTCCGTCTAAGACGCTACCTTGAGGTGCCTTTTCTTCAATCCCGTCCCAAGGTTCTGGTAAGGTTTGCTTGATAGAAAGGGAAATCCGGTCGCGGTCTGGGTCTACAGATAAGACCTTAACCTTAACTTCTTGGCCAACCTTCAAGACATCGCTAGGCTTTTCAACCCGTTCAAAGGCGATTTCTGAAACGTGAACCAATCCATCAACGCCACCAAGGTCAACGAAAGCACCAAAGTTTGTCAGACGTGCAACTTTACCTTCGACAATGTCGCCGGCAGTTAACTTAGCCATGATTTCTTCTTTTTGTGCTGCCCGTTGCTTTTCAACAATGGCCCGGTGAGATAAGATCAACCGGTTTTCACTAGGTTCGATTTCAACAATCTTGAATTCCAAGGTTTGACCCTTGAATTGCGCAAGATCTTCAACGAAGTGATCTGATGCCATAGATGCAGGTACGAAACCACGAACACCAGCATCAACAACCAATCCACCCTTGACCACTTGGGTAACAGGGGCAGTTAAGGTATGACCAGCTTCGAATTCCTTTTCGATATCGTCCCAAACTTTACGGGCTTCTAAGCGACGTTGAGACAGTAAGTAGCTACCGCCTTCCTTGTCGGTACCGATGCGGGAAATTACAACGAGGTCCATAACGTCCCCGACTTTAATTTCAGATTTGATATCTTCTGCAGTCGTGGTTAATTCCTTCTTAGGAACAACCCCTTCAACCCCAGTATCAGCAATCCCAACGATTGCTTGTTGGTCATCATCGATTGCTAAGACTTCACCCTTAACAACGTCACCAACTTTAACAGTGTCGATGCTATTTAAAGCATCTAATAAATCATTGTTTTCATTGTTTTGACTCGTGCCATTTTCACTCATGCGAAATTTTCCTCCTTGCGACAACTCTATATACTATTTTAGCTGATTCTTCTAGTAAAAGCTAGTAAAATGCCTATTTCTCTAGGATTCTTTTTGCTGAATGATTTCTGCAATCTTATCAGCAACCTCTTCGATGCTCATAGACGTAGTATCCAAGCGGATTGCGTCGGCTGCCTGGGTCAGCGGCGACACCTTACGCGTGGAATCTTTTCGGTCCCGTTCTTCGATTTCATGCTTCAAAGTCGCTAATGGCGTATCGATTCCTTTTGCTGCATTGTCTTTCAACCGGCGTTGTGCCCGTTCGTCCACACTGGCAACCAAGAAAATCTTGACCTCAGCTTTGGGTAATACGGTCGATCCGATATCACGACCATCCATCACAATGCCACCAGCATCGGCAATTTGCCGCTGACGTTCCGTTAATTCGGTCCGAACAGCTGGCAGTGCTGAGACGGCTGACACTGAATTGGTCACATCTGGTTGGCGAATCGCCAAGGTGACCTCGGTATCGTCCACGAACACCTTTTGGACCGGTGTCCCTGGTTCAAAACGAATGGTGATTTGATCCAACAGCCCTTTAACGGCCGCTTCGTCGGTTAAACCCACGCCTGCTTGTAAAACTTTCCAAGTAATGGCGCGGTACATGGCACCCGTATCACAGTATATGTAGTGAAAACGTTGGGCAACAATCTTAGCAACCGTACTCTTGCCGGCAGATGCTGGGCCGTCAATGGCAACTTGCAATCCTTGTTTCTCCATGAAAACCAAACTCCCTATTCAATATTTTTAAAGCTTAGCGAACCCGCAACTTCTGTCCCGGATAAAGGGACGAACCAGAAGACAGGCCGTTTAATTCCAATAATTTTTGCACAGAGATACCGGCATTGGTCGCTACCCGGTAGACCCCTTGACCAGACTCAACCGTTGCATACTTGGAACCCGCAGCAGAACTGCTTGAACTGCTAGCACTACTGGAACTCGTGGTGCTGGCAGTCGTTGAGTCGGTAGTAGCAGAAGAACTGCTAGTCGTTTTAGCTGAACTAGCAGTTGTGGTTGAAGTCGTAGATTTCTTAGGCGAGCTAGCGGCCACGGTTGAAGAAGCCTTCTTGGCTGAAGACTTTTTCCGACTGCTGGTACTCTTCTTAGCCTTACTGGATGAGCTGGACGAACTTGCCGCCACCTTTTCCGTATTCTGTGGCCGGTTAACAGCGCTTTGTCGCGCCAGTCCATAGACCAATGACGCCGCAGCAATCACCACAATAATGGCAACTAAAATAATCGTTACCATGGTATTGCTGTGATTTTGCCGCCGCATTTTCGTTCGTGACAGGTTACCCTGGTCGTCCCGATCATCAGCAAATGATTGGTCCCATGGATGGGATTCTTGTTTCTTCGGCGTTTGATCGTCACGCTTCTGACTCATCATCTAACCTCCCTGAAAAACTTTCACCGGTAATTGTACCACGTCAGCGTTTTTTTCGATAGCTATAATTGGCTAAAATGTCGACATCACGGCATTCCTTAGAATTCTCTTAAGCATATTTAGGGATAATTAACGCCTTGTGTTGCAAAATAGCAAATTGGTCCCCGTCACTCACTATCACTAAAATAACCGTGCCAGCCTTTCCTGCCATGGCACCTTCTGGATGGGTGCAGGCGTCACCGCCTGTTGCAAAAGGTGAATGGCCGCCAAATCTAATGGCTGATTACTTGGCGCACAGCAGGCTTCATCATGTGCTGGCGCCGCTTCATCAAATGCCTGCAGCCACTTTTCTCTGAGACAGGTTGGCGACTGTACGTAGTCAACCATCTGACTCAAAGCGTGATTTCGTTCCCGTTCACGACCCGCAAAGAGCCGCTCGACTGCCGCCTGGCTGATGCCATGGTCCCGATAAAAAGCCAACAGGTGAATCTGGGGCTCGTCCGCGGCAAAACTCTGCGGATGCGCATAGTATCGTTGAATGGTCTCGGCTTCCGGTCGATTTGACTGACCTAGGGCCAAGGGCAGTTGCTCGTCACCCGGCGCATAAAGCAAAATGGCAACGCTGGGGGCACCATCCCGACCGGCCCGGCCAATCTCTTGCGCGTAACTTTCCAAGTCTGCTGGTAAATGATAATGGATTACGAACCGAACATTGTCCTTGTCGATCCCCATGCCAAAGGCACTGGTCGCACAGATAATGTCCAGCTTGTCGGTCATGAACTGTTGCTGGATCTTGAAACGATCCTCGGCGTCCAAGCCTGCATGATAGGCCGCCGCGGTAACGCCAGCTGTTTGTTGCAACCACAAGGCCGTGTCACTGGCCTGTTGCTTACTCGAAAAGTACACCACACCTGGCCGTGGCAGCCGTTTGACCAAATCCTGTAGCCGCGACTGCTTCGTGGCTTCGTCGGCCACATTCTCGACATCCAAAAAGATATTGGGTCGATTGACCGATTCAGTCACGACTGCTGGGGTGCTCCGCAACTGCTTGGCAATCTCGTGGCGGGTCTGTTTGCCAGCCGTGGCAGTTAACATGAGGGTTAATGGTCGCTGAAGCTTGTCGCGAATAGCGCCCAGCAGGAGGTATTCCGGCCGAAAGTCTGGGCCCCACTGGACGATACAGTGGGCCTCATCAATCACCAGCAGACTCAAATTGATGCGTTGTAATTGGTTCAGCATCTGTGGTTGTGACAGCATTTCTGGCGACAAAAAGAGAAACTGCAGCTGATCCAAATGATTTAAGATGCTCAGTCGTTCCCCAAACGGCGTCAAGGAGTTAATGGCCGCTGCGCGTTTAAAGCCGTTCATTCGCAGGCGGTCGACCTGATCGTTCATGAGTGAAAGTAGCGGCGACACGATGAGCACGCACCCCGGATGACGGTAACCATAGAGTTGGTAAATCAAGGTTTTCCCGGCACCCGTCGGTAAAATTGCTAGGGTATCTTTTCCCGCTTCCAAGCTGGTTAAAGCGGCTTCCTGACCCGAACGAAACTGACTAAACCCAAAGACCCGTTGCAAACTTGCGGTTAAAGATTCCATTATGCCGGTACCTCCTGCTTCATTCGCCAAATTGCGTAGAGTCGAAAATAAAAAAAATCATATTCGGCTTGCATCGCCTGGGGTAAAGCCACGTATTGCCACGAATCTAAGTCGCCGTGTACAGCCGTTCTAAAGGCCTCCCGCATTGCTGGTGGCAAGACCAACTCATACGGAAAATCCGTCACCGGTAGCATGATGGCCGCCTCTAATAGATGCTCGCGAACGGTACTGAGCTTAATCTTACGGCGATCGGCGACCCGTTGTAAATCACCACCAGCCGTCACCGCTGCCAGTGTTGCTTGTGAACTCGTGGATACGGGTAACCGCCACAGTGGCGCCAATAGATTGTGCAATGGATGTGTGGTCTGCCACGCGTCACGGGCAATCTGGGCCACTCCGTCAAATTCCCTGAGTCGAATTTGCCAGATGGCCTGGTCGGTCGCTAAGGCCAACTGCTCTAGCGTTAAGCCTGGTTGGTCGAATCCCGTGAATTGATCGGTCATGATGCTCGCTGTTTCGTTAGGCAATTGTCGCAAGCTGGCGGTCAGGGCGGTTGCCAAATCGCTGGCAAGCGCTGGTCCCTTAGCGCCGTGAAACCATTGCCGCACGGCTCGCCGGGTTTCTTGGTCGGTCGCCAGCGGGTAGTAGCGAGCGGTACTGTGCGCGAATTGGGAGGTTACCTGAACCGCGAGTAACAGGCGTTGCCGGGCGGCATTGAGATCCCAATTCACCCACTGATCCACGGTAACGGGCCGGTAATAGGCGTGCTGTGCCAGGCCCACTTCACCCTTGGCCGTTAAGCGCAGCGTTTTTTGTTCCGCGTCAACCGTCACCCAATCGCGCTGCTGAAGGTCTTGAATCGCCGTATCCAAGCCGCCACGGGCCAAGTGTTTTGAGAGATTCAACAGGGGCAGCAAGTGGTACCGTTGCCCCCAGTAAAGGGTGGACACCGTTTTTTTGCCGCGCAAAAGATTTTCAATGACCCGGATTCTTCGATCCTGTTTGCTACTTAGAAGTTGGCCTAAGTCAACGGCTTCCACGGTGATCTCCTCCTCTCTACTTTGAAACCATTCATAAATTTTTAACGTCCGTTCTAAAAAGTCTGCTACGCAAAAAATCTGCTTCGTAAAAAAGTCTGCTACGCAAAAAAGTCTGCTACCAGTTTACCATAGAAAAAGGACCAGCACGCGGCCAGTCCTTGCTTAAAACAAATTTGCTATGATTCCCGTTATGACAGCGTGTGCTTCGCCAGCCACGGTGCCATTCGTCGGCTGAGGAGAATAAATAAAATTCCCAAAATAATCCCCTTCAGCAGATTAAACGGAATAACTCCCAGTAAAATTAACTTGTTCACGGGAAGTCCTAACGACATGCCCCAAACCTTGAGGTAGAGCGGCGTGATCACCCACCAATTGGCCAGTGACAGCACCACCGTTAAGGTTAAGGTCCCGGTCGTGACGGCCGCTATCTGCCGCTTCAACCCCGGCTGTGCATCGCCCTGCTTGTGTTTCAGGACATAGCTGATTGGCAAAATGTAGGCCAGGTCAGCGATAAACGCCGTTAACACCCCAATGAAGTTGACAATATCCAGCCCGGTCGACACAAAGTAGAGCAATTCCTTAACGGCCGCAATCATCACTGCGCCCGCTGGACCAAATAAACTCATCCCAAGCAAGACCACCAAATCGCTCAAGTCGAGCTTCATGTACGGCACGATTGGAATAATCGGCACCGACACGAACATTAAGACGTAGGCAACACCGGCGAATAGTGCCATCTCAACCATCGACCGAACATTCAACTTACTGTGACTATTTTCCATGATACCTGTTCCTCCTTGCGGCCATCTCGTGACGAAACCCAAAACAAAAAGGTCCCGCCACAGAAGGGCAAGACCTTGGGATTTACGTAAAAGAGTTTGCGCAAAAAGCAATGTCTCATCTTCTGCATACCAGACTATACTGTCGGTCTCGGAGTTACACCGAATTCACCGCTTGCGCGGGTCGCGGACTATTACCGCCGGTCGGGAATTCCACCCTGCCCTGAAGATGAACCTAAATTTTATTACAGCTTTAATATACTAAGATTTTCTAAAGCTGTCAACCACTTGATTAGATTAAGCCGGTTAATCGCCGCAGTTCTTTCACTTCTTCTGGTTTCAAATGCCGTGATTCACCGGCATTTAAGCCCTTCAACGTCAAGAAACCGTATTGCTCACGTTTTAATTTTTCAACGGGGAGGCCCACCGCATCCAGCATCTTCTTGACCTGGTGATTCTTGCCTTCATGAATGGCTAAGGAAACGATAGCCGTCTTCTTTTTGTCATCCACGCTCACAATTTTTCCTTTGGCCGGCGCGTAGGTTTCACCGTCGACCGTCATGCCCTGACGCAGGGCCTTCATGGCCTCGTTACTAGGAATGCCGTTGACCTTGGCAATATACGTTTTTTCAACTTCATACTTAGGATGGGTCAAGCGATTGGCAAGCTCACCATCATTGGTTAACAAGAGTAAGCCAGCCGTGTCGTAATCCAGCCGACCCACGGGGTAAATCCGTTGGGGAATCCCTTCAACCAGATCGACTACTGTCTTGCGGCCCTTCTCGTCGTTTGCGGTTGAAATAATCCGCCGTGGTTTGTACAACATAATATACACGGGGGCTTCAGTCGTAACGGGCACACCGTCAACGACGATCTTATCGTGAACGCCGACCTTGGTTCCTAATTCTGTGACCACGGTGCCATTGACGCGTACCCGGCCACTCATGATTAGCTTTTCCGACTGACGCCGGGAAGCGACACCATCGTGCGCCAAAACTTTTTGTAAACGTTCCATAGTTAGCTTTCATCTCCTGATTGGTTGAGCTGTTGGTTAAAGGCCTGTAAAAACAAGTCACCACCATCTTCATCTGCAGTGGTCGCGCTAGGGGTGGCTGCCTCTGGTAACGGTGGCAAATCGGTCAGCTGTTCCAGGCCGAAGTAGTCCAAGAAGTAGTCACTGGTCCGATAGAGTTTCGGCCGTCCCGGTTCGTCCAACCGGCCGGCATCTTCAATCAGCCGTCTCAGCACTAGCTTTTGGACCGTTGAAGCGCTCTGGACGCCCCGAATTTCATCAACCTCAATTCGCGTAATTGGTTGGCGATACGCGATAATGGCCAACACCTCTAAGGACGCTGGTGACAGGCTCGTGCTCAAGGGGTTTTCAAAATACTGCTTAACAACGTCCGCTGCGGCTTCCTTGGTCACCAAGCGATAGGTGGTATCATTCACCATCAATTCCAGGGCGGAATCGTCATCTGCCACATACTTTTGCGCTAATTTTTCTAAACTGGCAAGGATTGCCGGGCGCATGAGTCCCGTTGCTGCGGCCAGGTCGGCCACGGTAATGCCTTCGTCACCGCTGACGAACAATAAGCTTTCAATCTGTGCTAGGGGTGACATCGGTGCCATACCTTCCTTCCATTCTCAAAAAATTAACTTGTAACGGTGCCAGACGCCCCACCTGTTGTAAACGAACCTGCCGTTGGCGCGCTAATTCCAGCACGGCCAAAAAGGTGGTCACAATTTCTTCCATCACCGGTTGCTTGGCTAATAGATAGTCGAAATCTACTGGCCCTTTTGCCCGCTGTAAGCGCCCCAAAACAGACGCCATCTGTGCTTTGATCGTAAAGTGTTCCTGCCGGATGCTCTGAGTGACCGGTTTAGCCACCATTGCGCGATGAATTAAGCGGCTGAGTGCTTTTTGCAAGTCACTGGTCTGAATCCCCGGTTCAACGGTCATGGCCACCGAATCCGGCACCGCCATGGCTGGTCGGGTAAAGTGCTGCTGCCGGTCAACTGCTCGTTGCTTCAACTCTTGAGCTGCTTGCTTATAACGTTGATACTCCAGCAACTGATTGACCAAATCTTCCCGCGGATCACCGGTATCGTCTTCATCCAGCGGTTCCACTGTCTGTGGCTTGGGCAATAACAATTTCGCCTTAATTGCCATCAAATTAGCCGCCATGACAAAATACTCCCCAGCAATATCCAACCGCAACGTCTGCATCTGATGCAGGTAGGTCAGGTATTGACTGGTGATGGTGGTAATCCGAATATCATAAATATCCATTTCATTGGTTTTAATTAAATGTAACAGTAAATCTAATGGGCCCTCAAAATCACTGACCTGAATCAGTGGCTGGCCGTTCGTCGTGGCTTTGTCCATGGTGATACTCCCATTTTGCAATAATCTTAGCAGTCGTCAAGGTCCCCATTAACCGTTTATCAGAGACCGCCGTTGCGAGTTGGTCTAACATTTGCCAGGTATTCTCCGTCATTTGCTTATCCGGCATCAGAGTGATCAACCGCACAACCAGGAAGTTCCCCTGATCCTCGGTTCCCAGTGCACCGGCAAAGTCGTCGTTCTCGTCCTTCCACAAATACAGGGTGCGGTCATCGCCACCCTGATACCAGGCCAGCTCGCGTTGGAGCCGATCCCAGTCCTTGAAGTTAGGTGATAGACTGAGCAGGCCCATCGCAATCTTTTGATAATCACTACGATATTTAAGTAACATGGTCCGCCTCCGTTCAATCGTCCTCCTACTCTACCACACTACGCCCGCGGATGATACTGGTCGTAAACGTTGAGTAGGCGTTTCTTTGAAATATGCGTATAAATTTGCGTCGTCGTGATATCTGCGTGTCCCAACAACTCCTGCACAACCCGCAGATCTGCGCCGTTTTCTAAAATGTGTGTGGCAAATGAATGCCGCAGCGTGTGGGGCGTCACGTCCTTTTGGATATCTACCAACGCCACATAGTGCTTAATCTTTTGCCAAATTGCCTGCCGTGATAGGCCGCCACCATGTGCATTTAGAAACAGGTAAGGACTCGTCCGCTGCTTCAGCAATACCGGACGACTTTCCTGCAAGTACCGGTTGATCCAGTCGGCAGCGACGTCGCCAATCGGAATAATCCGTTCCTTGTCACCCTTACCCAAGGTCTGGATCAGCCCCATCTCAAGGTGGAGATCCGCCAATTTTAAATGAACGAGCTCGCTAACCCGCAATCCCGTGGCGTACATGGTCTCCAGAATGGCGCGATCCCGCATGCCGTACTTGTTACTGACATCGGGAGCCGCAAGTAACCGGTCAACCTCGGCAACCGTGAGCACTGCTGGTAGATGTTGCGCGTGCTTGGGTGCCGCAACGTTGGCCATCGGATTCTCAGTCAGCTGATGGGTTTGCACCAGGTAACGGTAAAACTTCCGTAAGGCTGACACCGCATGAATCACGGAATTCCGCGACTTACCGGCTGACGTCTGTTCACTGAGGTACGCCATGATTTGCAGCCGGTCGACCTGTTTAAAGTCGGTCACCTGCTTCGTGGTTAAATACCCACTGAAATTATGCAGCTCCTGCGTATAACTGCTGACGGAATTTGCCGCCAAACCCTGCTCAACGGTTAGGTAATGGGCAAAGTCAGCCGTCTGCATCTCTAGCGTCGTCAAGTGCCCACCTCCCGATAGATTCAGTAATTTTGAAGCAAAGCGGTCTGCATCTCCAACCCTATATGGCTGAAACGGGCAACAAACAGTCTGGGACAAAACCCAAAACTCACGTTTCAACACTATATTGTTGAAACGTGCGACAAAAGGCAGCTGGCTCCGCTTAAAACTGATAGCCAAATAATCCAAACCCGGGATTATCCGGCTATCAGCCTTAATGCTCACCAGCTAACCGCCTTTCGTCCCACTCTCTTTGTCCCACTCGCAACTATTCAGCAGGCTGGTCGTCGTCACTCGTGGTGGCTGGACTTTGATTCAACCAGAGTGCACCATCGTGTTGCGTAATCTGCCGGTCTTTTAATAAGTGACCGATTGCCCGTTTAAATTGACCCTTGCTAATCCCAAAGTAAGCCTTGATATCTGCCGGATCAGACTTGTCGCTGAAGTCCAGCTTGCCGCCTTCGGAGTGTTGGAGCGCTGCTAAGAGCATGGCGGAATCGTCATCAATGGCCTCGTAAGTCCGGGGACGCAGTGAAAGATTCAAGGTACCGTCTTCGCGAACGCCAATCACTCGGGCGTGTAATTCCTCACCCAGGCGGGGTTCCGTCTCCCGTTCGGACGGGTGAATAAAGCCCAGTTCAAAATGGTCCGTGATCACCCGGGTCCCAACCAATTTCAATTGGTAAGAGCGGGCCACCACGTTGGCATTTTGCATGTGCTTTTTAGCGGGTTGGGCGATGGCCTGGTAAATATCGCCATCGGCCAGGACTCCCCACAACCGTTGTTTGGCATCTTCACGCAAGGCAATCATCAATTGATCGCCCTGTTGTGGCCAGAGTTCCATGATGTCAGGAAGGTCATCCAGGGAGACCACGATATCTTTATTGGGTAACCCAATATTGACGAAAACGCCTAAGGTCCGCTGACTCCGGACAACCGTTCCCAAGCCGTAATGATCAACCTGTGCCGCGGGGGCGTCCCGGGTAATCTGCATGTCGTGGCCTTCATTTTCGTAGGCAAATCCTTTAAAAACCGAGCCTAATTTCAAGGGTTTCTTAATTTCTGCCTTGTCCAAGCGGAAAGTCGTCCCAGAAGCTTGGACGTAGTAATCTTTTTCATTTTCATCGGTAACTTTTCCCGCGATGATGCGGCCTAATAGTTCTTCCATAATCTCCTCAATTCTACTGGTTACCCAGTCTACCGTTCAAAAGTGTCTAACCTTTATTTTACACGGAAACCGGCCAACTAGCGAGCTTTAATCTCACAAAATCAGGTTCGCACGGTAGTAAATCAGTCAAAGGCCGTTGCAGGATGGGGCTGGCCTTTGAGAATTGGCATTTCGGAAACTGACACACTGAATCTGAGCGGTACACCTGGAAACGCGTCCAGACAGGAAATGGTATACTTGTCACACATTTAAATGCTTACGAGGAGTCCCCAACCATGATGAAGAAAGAACGTTTTGAAGCCTTTACCGACGCTGTTATTGCCATTATTCTCACGATCCTCGTCTTAGAGATTCATCTGCCCGACGATAATCATTCTTGGCAAGCGTTAACGGCCATGGCGCCCCAATTCTTTGCCTACCTACTCACCTTTATTTTTATCGCCACCATGTGGGTCAATCACCACTTTCTGTTCAGCCGGGTGACCGTCATCAACAACCAAATCATTTGGATCAACATCGGCCAGCTGTCGTCGATGCTCTACGTCGTCAACGTGATCTGTTTCAACTTAGTCACAGCCATTTTACGCCGCCAAGTGATCAAGGTGAATCACATTACCAACATGGCCAACCTGGTCACGACAGAATACGTGTCGTTTGCCGTCAACCTAGCCACGCTACTGATCACTTACTTCTACCCCCCATTTCCATTCTTCGGCCTGGCCGTTAACATCATCGTCTGGTTCTTACCACACACGAAAGCTCACGTACAATAGTTCACCTACGCTCGGGACTGATTGTCTCGGGCTTTTTTCGTGCTCATCCAGGTACCTGTAACGTCAGGATTTCTCGAATAATGGTCACCATTTCTGCCGGCGTCTCGCGTTGTCCCGACGAGCCCCACTCTCACAAAAAGAACCAATAAAAAACGGACCCCCGACAGAGGGTCCGTTTTAATAACAGGTTTATCTCAAATTAAAGCGCGTTGGAAGCACCGTGGTAAACGATCCCGCGACGTGAGTCAACGGTGATCAATTCGCCATCGGAGATCTTGTCACTGGCACCAGTAGCGCCAACGATAACAGGAATCCCCATAGAAATCCCAACAACTGCAGCATGAGAAGTCAACCCACCGTTTTCAACGATCACGGCGCTAGACTTTTCGATAGCTGGCAAGTAGTCTTTGTCGGTGTTCTTGGCAATCAAGATACCACCTTCAACAACTTTAGCGTTGGCTTCTGCAGCGGTGTTAGCAATGATTGCCTTACCGATAACAGTGTCGTCACCGACGCCTTGGCCTTGCACTAACTTTGAACCGATCAATTGGATCTTCATCAAGTTAGTCGTCCCACGTTCGCCAACTGGTACACCAGCGGTGATGAGGATTAAGTCGCCTTCCTTAGCTAAGCCCGTTTCAACGGCCTTGGCTGCAGCCAGGTCAAACATTTCATCAGTGTTTGAAGGCTTTTCGGTAACGATTGGGTAAACACCCCAGTTGACCATCAAACCACGACGGGTCCGGTCGTCAAAGGTAATTGCTAAGATATCAGCATCTGGCCGGTACTTAGAAATCATCTTAGCGGTGTAGCCACTTTCAGTTGCAGCAACGATGGTCTTAACACCAAGTTGGTTAGCAACGCGAGCAACGGAAGCACCGATAGATTCAGTAACGTCACCGTTATCGAAGTCCAAGTTGTCACGACCAAAGTCCTTCAAAGCATTTTCAGCCTTGATGTCGATCCGGTTCATAGTTGCAACGGCTTCAACAGGGTATTCACCGTTAGCACTTTCACCAGAAAGCATGGTTGCGTCAGTACCGTCAAAGACAGCGTTAGCAACGTCAGAAGCTTCGGCACGTGTAGGACGTGGGTTTTCTTGCATGGAGTCTAACATTTGGGTAGCCGTGATAACTGGCTTGCCTAAGAAGTTACACTTCTTGATCAAAGCTTTTTGAACCAAAGGTACGTTTTCCGTTGGAATTTCGACACCCATGTCACCACGAGCAACCATTAAACCATCGGAAACCTTGATGATGTCATCAAAGTTGTTGATACCTTCTTGGGATTCGATCTTAGGGAAGATTTGAACATGTTCCATGTGCTTTTCTTCGAGGAGTTCACGGATGTCCATGACATCTTGTGGCTTCCGAACGAATGAAGCAGCGATGAAGTTGATTTCGTGATCCAAACCGAAACGAATGTCATCGGAGTCACGTTCAGTGATCCCAGGTAAGTTGATGGAAACACCAGGTGCGTTAACACCCTTACGAGAGCCCAGAACACCATCGTTTTGAACAGTCACAACTAATTCCTTAGTTGCATCGTCCTTCTTATCAACAACAGTATCTAATAAACCATCATCGAATAAGACGTGGCCGCCTTCGTGGACATCATCGTATAAGCCAGGGTAAGTAACGGCAATCTTTTCCTTGGTTCCTTCGAGTGAGTCGTCCATAGAAATCCGGAAGACGTCGCCAGTCTTGAAGTTGAGCTTACCGCCCTGTTCAACAGTGGTCCGGATTTCGGCACCCTTCGTATCCAACATGATACCAACCGTCTTACCAGTAATCTTTTCAGCCTTGTGAACGTTCTCCAAGCGACCGAGGTGTTCCTCGTGGTCACCATGTGAGAAGTTGAACCGGAAGATGTTGGCGCCGGATTCGATCAACTTAACAATCGTATCAACGTCAGTACTTGCAGGACCAAGGGTACTTACGATCTTGGTTTTCTTCATTAGAAAAATCTCTCCTTTAGAATTGGCACAGAATTATTCGGTTTACTTTAGTCAAAATAAGCATCACAAAAGTTCTGGCACAAATTTGATTCCAAAATTATTCTATCACTTTTGAAAATTAATGTCGCCTTTGTTTACCGATTTTTTGGCGATTGTTTAGATTTTCTCAAAGTAAGCGCTTTCCCTAGCCCTCGGGCACCGAGGAAGATTAAAACCTGCTGATTATATAATCAACAGGTTATGATGTGAATAAATGTCTATTTATGCTAAGCCGGTCAACGGCTGGCCCTAATTGCCATTGTGAACACCACAACAATTATGACTCGGATTAGTTGCTCCCCAAACCAATAGAACGTAAGGATTCCTTAAGTTTTAGGTTATACCCAAAGATTCGCACCCCAGAATCACTTGGAGCAATGCGACTAACAATACTTGTCGCTACTAAATTAATTAGCAATTGGCATCCGTAGTTACCAATGATGCTGACGTCCGTGAAGAGGTTCTCCATCTCGGTCTGAGACCAGACAGCAAAGGCTATCAAGATTCAAACACGTTACCCCAGACAACCAAACCAGTAGTCGTCACTGTATTTAACGCTCAGTCGTTGACTTGGTCCACGTAGGCGTGAGTGAGCCAAATTTAGGCTCAGCCGTGGGATTTCCCAAGTGGATTTCCTTGGGAAATGGCGACTTTGAAACGCGGGTTGGGCGGTTCAAAGCGAGCAGGTAGACCGCTTCTCAGGCTACCCGCGTCCTGCCCACAGCGTTCCGGCCTAAATTTGGCGAACGGTAAGCCGGCAGCCAACCGCCCTGTTGCCAAGACTTATTCGGTAAATTCTGGGACTGGGATGGTGAAACCGAGGCTGGCGATGTCTTTGTCAAACGTCTTGACCGTGTCCAGCGACACCTGTAAGACGGGCGTGCCGAAATTACCTAACTTGGCCAAAATCTTGGGTGGCACCGTGATGATGTCGCAGCCCGTCTGTTCGGCCTGAATCACATTAAAGACTTCCCGCGTGCTGGCCCACAACAGTTCGACGTTTTCCTTGGCGTGGCAAAGCCCTGCCGCTTGGCGCATCAGTGGCAAAGGATCAACGCCAGTGTCCGCAACCCGCCCGGCAAAGACGGAAACAATGCCGCCGACTGCTGGATTCAAGGCATCAACCGCCAGCTTCACCTGCGTCAAGGTTGTGATCGCTGTCACATTTACTTGAACGCCGGCGTTAGACAATTCGGTAATAACGGCCGCGTTATCCTCACCGTTGGCCCGGATTACGGGCACCTTAACCGCCACGTGTTCGCCCAGACCGGCTAAGACCTTGGCTTCGGCCAGCATCCGGTCAGGCGTGTTACCAAAGACCTCAAAACTAATCGATTGGTCGGGGAAAGTAGCCACTGCCTTGCGGGCAAAGGCCAAGTAGTCGGTAATCCCGGCCGCCTTCATCAAACTTGGGTTCGTGGTGAACCCCGTGACTAGTCCTTGAGCGGCAACCGCCTGCATATCCGCTAATTTAGCACCATCAGCGTAGATTTTTACGTTTAAAGTCATTAAAAAATACCTCCAGTTTTCTATTCATTAAGCATTGGTATAATCATACTAAAGCCGCCACAAATAGTCTAGAAGTATTTTTAAAAGAATTGGTCTATCCATTTTGCAAAATGACATTGCCGGTACCCATCAGCTGTTCCAGGGTCACCTGTAAGTTGGCATCCCCCCGTAACCATTGCGTTTTGGGCAGGACTCGTTTGGTATCCGTCTGCGGTTGATACACGATAACCGGGACATCCCCCGCGTTCGCCGTCAATAACTGAGCTAGCTGCGTCGCAATCTGCCGGTCATCGTGTTGTGCGTCCACCCGAATGAACCAGCGTGCACCGGCTGGCAGGGTTGTTGCTCGCGGCTTCGTTGCGCGTACTGGGATATCCCGGGCAAGAGTCACTTGATCCCCCACGATTTGCAGACCGCGTTGCTGCTCGACCTTGCCGCGCACCACAATCACCTGATCCGTTTTCAGCCAGGTGCTGACCTGCCGAAATTGGTTCGGAAAGATGGTGACACTAACGTCGGCCGTTTCGTCGCTACCGGTAACGAAGGCCATGGGTTCTCCCCGTTTGGTCCGAATCGTCCGAATTTTGGTCACGTATAGGATGACACTGACCCGTGAATTTTCCGTGAGTTCACTCACCGTCGTCGCGTGTAACTGCTGCGCCAGGTCGTGGTATTGGGCCACCGGATGGCCCGACAAATAGGCTCCCAGGACGGCCTCCTCGTTGGTAAGCTTGGTCATCAGATCCAGGTCTGGCAACGGCTTAATCTTTGGTGCCAACGCCGCAAAGAGCTCCACGTTGTCCCCAGAAAGCTCAACTGTGCTGATGAATTCGGGCAACGCCGCGATGAGTTCCGCACGATTATGGCCGAAGTGGTCAAACGCCCCCGCGTAGACCAACGCATTCAGCAGGTCAGGCTTGCGATACTTGCCATCAATTCGCTGCAGAAATTGCCGTAGATCCTTGAAGGGGCCGTTCTCGTGTCGATCTGCCAAGACTTCCCGTAAGAAGTCTCGCCGCACCCCTTTGATACTGCTTAAACCGAAGATAACCGCAGTGCCTTGCAAATTAAAGTAGGCTGTCGAGTCATTAATGTCTGGGGGCAAGACCGCGACCCCGTGTCGCTTGGCCTCGGTTAAATAGGCCTTGGTCTTGACGGGCACGTTGATGACGGAATTCATGAGCGCCGCGTAAAAGGGTGCCGGGTAATGGGCCTTTAAGTAGGCCAACTGAAAGGCCAGCTTGCTATAGGCCACCGCATGTGAGCGGTTGAACCCGTAGTTAGCGAATCGGTCCATGTAGGCGAAGACCTGTTGAGCGACCTCTGGGGCGTACCCCAATTGCTGCGCACCACTCACGAACTTCTTTTGCATGGCGTCCATGGTCTGCTTTTTCTTCTTACTCATGGCCCGCCGTAGCAAATCGGCCTCACCCAGCGTGAAGCCCCCCATGACTGAGGCCACCTGCATAACTTGTTCCTGATAAACCAAGACGCCATAGGTCGGTCCCAGAATGGGTTTGAGCGCGGGTGCCGCAAAGGTGACTGGCTCCTGACCGTCCTTCCGTTTAATAAAGGTCTCAATGTTTTCCATGGGACCCGGCCGGTACAGTGCGTTGACCGCCGCAACCAGTTCAAAACTGTCCGGCTTCAATTGGCGGAGGACCCGTTTGATCCCCGCCGATTCAAACTGAAAGACCCCGTTGGTTTCCCCCTGCGCAAACAGTGCCAGTGTCGCCGGGTCGTTTAAATCCAGTTGGTTCACGTCAAGCGTCTGGCCCGTTTGCTTCTTCACCAGCGCCAACGTGTTCGCCAAAATACTGAGGTTTCGCAATCCCAGAAAATCCATCTTTAACAACCCGACCGCTTCAACGGTATCCTTAGGGTACTGGGTCATCAAGAGATCTTCGCTTCCGGGTTGTAGCGGAACCAATTCTGTCAGTGGTCCCTGACTCAGCACGATGCCGGCCGCATGGGTCGAGTAATGCCGCGGTAAACCTTCCAACTTTTGTGCCGTTTCAAATAAGAGCTGGTTCTTATCGCTGTCGGCGACTAAGTTACGAAGCCGTTGGGACTGGTCGTAGGCTTCCTTCAACGTGATGTGTAACTGGGGCGGAATCGCCGCACTCCACTCACTCAGCGTGTACGGGGGCATCCCCAAGACCCGACCAACGTCCCGCAACGCCGCCTTGGTGGCCAGCGTCCCAAACGTAATGATTTGAGCGACCCGGGAATGGCCGTATTTGTCATGCACGTACTGCAAGACCTGTTCTCGCCGGTTATCCGGGATATCCAAGTCAATATCTGGCATCTGCGCACGCTCTTCGTTCAAGAACCGTTCAAACAAGAGGTCGTACGCCAAAGGATCCACCTCGGTGATGGCCAAGACGTAAGCGACTAACGACCCCGCCGCAGAACCCCGCCCTGGTCCCGTTTGAATGTGGGCCTGGTGGGCGTAGTTCATGACGTCCCAGACAATCAAAAAGTAATCGTCAAACCCCATCCGGTGAATGACCCCTAATTCGCGTTCTAAGCGTTCTTCGTACGGGTGACTATCGGTAATGGCATCGGTCGTCAATCGCCGCTGGAGGCCCTGCTGGCAGAGCTCACGCAGGTAATCTTGGGAGGGCTGCTGATTGGGGGTCGGAAATTGGGGCAATTGCGGTTGCTGGAACTTTAAGGTCACCCGCGTTGCGGCGGCTAAAGTGGCTGTCGCTTCGACTGCTGTGTTTAAGCCTGCCGCTTCAAAGCGTGCCGTTTCCTCGGCTAAGGGGCGTAGCCAGTGGCTGCCCAACGTCTGTTGCTCAGCTACCGGATCCGATAGCGTTGCCCCGGCGTCGATTGCCCGTAGAACCGTCACCGCAAAATGGTCGTCACGGTCCAGGTATTCGATGGGCGATAGCGCAACCAGTGGTGCCTGGGTCTGCTCCGCTAATTGCGTCACCGCGTCGCGTACGGCAGTCGGCGTCTCGGGGGCGATACCCAAGGACAGGTCTGCTCCCAGGCCTTGTGCTTGGCGGACAACCCGTTCGGCAGCCGTGACCTCCCCCGTCCCCAGAAGTTGATGAATCTCGCTGTCTAACGGTGCAATCATCACTAAATGACTGAGATTGGCCGCCTGATCCGTCAATGCAATGGGTCCAGCCGCGACTTGATAGGCCGTTGACAGCTGCATCAGCTGTTGGTAACCCGTAAAGTCTTTGGCAATGAAGACCCAGTCGTGGGCCTGGGGCGCATCACTGAGTCCTTGTACGCTGAGGGTCAGTCCCAAGAGTGGTTTGATGCCCGCCTTTTGACACGCATTATAAAAGGCAACCTCCCCGTACATCACGTTCTTGTCCGTGAGCGCCAGCGCGGTATAGCCGCGGTCCTTTGCCGTTTGGACCAGGTCGTCGATTCGGTTGGTACTCTGTAATAAGCTATAGGTGCTTAAGACCTGTAATGGCACAAACATCCCCGGTGCCCCCTTCTGTTTAATCTCGTTGGTGTTATTATACCAGAAAAAATGGGGTAAATCGCGTTCGACGAACAAACGTTCGCAATCCGGCTAACTGCCACCTAAAAAGCCCTGGCAGTCACCCGCCAAGGCCACGTTAATCCTTATTTACCAATCGTTTCAGTCTGAATTTCGTGGGCAAACGTCAACTGATCAGCTACCACGTCGATCGTAATCAAGCTGTTCGTCGGAATCTCCCCCGCAATCAGCTTGCGTGCCAGTGGCGTTTCCACGTGCGTCGTAATGAAGCGTTGCAGTGGCCGGGCCCCATAGGCTGGCAGGTAACCCTTCTGGGCGAT
Source organism: Levilactobacillus cerevisiae (assembly GCF_003946245.1). GTDB lineage: Bacteria > Bacillota > Bacilli > Lactobacillales > Lactobacillaceae > Levilactobacillus > Levilactobacillus cerevisiae. Next base: position 49,734 of record NZ_RHNN01000017.1, read on the forward strand.
CCAAGCCTGAGCCGCCGGCGTAATCGTCAGGTCCAGTTGTTGTTCGTGCAGTCGCGTCGCCAAGTGCGCAATCAATTTCACAACAATCTGTTGCACGTCAGCTAAGGACAGTGGCGTGAACATGATGGTCTCGTCGATTCGGTTCAAGAACTCTGGGCGGAAATGGGTTTGGAGTAATTGCGCCACCTGCTTTTGTGCCGTTTCACTGATGTGACCCTGTTCATCGGTTCCCTGTAGCAACAGGTCCGACCCCAAGTTAGAGGTCATGATCAAAATGGTGTTCTTGAAGTCAACGGTCCGGCCCTGACTGTCGGTCAAACGTCCGTCATCCAAGACCTGTAGGAGCAAATTGAATACGTCCGGATGGGCCTTTTCCACTTCATCAAAGAGCACGATGGTGTACGGGTTACGCCGAACGGCTTCGGTCAATTGGCCGCCTTCTTCGTAGCCCACGTACCCGGGTGCGGCCCCGACCAGTCGGGATACCGATTCCTTTTCCATGTACTCGGACATGTCGATCCGCACCATGTGGTCTTCGCTGTCAAAAAGGTTTTCCGCTAACGCCTTGGCCAACTCAGTCTTCCCGACCCCGGTCGGTCCCAGGAAGAGGAAGGAGCCTAATGGCTTGGTGGGGTCTTGTAACCCGGCGCGGGACCGCAAAACCGCATCGGCTACGGCAGACACGGCTTGGTCCTGACCCACGACCCGGTCGTGTAAGTGGTCCGCCAGCTGCAGTAGTTTTTCCCGTTCGCCCTGAACCAGCTTGGTGACGGGGATCCCGGTCATCCGACTCACGACCGCCGCAATTTCATTTTCGGTGACGGATTCGGAAACCAACCAGTTCTGCGCTTGATCCTGTTTCTCCTGCGCGGCCAATTCCTTTTCCAAACGCGGAATCGTCCCGTGCTGGAGTTCGGCGGCCTTGTTCAGGTCATAGCTGGATTCAGCATTGGCTAAGGCTCGTTTGGCTTGGTCCAGCGCCGTCTTCTTCTCTCCAACCGCCTTGATAGCCGTCTTTTCCTGGTTCCACTGGGCACTCAGCTGATCGACCTTTTCCTTGGTGTCGGCCAATTCCTTGGTCAACTCGGTCAGTCGTTGTTGGGAGGCCTCGTCGGTTTCTTGCTTCAGCGCGGTCTGTTCGACCTGCATCCGCATCATTTGCCGCCGGGCTTGGTCCAGTTCTGTGGGTGCCGAATTCATTTCCACCCGAATGGACGCGGAGGCTTCGTCGACGAGATCAATCGCCTTGTCGGGTAAGAAGCGGTCCGTCAGGTAGCGGTCGGATAACTTCGCCGCCGCAATCAGCGCGTTGTCGTGAATCTTAACGCCGTGGTGAATTTCAAACCGTTCGCGAATTCCCCGTAGAATGGTGACGGTGTCCTCGACGCTGGGTTCGTTCACTACCACCCGTTGGAACCGCCGCGCTAACGCCTTATCCTGTTCCAAATATTGGCGATATTCATCTAACGTGGTGGCCCCAATCAAGTGGAGCTCACCCCGGGCCAGCATCGGCTTCAACAGGTTACCGGCATCCATACTGCCCTCGGCCTTGCCGGCACCCACGATGTTGTGGATCTCATCAATGAACATGATGATTTGGCCCTCACTCTTGGTGACCTCTTTCAGGACCGCCTTCAAGCGTTCCTCAAATTCGCCCCGGTACTTGGCCCCGGCAATCAAGGCCCCCATGTCCAGGGAGAAAATCGTTTTATCCTTCAAATTATCAGGGACATCCCCGCGAACAATTCGCTGGGCCAATCCCTCGACAATCGCCGTCTTACCAACCCCAGCCTCACCAATCAACACGGGATTGTTCTTAGTCTTGCGCGACAGGATTCGAATGACGGATAGGATTTCCTCATCCCGACCGATAATGGGGTCAATCTTGCCACTGCGCATGGCCTTGACCAGGTCGGTCCCGTATTTTTCAAGTGCCTTGTACTGGTCTTCTTGATTCTTCGACGTGACCCGTTCACCACTACGCATCTTGTCCACGGCGTTTTTCACCATTTGTTCCGTGATGCCTTGGCTCTTGAGATAATCGGTCAGGTTTTCGCCACCCAGCTGCATCAGCGCGATGACCACGGTATCGACCGCCATGAAGTCGTCATGGTAGCCGTCCTTAATGCTGTCGGCCCGTTGTAAGAGATCGGTTAAATTCCGGGAAAACTCCTGGCCATACTGGACGCCGCTCCCGGAAACGGTACTAATACCGTCCAATTCCCGGTCGAGTTCACTGTCCATGGCGGCAATATCCACCCCGGCCGCGGACAAGACTTCCCGGCCAAACTCACCCGGCTGAATTAAAAATTTAAACAGATGGGCCACGGTGACCTGTTGGTGCTTGCGGGTCATGGCAATCTTTTGAGCCTCGGTTAAGGCGTCAGTTAACGCTTGCGTCATTTTTTCTGGATTCATCACAATTCCTCCTCGTATGCTATTCTCACTAACTCTGGTTCTGGGGATGGGGGTCATCCCCCATGGACAGGCTCGCTGCCCGTCACCCCAGTTACTTTTTCACAAAAATTTTATTGGTTAACAAATCATTTCCTACCTGCGCCATCCCCAGCTCATCGTTTCTGACGACAGACAATTTGTCAGCGAACTGGGGGGTCGAAAAAAGAGGCAACCCTAAGGTCAACCTCCATTTTTCACTCATATTCTAACTGATTTTAAGTCAAAATCAAAATAATTTGACCTATTTTGACCAATTAATTTACGCTTTCTTTTCAGCCAACTGAGCGATTTCAATAATCACGTCCGTGGCCTTTTCCATGGTCTGTTCGGAAACGTATTCGAAGCGGCCGTGCATGTTTTCACCACCGGCAAACAGGTTTGGCGTTGGCAAGCCCATGAAGGAAATCTTGGACCCGTCAGTCCCCCCACGAACAGGGAAGATCAGTGGCTTAATATCCAAGTTTTCTAAGGCTTCCTTGGCCAAGTCGACCACCGTCATGTCCTTCTCGATGACTTCACGCATGTTGTAGTACTGGTCCTTGATGGTAACTGCCACCCGTTCTGAACCATAGTCCTTGTTCAATTGGTCAGCGACTCCTTGGAACAACTTCTTCCGGTCTTCAAAAATTTGACGGTCGTGGTCCCGGATGATGTAGCTCAAGTGCGCGGAATCAACTGTCCCCGTCATGCTGTACAGGTGGAAGAAGCCTTCACGCCCTTCAGTATGTTCTGGCCGGTCGTGTTCTGGCAAGGCTGCGTGGAAGTCCATGGCAACTTGTGACGCGTTGACCATAACGTCCTTGGCTTCGGCAGGGTGCACGTTGGTCCCGGTGATTTCCACCTGAGCGTCAGCGGCGTTAAAGGTTTCGTATTCCAGTTGACCTAATGGCCCACCATCAACGGTGTAGGCAATGTCGGCGCCAAAGTCTTTCACGTCGAAATGATCGGCCCCCGTCCCAATTTCTTCGTCGGGCCCCAGGCCAATTTCGATTTCGCCGTGCTTGATTTCTGGATGAGCCAACAGGTATTCGGCTGACGCCATGATTTCGGCGACCCCGGACTTGTCATCGGCCCCCAACAAGGTACTGCCATCAGTGGTGATCAAGGTGTCACCCTGGTAGTTTTTCAAATTAGGGAAGACGGCTGGATCCAACGTGAACTTGCCTGCGTCGTCCAACTTGATGACGGACTTGCCATCGTAGTTTTCAACGAACTTAGGGGCAATGTTTTCACTGTTGAAATCGGCCGTGTCAAAGTGGGAAATGAACCCGAGCTTTTCGACCTGCTTATCCGTGTTGGCTGGCAGGGTCGCAAAGACATAACTGGATTGCGCGTTGATCCGCACGTTGCTTAAGCCAATCGCCTTCAGGTCATCAACCAGCCCTTCAGCGAATTTCGTCAACCGTTCGTTGGATGGAATCGTTGTCGAATTTGGTGTGGACCGGGTGTTGATCTTCACGTACTTCAGAAACCGGGGAATCAAATTTTCATACTTTGCCAAAATAAATCACTCCTCAATTAAGTTAACTTACAAATTTAGTGTACGCGTTTTCTTGCCTAAAGAAAAGTAAATGGGTCGGTATTTAATGCAGACGCCTGGACCGTGATTGGCCACGCGTTTTCCTGTGCCCACTCCTGGAAAAGTTGGGTCAGGTGCGGCTTACAAATACTTTCGATGTGGTGACCGGGATCGATCACGTTGAGACCGGCCGCAATCATGTCGTGCCCGGGATGGTAGGAAATGTCCCCGGTCACGTAAGCATCGGCACCCTTAGCCAATGCGGCTTGGTAGAACTGCCCACCGGAGCCACCCAGTACGGCCACCCGTTTCACCGGCGCATCCGGGGTCTTGCTGACGACCCGTAACCCACCCACGTGAAAGACTTCCTTACAGTATTGGGCAAATTCAACGACCGTCGTTGGCTCGGCCAAATCACCGATTCGTCCCATCATAATGTCCGGTGTGGCGGTCGTCCCGTTGCTGGGAACCAACCCCACGGTATTTTGCAAGCCTAGCGCCGCTGCCAGCCAGTCGTTCATGCCACCGGGAGCGCTGTCCAAGTTGGTATGCGCGCCATAGACCGTGATATCGTGCTTCAACAGGGTCGCGTACATCTGATTTTGGGGCACCGTTAAGTCTAAATTTTTGGCCGGATGAAACATCATGGGATGGTGGGCAAAAATAAAGTCGGCGTCCTGGCGAATGGCCTCATCGACGACTTCGGGCCGCACGTCTAGCGTCACCAACACCTTGTGTACGGGCGCATCTAAATTGCCCAGTTGTAGGCCGACCGGATCGCCCGGTTCCGCCCACGTCTTGGGAGCAAACTGTTCAAATCTGTCAACTAACTCACGCACCAACACGTTGCAAGACCTCCTTGATTTCGCTAATCTTTGCCTGCAGCTCAGCCACCTTGGCGACCGGCACCTCGTTGGCCGTGGCCACTTGTTGTAACACAGCTTCGGTCCGGGCCAGTTCCCGTTGCCATTTGGCAATGAAAATCGCACTGTGCGCCGCCAGCAGGTAAGGCCCAAAGTGTAAGTCCTCCTGACCGTACTGCGTCGGGTTCGCTTGCCGGTCAGCCACCAGGATTTCGTAATCGTGGCCATCCTCGCTGACAATCTCTTCGGTCACCAATTGAAACCCGTGGGTCATCAGAAATTGGCGCACGTTAGCCTCACCGACGTTGGGTTGGAGAATCAAGCGTTGCACCCCCGTCAACCGGTCAAAGTCCTGCGTCAAGATTTGGGTGATCAAGCTGCCACCCATACCGGCAATGGCGACCGTATCAATCTTATCAGTCGGCTCAATCGCCTGCAGGCCGTTGGCTAAGCGCGCAATAATCCGTTCATCCAAATTTTCTTTTTTGATTTCGTGTGCGGCATTTTTAAAGGGTCCCGGCACCACTTCGCCGGCAACCCCGCTGGTAATGATGCCCCGCTTGGCCAAGTTGACGGGTAAGTAAGCGTGGTCGGTCCCGATGTCGGCGAGGCGCGCACCCTGAGGGACGTAGCTGGCAACCGTCGCCAGTCGTTGTGATAGGTGGTCTGCATCCATGGATAAATCTTCCTTTCTGTCACGTGTAGTCATGGGACAACTCAGGTCACAAGCCAGTCCCCGGCCACACGGCAATTCACCCTTAAGTATAAGCTACCGGGCTCTAATTGGATAGCGGGAATTCTTGGGTTGTGCTCGCTTTAGTGCCTAGTCAGAAGAGAAATTGTTCGAAAGTCCTAAAGGCTGAAAGCCCGGATAGACCCAGCCAACAAAGATTCAACCCACAAAACTAGTTATAAATTGTCACCTGCGGCTGCCAGAGATTCCGCCTGCTGTGGGGACCGCCTGCGGCCTGAGAAACGGTCCTCCGGCTCGGTTTGAAGCCTGTCCAAAACCGACAGTCTCCAAACGCGTCCCACGATGTAACCTGAGAAAACCGCTCAGCCAACGTCGTCTACACAGCTGCCTCCATCTCCGTCCTCCTCCGGTTAGGGTAGTTTTTCAGCATGACGTTGATACAAACATCACTAGACTGTAATCGTTTGTCCAACAATTGACCACAGTCTATGTAGGCGTATGTGAGCCAAATTTAGGCTCAGCCGTGGAATTTGATCCTCTAAATTGGCATTACCGCAACATGTGTCAAATGGCAACCGACTCCGCTTACCAATGATAATCAAACAATCCAGGTTCAGGATTATTCAGTTATCACCGTTAATGCTCGCCAGCTGCCACACTTTTGCCCACAGTGTTCCGACTTAAATTTGGCGAACGGTAAGCCGACAGATCACGACAATATTCCATCCGATTGGCACACAAAAAGCCGGTTAACCGCCTCCCAAGTTCAGGGACAGTTAACCGACTTCTCTTTAGACGCGTTCACCCAAACGATTCAGGTTAGTGGCGCTTATTTCTTTTGATTACGCCGTGTTGGCTGCGCATCGTCTTCATCATTGACCGGTGCTTCACTCATTTTCGAGTATGGGTACGGGTAAGTGATCTTCATGACGGCAGGCATCACGATTGGCAAGAGGACGACCAGCAGGATAATCCCAATGATGACGGCCAGTGCGATTTGAATCAGCGTCATGACCCCGGATGGAATCAAGGCGGCAAACGTCCCGCTCAGGATAATCCCAGCGGAGATGACGACCGTCCCAATCACCGTAGCGGCCCGTAACATCTTGTCGCTTGTTGCGCCCGGTTCATGCAGGTACTCTCTGTACTTCCGCATCAGGAAGATCGAGTAATCGACCCCTAAGGAAATCAGCATGACAAACGTGAAGAACGGTGTGTTCCACGTTAACATGTCGGTACCAAGGACCGGCCCTACTAACCAGTGCACAACGGTTAAGGCACCGGAGTAGGCAACCAGTAGAATCCCTTCGATGACGATTGGTTGAACCAATGAACGGGTCACCACCATCAAGGCAATAAAGATTCCCGCTAACATGATAATCACGGTCCGGGTAAAGTCACTCGAAGCCATTTCGTTAATATCGTTCGTCTGTGACGTGTTGCCACCAAAGGCAACCTTGGCACCGCTCAAGCTCGTTCCCTTGAGCGACCCACTGACGATTTTTTCCAGTTTAGGCAAACGGGCCATGGCCGCAGCGGAACTCGGGTCGTCTTTCAAGACAACGGTTAACTTGGTCAGCTTGCGGTTAGGCGACATGTAGGTGTCCATCGACTGCTTGAACGAACTCCCCTGAATCGACTTCTTGGGGATGTAGAACGTTTCGGCAGCGGCAGATTTTTGCAGGCCCTTGAGGTAACTGTTGGCCGTGCCGACCCCGGAAGAAACTTGCGTCAAACCGGTTGTGGCAGAGCCTAAGCCCTTCCGTAAAGCCGTCAATTGTTTACTCATCGCAGCCAGTTTTTCAGCCATGGTTTGGTTCCCGGCAGCGACTTGACTCGCACCCGAGACCAGACTAGGCATCTTACCGTTGATGGTAAACATCGCACTGGACAGTTGGCTGGTAGCGCTCGCCAATTGCGTGCTCTGCGAACTAGCCGATTGCAGGGCCGTTGCAGCGCCTGGTAAGACCACGTTCGACTTCTGCGCCAACGTTGCCACGGCACTTTGCAGCGTTGCCGTTGAACCTTGTAGGGACTGGAGTTGACTAGCAACACTCTGATCAGCCGTGCCAATCGATGAGGCGTCACTCCCGATTTGGGTCAGCGAACTACTCAAGGTTGACTTCAACTGGGTTTGGGCAGCAGCCTGTTGTTGTAAGACGCCCGCTAAAACTTTCTTTTGGGCGGCAGACAGCGGTACACCTTGGGCGGTAAATGCCGCAGCGACGGAGCTGGCACTGACACTTGGCAAATTACCCACGGCACTCTTGATACTCTGGAGTTGCGTGGCAATGTCTTGCGTCTTCGTGCCAATGGTGCTCAGGGAACTTGTCACGCCACTGGTGCTAGTTGAACTAGCAGAAACCTGACTGTTCAGCTGTTGAATCGCGGCGTTTAATTGTGGTAACGCCGTCTCTAACTCGGCCAACTGCGCAGCCTGTTTGCCCCCAGAAGCAGAGGAAACTTGGCTGTTCAGTGAATTGACGCCGGTGGAGACTTGAGAAATGGCGGATTGTAACTGTGACGTCCCGGTGCTGACTTGTTGGGCACCGGTTGCCAGTTTATTGGCATCCTTCACCGCACCTGAAACATTTTGTTTGCTCAGTGAACTGTTGGCGGACTTCAGGCCTTTATTCACCTTGTCAACACCCTTTTGGGCCTTTACCAGACCGCTAGTCACGGAACTCATTTGATTCCTGACGTACAGTTTCTTAATGGTCTTCCCACCAGGTTGGGTGACGGAGGCCACGGTCTTAACACCAGTTGAGGCTTGCAGTTGTTTCGTCAAGCGATCGACCAGCAATAGAGATTTTTCATTATCAAGCTTATGATTACTCTGAATGTAAATCGTGGTGGGTTCAGCGGTTCCTTTGGAGAAGTGGGTTTGCACGATCTTAAACCCTTGCTTGGCAGGAACACTGTCCCCAATTTCAACCAGGTTATCGTAGTCCAACGTCCCGTGAGACGAGAGCGCTAATGGAATAAAGACGATCCCGGTGACGATCAAGGTAATGATGGGCCGAATCATGGCGTGTTTCGCCATCCCGTGCCACAGGCGACTGTCGCCCTCACCCTGTAATTTCTTGACGGGCCAGAACATGTTGCCACCACAGATCGCCATGAAAAATGGGTTCAAGGTCAGGAGCACGGCCAGTAAGACCACGACCCCAACGGCAATCCCCACAGCGGATTTGTAGAGTGAGAAATTAGCGAAGCCCAGCACACTCATCCCAATGAGAACGGACAAGCCGGAGTAAAGCACCGTACGGCCACCAATCCGCGTGGCTTCTTTGGTGGCGGTGTATTTATCCTTGCCGGCGGCTATTCGCTCTCGGAATTCGTTATACAGCAGGATGTTGTAGTCGGTCCCAATCCCAAATAACACAATAACGATGAAGACCTGCGTAAAGTTTGAGAAGGGGAAGTTGAAGCGATTAACTAAATTGGCAACCACGGAAATCGAGGTGATGACCGATACCCCCACCGTTAGGAGTGAGAATAACGGGGTCACCGGCGAACGGAAGACTAACCAGAGCACCAAGAAAATAAAGATGGCGGCAATGATTTCAGTCTTTTGGACCCCCGCCTGCGTGGCATCGGAGAAGTCTTGGTTCAAGACATCCGCCCCGGTCACGTACGTCTTCACGCCGCTAGTCTTGGCTTCCTTGGTGATTTCAGACCGAATCGAGGTGATGGAATGACTGGTACTCTTGTGCACGTTCAGCTGTAACAGCTGGGTGCTCTTGTCCTTGGAAATCAGTTGTGACGCTGCCGTGGAACTGTCGCTGGCAGCGGTCATCGACCGAATTTGATACGTGCTTTCATGATTCTTGATCCGTTGAATCGTCTTGTCAATCTGCGTATTCTGCGAACTCGTTAGTGCAGAATCACCATTGTTGAAAACGACAACGACCGCAGTAGTTCCGCGTTGGGAGCGGCCCCACTGCTTTTGCATAGTTGTTGCGCGCGTACTTTGATAACTGCTCGGCACCGTAATCTGGCCCTTTTCAGCGACCAAGGTACTCATGTTGGGAATCGTCACGACGGCTAAAATTACAATCACAAGCCAGCCGATGACGTTCCAGATGTAATGCTTATTCATCCAGCGCACGGGAAAACCTCCTAAAAATTTAAAAATAAGTCATCAATGACACAAACTTCTATTCTGTTGGGCGCTGCGCCGTTAGCCACTTGGTCCAATCCAACTCCAGAGGTTGGTTCTCTGTCGTTGGTAGGATGTCGCGAATGTTTAACGTCGCCAACTGTTGGCGGAAAAGTTCTTCCGCATGACCAAACACAGCTAAAACATTGGCAACCGGCTGCGTATCCTTGAGATCTTTCAACGCATACGTCGCCATGAAGGCTTCCTTCTGATCAAAGCTGAAAACCTTTTTTACCAGTCCCGTGTTCTTGACGAACGGACTCGCGCCCTCAATGGCATCGAACACATCGAGGAGCGTAATTTCGTGCGGGTCGCGAGTTAACACAATGCCACCATCACGGCCAGCAGTGGTCTTCACGATCTCTGCGCCGGATAGTTTCTGAACAATTTTCTTCAAATAGCTGGTGGAAATTCCCAGCCGCTCTGCTACTAATCGACTATGTAGGGGGATTGTTCGATCTTGAATTCCCAGTAACGCGACGATGCAGAGCGCCTGTTCCAAACTAGGTTTGGCTTTCACAAGGCACCTCCTTTTGGACACAAAACTTTGTGAATCCTTAAGACTTAAACGAGATACATTATATCCCCTTTAGACAAAATTTCAAGGCTTTTGACTCAATAAATTGCCCCTGTCCCAATTATTATTCTATGTAAACGATTTCATTATTGCTACGGTCGGTAAACGTTGGACGGACTGCTTCTGACTGATTCATCAAAGCTACCTAGTTGCTGATAACCCGGGCCCTTTTAGACTACGGCCTCATGGATAATTGCGACCCTACCCCCGCAACGATTAACTGCCGAATTAAAGTTGCCAATTCCGTCACCGGCAAATCGCGCTTGTTGCCAATCCAACGATACAAGATAGCGATGACCCCCGACAGATAAAAATCCGTCACGTAAGCAACCTGTTGATCATCGGTGGGCAACTCGTACAGCGCCATCAATTTATTCGCAATGGCGCGTTTCAACCGATCCGTAAACGCGGCATTGTTGCCACTGGCCAGCACCACATCATAATAAGTCGCCATACGTTCATGCAGTACGACAAAGGCACCAATAAAATTCTCGGCGAGTGTTTCCTTCTGCAGATTGGCCGTTAAATTCGCCATAATTTCTGCGATGACGCGGTCTTCAATCGCTTCTAGGAGTGCGTAGACATCGGGAAAATATTGATAGAAGGTACTCCGATTATAACCTGCTCTAGTAGTTAATTCCCGCACCGTAATTTTTGATACCGGTTTAGCCGGGCATAACTGGCAAAACGCATCGATCAATGTCTGTCGCGTGGCCGCCGTTAACTCAGGATTCTTTTTCATTCTGATTTCCTCACTTTCCAACACACGTGGCATGATTGTTGGTTGATGCTGTTCACACCTGCTGTTAGGCTCTAAGTATACAACACGTGTTGGTTGAACTAACTTTTAAGGAGCTGTTTCACATGAAATTCTATCGTCAAAATTGGTACTTTATCGGGGGAATCATCTTTGTCGGACTGGCCTACTTTGTCGGCTTCTGGGGCAATCACCTCAGCCATATTCAAGTCATTCTCACCTACAGCTACATGGCAATGTTGGTTCATCAATTTGAGGAGTACGGGATTCCCGGTGGCTTCCCCAGTATTTTCAACGAAGCCGTTCTGGGCGAACATACTGTTCCTGACCGCTACCCCCTAAATGCCAATCAAGTTATGATCAATAACGTCTTCATGACCTATCCCTTCTACATTCTCGCCATCATTTTCCCCGGAGCTATCTGGTACGGCCTAATTCAAATTGGTCAAGGCATGGTTCAGATTGTCAATCACGGTTTCTGGAACAACCTCAAGCTCAAACGACTCTACAATCCTGGGGAAGCCTCAGTCCTGCTCTTACACTGGCCGCTGGGAATCTATTATATTTGGTATGTCATCAGTCACCATTTAGCAACGACTCCTGATTTGATCATCGGCTTTATCGGTGCACTCGCTTCTGTCTTCATCCTCTGGTTAGGACCCGTTCGTATTCTACGCAATCGTCAGTCCAAGTATCCCTTCACGCCGCAACAAATGCACGGCTACACTAACATTAAAAATCCCAAATAGGCCAAATTTAATCGAAAAAAAGGACCCGCAAGATTACAGACAACAACGTCTACAATCTTGCGGGTCCTATCGTTTAAACTATTCCAAAAAGTCTTTCAATTGCTTACTCCGTGAAGGGTGGCGTAACTTCCGCAGCGCCTTGGCTTCGATTTGACGAATCCGTTCACGGGTCACACCGAAGACCTTGCCGACTTCTTCCAAAGTCCGCGTCCGGCCGTCATCCAAACCAAACCGTAAGCGCAAGACGTTTTCTTCCCGATCAGTCAGGGTGTCCAGGACACTTTCCAACTGTTCCTTCAGTAATTCGTATGCGGCGTGGTCAGCGGGACTCGTGGCATCTTGGTCTTCAATGAAGTCACCTAAGTGAGAGTCATCTTCTTCACCAATAGGCGTTTCCAAGGAAACGGGTTCTTGCGCAATCTTCAAGATTTCACGAACCTTTTCCGTTGGCATGTCCATTTCGGCCCCAATTTCTTCTGGCGTTGGTTCCCGCCCTAAGTCTTGGAGTAATTGCCGTTGAATCCGAATTAACTTGTTAATGGTTTCAACCATGTGCACAGGAATCCGAATCGTCCGTGCTTGGTCAGCAATCGCCCGTGTAATGGCTTGCCGAATCCACCACGTTGCGTACGTGGAGAACTTAAACCCTTTCCGGTAGTCGAATTTCTCGACGGCCTTCATCAAGCCCATGTTCCCTTCTTGAATCAGGTCCAGGAATTGCATCCCCCGACCCACGTAACGCTTTGCAATGGAAACAACTAACCGTAAGTTGGCCTCTGCTAACTCTTGTTTTGCGGTTTCATCACCGTTTTCAATCCGTAAGGCTAAGGCGACTTCTTCGTCCGCCGTTAACAGGTTGACCCGGCCGATTTCTTTTAAATACATCCGAACAGGGTCGTTGATCTTAACCCCAGTGGTCGTGGAGGCTTCCTTTAATTCTTTCTTGGAAACGGCCTTTTGGGCTTTAACGGCCCGTGCATCTGGCTCACCCTTAGCATCAACCACGCTGATTCCGGCATCGGAAATCGTTTCGAGTAACTTATCCATTTGCTTGGCATCCAACGTGTATGGCGTCGCCACATTGTCGGTCAAATCATCATATGTGATGTGACCGGCCTTTTTGTTGTCCTTAATTAAGGCACGCACCGTCTTGTTGTATGCTTTCTGGTCAAACATTGGTTGATCCGTGGTCTTTTTTGCCATTAAAATACCCCCTAGACTAAAGTTGCTTGTTCGCTTGGCGCTGTTGCTCCAACTGAACAATCTCAATGACTAATTGCCGTTGTTGTTCGGCGTCTCCGAGTCGCGAGGCCTCCGCCAGTTGATTTTTCTTCTGGCGCAGTTGTTCCTCGACCGGAGCCTCATCCATAATGATTGCTAAATAGTCATCAATCTCACGCGGGGTGACCGCCGCGTAAGTTGCCGTTTCTAAATCGATGACAATCTGCTGCAGTCGGTCTTCCTTTAGAAAGTCCGTGAACTGCGCAGTACGGTATGTTTGGTGCGTTTGAAAATAACCTTGGGCCAAGGTGTAGATCACTTGATAGTCGTCGTGCACGAAGCTGAAACCGTCGAGATTACTGACTTTGGCCCAGACATTTCTGTCGTGGAGCAAGCGAATCAATAACCCGCGTTCAGCCCGTTCAAGCCGGGTCAGTGGACGTTGTTGTTGATGGACGGTCACTGGTGGTTCCGGTGGCGCCTGCTGTTGTGTCTGTTGCCGCGGTCGTTCCCGTTCCTGCTGAGCCACCGTGCTGCGTTGCGTTTGTTTGAGTTGCGCCTGCAACGCCGCCTTGTCAATGTGAAATTCATTGGCAATTTGGGTCAAATACATGTCGAGCTCAACCGGTTCTTGAACTTGCGCCAACAGTGGCATAATCTGATTCACATAATCTAACTGCTCGCTGTCGGTATCCAAGGACTTATTCCGCCGCATGAAACGTAAATTAAACTGCAACGGCGGTTCCTTCGCGCTCACCAACATTTGGCGAAACGCCTCGTCACCATGTGCGCGTCGGTATTCATCGGGATCTTGTCCCTCTGGCAACTGGATCACACTCAGATTCAGGTGACTGTGCTGGCCCAACAACGTCAGTGCCCGGGAAATGGCCCGTTGACCGGGTTCATCCCCATCGTAACACACGTTAAGCTTGTCCGTGGTCCGCTCGATTGCATAAATCTGTTCGGTGGTCAGGCTGGTCCCCATGGATGCAATCCCATTATGCACACCGGCTTGGGTGGCAGAAATGACGTCCATGTACCCTTCAAACAGGGTGACCTCACCCGCCTCGCGAATCGCGGTGCGCGCCAAGTCAAAATTGAACAACAACCGGCTCTTGTTGAACAGCGGCGTTTCCGGACTGTTCAGATATTTCGGCTGGTCATCCGCCTTTTTCATCAGCCGCCCAGAGAAGGCCGCCACGTGACCACTCGCATTGCGCAAGGGAAACATGACCCGTTCGGTAAAACGGTCTCGCAGCTCACCCTCGGCATTTTCAATGAAGAGCCCCGACTGCCGCAAAAGTTGGTAGTCGCTTTGGCGTTCTTCAAAGAAGGGCTTGAGTAAGCGTTGACCCGGTGCGAAGCCGAGCTGGTACGTCTCAATGGTATCGTCCGTCAGTCCCCGATTGTGCAGGTAATCCAGCGCCGGTTGGCCGACCTCCGTGTTGACTAACACGTGGTGGTAAAGTTTGGCCGCTTGTTCCTGCAAATCGATCAGCTGACTAGTCTTGGAGTCCATCTTGGGACCGGCTGCATCTTGGCGATACTCGCTGGCCAAGTCCACGTGACTATAGTCGGCGACCTTGATAACGGCCTCGGGGAACGTGACGTGCTCCAGTTCCATCAGAAACTTGAAGACGTTGCCCCCACGACCACAACTGAAACAGTGAAAAATTTGCTTGTCTTCTGAAACAGAAAATGACGGCGTCCGTTCCTCATGAAACGGACAAAGCCCAAACAGGTTCTTCCCTGACTTCTTGAGTTGCACGTACTGGCCAACGACGTCCGCGATGTTCGTTGCGGTGCGGACGGTTTCAATCACGTCTTCGGGTATCTTTGCCACGCCATCACTCCCTTACCGTGAATTCCGTTGCACCCATTGCCTTGAAAAGTCGCACCCCGGCAATCCGACAAGTGCGACTTTTTAATTGGCCCTACGTGCGTAAAGATACACTATACATATTACTCCAATTACGCGTGGTGTCAACTGGAATGCTTCACTGTTGACGGTCCTCATTGCCACTGATTATGCCGGGACAATCGTTGGGCATACGTCCAAGTACTCAGTGCTAGGAACCCCACGCCAACCAGTAACACGATGATTCCCACGTCAGCCCCAAATAGGCCAGCCGCAAGGAAAAAGACGATACCGCTCACAAACCCCAGCCGAGCGCCTAACAGGTTGGTCTTGTGCCAGACGATGGGCGACGCGTACGTTTGCGGAAAACGAATGCCCACGTAATGATTGCGGTGAACGTAGGCCAGTGACAAGCTACCCACCGAGAAGACGACTCCCAGAACGGCCAAGCTCCCCGCCCGATCCTGGGGGCTAAAGGCGCCGGGTAATAATAGATATAATAGCCCATAAACACTGAAGGCCACGTTCAGGTCCAAGCGAATATGGTCAACCTCTTCAACGTTTTCCGCCGACTTAAAAATCAGGGGGCCATAATCCATGAGTAACGCTAGGACACTGAACACCATGACCACACCAAGTGCGGGTAAGCCACGTTTGACGTTCGCCAGTTGCCCCAACCACAAGAGACCCATCACACTTAGATTTAACCAGACAAATCCGTTCAACTCTCGACGACTAAATTTTGGTAATAACATATGCTCATCCCATTTTACGTTAGCCCAACTTCAGATGGGCCACTATTTTAGCCGCTTATCGGCGACTTCTCAAGTAAAACGACTCCACTAATTGCCACTCATGATACCCATTAAAGTGAGAGCCACACCAACACCCAATAACCAGCGTCCACCGACTAGATTCACGCTGGTATCCGGGTCCTCATACCGTCCCAACCAGTGAAACCGCAGCGGTTGGCCAGTTGGCAGGCTGACGGCAACCACACTCAGAATCACCCCCATCCGCTCCAAGGGCCCAACCATGCTCCGTATCTGGGGAAACAATAGGAAGAAGATTGCATAGATCAGGAAAACCAGGTGCAGGTCCCATTCCAACCGGGGAGCACGCTACCATTGCCACGTCATGGTGCCACCGATGGCAATGACCAAGGCCGTCAACAGCCACATGATGGTGGTCCACTGGTTGGCCTGCACCTGGAGAACCCAGATAAACGCGTAAAGACTGGCATTCAACACCCGGAAAATAAGCAGTCGCCGCCGACTGAAGTTTGGTAATAACATCTTGCCACCCCCCGTCTCACTAATTTGGCTTCAGTGTACAGCCTTTTCAGCCGCAGATACTCGCGAACTCACTGGTAACGGTCGCTACCGAACCAACGCAAGATAAAAAAGCGCCTACAACGGCCCAGCTAAAAGAGATTCAATCCATAAGATTAGTTAGAAATTGCCACCTGCGGCTGCCAGAGATTCCGGCTGCTATGGGGACCGCCTGCGGCCTGAGGGGCGGTCCTCCGGCTCGGTTTGAAGACTGACACAAAACGCCAGTCTCCAAACGCGTCCCACGCTGTAAGCTGGTTCCCAGCTAACACCGTCAACACAGCTGCCCCATCTCTGTCCTCCTCCGGTTAGGATTGTTCTTCGCAATGACATTGAGGTGACCATCGCTGGACAGGCAACGTTTACCTACCGTAATTGGCCGCTGTCTATGTAGGCACAAGTGGGCTGGCAGACCGTTTCTCAGGTTGCCGGCGTCCTTCCCCCAGCTTTCCAGCCTAAATTTGACGAACGGTAAGCCGGTAGGCCTAGTCAATCTTACTGATATTCCGGATTCTATCCTTGCCGTATAGAAGGTTATGCCTACGTTTACACGCAAAAAAAGGCGCCCGCCACCACAGAACTCGTGGTGAACAGACGCCTTCGTGATCACAATTTTTAGGGAACCTTATTTCACGATCAATTGATCCAAATCGCCCAACGTCAACGCCAACTTAGCCAAGTGACTCAGTTCCGTCAACCGGTTGTTCCGGACGGCATCGTTCTTGTCCATGACCATCGTGGCCTCAAAGTAAGCCGCAATGGTTGGTTGGATGGCAACCAGGCTGGCGAACAAGGCATCTAAGCCCTTGTCAGCGGCCGCTGCAACCTCCGCAACACCCTGGTCCAACGCCCCTTCACTGTCATTTTCGAACAGCTTGGCATCGACCGTGGCGTCAGCTAATTCAGCTGGGGCCTTTTGGGCTAAACGAATCACCCGGGTCAAGGATTCAATAACTGCCTTGAAGTTGTCGTCGGCAGCGTGGCTCGCCAAGATATCAGCGGCCGTGAAGATCTGTAGCACGTCACTGCTGGAACCAGCCGTCACGGCATCAATAATGTCATGCCGTTGCTTAGCAGAACGTAAAATCTTGCGGATCCGATCCTTGATGAAGGTCACCATCGCATCAATTTGACCAGCTTGGTCCAGCTTAGGCGCCACGTTAGCCGCATCTTCAGCCGTGATAAAATCAGTAGCCAATTCAGCAACTGGCAGGGACCACTTTTGATCGCGGGCAATCCGGACGATCCCGGTCGCCTGACGCCGCAAAGCGTAAGGGTCGTTGGAACCACTAGGAATCATCCCGGCAGCGAAGAACGTCAAAATACTATCGAACTTGTCAGCCAGCGCCAAGACGGCACCAGGAACGGATTCAGGCAGCGCACCGTCAGCGGAGATAGGTTCGTAGTGTTCCCGAACGGCCTGAGCAACGGCTGGATCTTCGCCTTGGAGTAAGGCGTACTTCTCACCCATGACGCCTTGGAGTTCAGCAAATTCGCCGACCATCCCGGTGACCAAGTCAAACTTGTAGATTTCGCTGGCACGTAAGGCCGCCTTAGTCTGCGCATCGTTCAAATCGAATTGCTTGGCTAAAACACCCACGATGGCTGTGACGCGAGCCATCTTTTCGGCCATGGTACTGATCTTGTCGTGGAAGCTAACAGACTTGAGCCGTTCAACGTAGTCAGCAATGGTCTTCTTCTGGTCTTCCGTGTAGAAGAACATGGCATCTTCCAACCGAGCCGTCAGAACTTTTTCGTTCCCGGCAACCACGTTTTGGAGGTCGTGGTCGTTCCCGTTACGAACGGAGATGAAGTTCGGCAAGAGCTTGCCACTTGCATCCCGCGCGTAGAAGAACCGTTGGTGGTCACGCATGGAGGTGATCAACACTTCTTCGGGGATGGTCAGGTATTTTTCATCAAAGCTGCCTTCAAAGGCGGTTGGCCATTCAACTAAGTTGTTGACCTCTTCCAATAAACCGGCGTCAATGTTAACCGTCCAGCTGTGGTCAGCAGCGATTTTTTCAATCTGTTGCTTGATCAAAGCCTTCCGCTTGTCGGCATCGGCAATCACAAATTGGGCAGTCAGGTCAGCTTCGTAGTCGGCTGCTGTGGCAATATCCACGTCGGTACCCAGGAAACGGTGACCGCGGGTATTGCGGCCCGTCGTCACGTTCAAGATACTAAATGGAATCACGTCAGCGTCTAACAAGGCTACCATCCAGCGAATTGGCCGGACGTATTCAAAGTGATGGGTGCCCCACTTCATCATGGTTGGGAAGGTCATGGCCGTGATAATGTCCTTCAAACCAGCCAAAACAGTTGCGACGGGTTCGCCGGCAATAAACTTGTCGACGTAGACGTATTCAGTACCCTTAATCTCTTTGAAGGTAATGTCGTCAGGCGTCAACCCTTGGCCCCGGGTAAAACCGATTGCGGCCTTGCTCCAGTTACCATCAGCGTCTTGTGCGATCTTCTTGGCTGGGCCTTTGACGGATTCGCTCACGTCTTCTTGCTTGTCGGCTAAGCCACTGATTAAAATGGCTAACCGCCGTGGTGTTGAAAACGGCTTGATGTCCGAGTAAGCCACGCGTTCTTCTTTTAAATAGTCAGCCGTGCGTTTGACCAGTTGCTTGATAGCTGGCGTCACCACGTGGGCTGGCATTTCTTCTAGTCCAATTTCAAGTAAAAATGTGTGTGCCATTATTTTTTGGCCTCCTCATCGTCTGCTAATAATTTTGCACGTAAGGCATCGTCCTTGATCAGCGGGAACCCACGCTTCTTCCGTTCAGCGACGAAGGCCCGGGCGACGGCACGCGCCATGTTCCGGATGCGTGACAGGTAACCGGCTCGTTCAGTAACGGAAACGGCACCGCGAGCATCTAACAGGTTGAAGGTGTGACTACATTTCAGAATGTAATCGTAGGCGGGGTGAACTAAGCCGTTAGCGATTTGCTTCTTGGCTTCGTCCTCATACTCGTCAAAATGCCGGAGCAACATGTCCTGGTTGCTTTCTTCAAAGCTGTACTTGGAGTGTTCGTATTCGGGTTCCTTGAAGATGTCGCCGTATTTAACACCGTCGGCCCATTCCAGGTCGAAGACGGAATTGACGTCTTGTACGTAGGAAGCCAGTCGTTCCAACCCATAGGTCACTTCAGACGTGACGGGATCAACTTCCATCCCCCCAACGACTTGGAAGTAAGTGAACTGGGTGATTTCCATCCCGTCCAACCAAACTTCCCAACCAACACCGGCACAACCCATGGATGGGTTCTCCCAGTTATCTTCAACGAACCGAATATCATGTTCGAGCGGGTTGATGCCGAGTTCCTTCAAACTGTTCAGGTAAAGTTCCTGAATGTTGTCGGGTGAAGGCTTCATGATCACTTGGAATTGGTGGTGTTGGTACAACCGGTTCGGGTTCTCCCCGTAACGACCATCGGCTGGTCGGCGAGAAGGTTCAACGTAAGCGGCGTTCCAGGGTTCTGGTCCGATCGCCCGTAAGAAGGTGTAAGGGCTCATCGTCCCGGCCCCTTTTTCCGTATCGTAAGCTTGCATCAGCATGCAGCCCTGCGCGGACCAGTACTGTTGTAACTTTAAAATGATTGCTTGCATGGACAGTTTTTCTGTCATGGGTGCTGTTTCCTCCTTGTATGGTTGTTAGTGGGCTTATGCACCAACTAATCGACCGATTAAACAAATAAGCGCGCAAAAAAATCCCTACGAGAATTCACCGAGGCAAATTCACGTAGGGACGAAGTTTTAATTTCGCGGTTCCACCCTACTTCTAGTCACAAATGGGCTAGCAGCTTACTTGGAAACGACTCCGAATGTGCCAACTCACAACACCCATTACCCGGCTCACACTCTTCCGGACTCGCTGTTAATGGCCACTGCGTTTTTCATTCATCATAATCGACTTATTTAACTGTGTTTTATGATAGTCGTCTGGGGTGGGGTTGTCAACTGAGTTTTAGACTCAGGCACCCATCCTCCCGCTACTCTAAACCAATCAAGTAGCTAGAATCCCCATCTAATCACGATGACAAAGACTTTTGACAGACAGCAGCACCGTTTTATGGCATGATAGAGATAGTTAAAGGGAGGAACAGTTCTCATGAAACCATTGAAGCTACAAGCCACATTAATTGCTTATCGCAAGCAACAGCACTGGACACAAACGGATCTCGCCGAGAAAATTTTTCTGTCACGCCAAACCATTTCCAACTGGTAAAATGGCAAAACGTATCCCGACATTCAAAGCCTGATTGTTCTCGCTAACCTCTACCACGTCACGGTAGACAATCTCGTCGGGGATGACCTGAATACGGTACACACGCAGGCAAATAAGCATCACCTAAAAAGCTTACTGGCGATGTCCTTTACTTGTCTATTCCTGGTTTATGGTCTATTTGTCGGGTTACGCTGGCTTCCCATGATTCCAACCGCAATGGCAATTGCTGCAATCACGACCGTTGGCCTGCTTTCAACCGGTTACTTAATCTACCTTAGTCAACACCTGCAGCTCAAAACATTTCGCCAAATTAATGCCTATCTTAAACACTTGCCAGCTCCTGAAGAAACGCCCACACGAAAACACCAGGCTTGGATTCTGACGCTGAGTGCACTTGTGGGGCTCCTCATAGGCGGCGGACTAACCTGGCTGATTGCAACTAGCATCTTGCATTGGTCATTCTAAGTTCAAACGGACAATTAATCTGTAAATCCAACCTAAACAACAGGATGCGCGCATCACGTTTGCCCAATACTGTGTGGAAGTTCTACAGCAATGCCAAACCTATCGATCCTGACGCTTTGAAAATTTCAAACCATTTAAATACGCTATTTAAGTTATCTAACACTATGTTAGAAAGTGTTCTTAAGTTTCACCGAACTTCCTTGTAGACTATGGTTATTCACTTAAGTAAAGGAAGTCCTCATCATGACAGCCCAAATTAAAATTCACGTTCTTCACACCGGCTTGGTTAAGGTTGACGCCGGCTTACCCGCCCACGAAAAATTCCGGAACCCACTTGCCTTCACCGGTCTATTCCGCTCTCATATCAATCAAGTCACACTCCCTGTTTCTAGCTACCTTATTGAGCACCCCCAAGGACTGATTCTCATTGATACGGGTTGGAACGAACGTGTTCGCACCAGTCAATGGCAAGAATTGGGTCTGCAGATGCAAATCAACAAAGCCTACCTTCCCGCGGGCTGGTCGATTCGTGAGCAACTCAACCAGCTTGGCTTCCAGCCACAAGACATCGACTACCTAGTTTTAAGTCACTTGCATAGCGATCACGCCAGCGGGCTCCCCTTGGTCAAGGATGCTCAGAAAATTTTGGTTAGTCAACCGGAGTGGACGGCCGCCCAACATGACCCACTCCGCTACATTCCTAAAATGTGGCGCGGTGTCGACCTTCAAACTTTTCAATTTTCTCCGAGCCAGCTTGGGCCTTACCACCAGTCCTTTGATTTATTCCAGGACGGTTCCGTGCAATTCATTTACACACCTGGCCACAGTCGTGGATTAGCCGCAACTCTCATTCGTGGTGGTGCCGGTCAAGAAGTTCTCTTAGCCAGTGACACGGCCTACGCCCAGGAATCCATCGACCACCTTTATACGCCAGGGATCGTCATCAATCGCCCTCAAGCCATCCAATCTGTTGCTTGGGTTCAGCAGAAGTCACAAGAACCGCAAGTGATTGAAACGTTGACCAATCATGATCCACGCATTCAACCGCATACGATTACGTTGGCTTAGTAACCACAGCCAATACGGCGTTGAAGGCTTGATTCATGAACAAACTAATTTGGTCATCTAATCCATGGAAGATTGCGTAACGAATGTACGTCATGGCTGTCGACGCGTAAATTTCTTGCAAGTAAGGCACTGGCACATTTAGATTCTTAGCGTGCTTTAAGTATTGCGGTAACGCTGCTTGCAGGATCTCTTGGAACTTATCTTCTAAATCAACCTCATCAACATGAATCACCAGTAACACTTTCAACCGCTCTTGATCTGGAAGAAGTTCTGTAACCAATTGCGTTAGCGAATCCCCTTGCTTAAAATCCTCCTCACGAGTGGCCATCAGCGCTTGAAACTTATCCGTGTAGATTGTCACCTGCTTTTCTAACCAGTCATATTTGTCCAGGTAATATTGGTAGAACGTCGAACGACCAATCTGTGCAGTTTGACAAATGGCAGCCACAGATAATCGTTCAAATGAAGTTGTGGTTAATAAATCATAACCGGTTTCATCAATTAGATTTAAGGTCTTGGTAACGCGTCGATCCAGTTTTGGCATGGTAGTCCTCCTTCACGTAAGTCTATCATAACCATAATTCTTCAAAATTAAACACTAAAATGATCCTGGCCACAATCAACAGCACATACTGAAGATTGTGACCAGGACCATTTTTTTAAATTTCACGGAAGAACTTCTTAAACCCAAATAGCTTATCAATCCGAGCCTCGTACTCTGCTGGAATTTCCAGGTCAACTGCCTTCAAATTATTCTTGAGCTGTTCCGGCTTGCTGGCCCCAATGATGAGACTGGAGATCCGCGAATCACGCTTGTCCCACGCCAAGGCAAAGGTTGCCAGGTCCGTGTCCAACTCCGCGGCCATTTTGGTTAAGGCATCAATTTTCTCAAAGTTTTCTGGCACCAGTTGTGCTTGTAGGTCTGGTTGGAACGTACCCCGGGACCCGGCTGGTGCTGGCTGTCCCTGGCGATACTTACCAGTCAACAGGCCTTGTGCCAGCGGTGAAAACGGCACGATGCCCAAGCCCATTTCGCCACACAAATCAATCAGTTCGTGTTCGATGTAGCGATCAAACATGTTGTACTCGGGTTGCACGACCGTAATTGGGTGGAGTCCCCGTTCCTGGATAATCAGTTCTGCCTTGAGAATTTGCACGGGCGTCCATTCACTGACCCCGTAGTACAGAATTTTTCCTTGGTCGACCAGCCCACTCAACGTCGTCAACGTTTCCGCTAACGGCGTCTGCGGATCGAACCGGTGGCAGAAATACAGGTCCAAATAATCCGTCTGTAGGTTGCGCAGTGACTGGTCAATGGATTCGGTGATGTGCTTTCGCGACAGGCCCCGGTCATTGACGCCGGTATCTGAAGGGAAAAACACCTTACTCGAGACCACCAGCTCTTTGCGCGGAAATTGTTGGAGTGCCTTACCCAAGAAACGTTCGGCGGCCCCCCGACTGTAGACGTCCGCACAGTCGAAGTAGTTAATACCACTTTCATAAGCCAACTGAATACTCTGGTTTGCCAGGTCCTGCTTAGCGGTGTCACTGACGTCCGTCAGCCAACTCCCCAGTGCCAGTTCACTCACTCGTAGGCCCGATTGCCCTAATTGTCGATATTTCATATGTACGCGCTCCCATTCATTGTAAATTAATAAGAATTTAATTAGAAAATGATATGAGATTAGTGTACCACGACTGCCGCCCTGGACCAATTATTCCCGCAGACGACCGTTTTCTCCGTCGATTGACACCCGATTGCCCATTTAGGCCAGGCCCCGCCGGTTTTCCAAGTAACCCAGGATAATTACGGGTAACGTCACGGCCATCACCGGATATAGCCAGACCCATGGCAAGTAGGTCGTGATGACCCCGGCAAGCATGGGCCCCAGTGTCATCCCCAAATCAATACCGATGTAGAACGTGCTGTTGGCCAATCCCCGGTCGGCTTTCGGCACCAGCGTCAAAGACTTGGCCTGACAAATGGAGAACATCAAGCCGTACCCGGCCGCCAGGCCCACCGCACCGACAATCAACATGGCCCAATTGTCCATATCCGTCAGACCAATGATGCCAATGAGATTGCAGCCAAGGCAGATCCAGAAGAATTTTTTAAACGGCACCCGATCAAAGGCATCCCGCAGAATTAACCGCATGGCTAGCAACACCAGTGCATAGACCGGGAAAAAGGCCCCCGCCGGAATCGCAAATCCACGATGAAAGACGTAGCTCACGATGTAAGTCTGAGTCGCAAAGTATGGCAATGAAAACAACAGCAAAATTGCGGCGACTGGAACGACTTTCGGTTGGACCAGCCGCATTTTTTCATGCTTGCCCTTATTCTGCTGATAGTCGGGATGAGGGACACTTTTATCCCCCACAAATTGAATCGTCATCAATAAAAGAATAATAAACGCCGTTGCCACCCAGAAAACACTGCGGTAGCCAAACCGGTGATACAGAAAAACACTCACGGCGGGTCCAATCGCCATGCCTAAAGCGTTCGCAATGCCATAGATTCCCATCCCAGCACCGATCCGATCGGCCGGTAATAAGCTCGCCATCCAGGTTGCCATGCAAACCGAGCACAGCGTGTACCCAATACCGTTCACGACCCGCCACAGCATGATCAGTGGCACCGCCGTGGACACCCCGTACCCAATACAGGCAACCAGAATAAAACCAGCCCCAATTGAACTTAAACAATACTTAGAAAAACGGTCGGTTAGATTACCCGCTAATGGCCGGAGAATGAGCGATGTCAGGTTCATCATCCCGGCGACGATTCCTGCCAGCACGCTGTTGGCGCCAACGTTACTGGAAAATCCCGCAATAATGGGATTGACCAACATGGGACTCATCAAGAAGAAAAAGCTGGCCGCCAACACTAATTTAACGTCTTTTGTATACAAACGGGTCTTCACACGCCGTCAGTTCCTTTCCAAATTATCATTGATGCGGTCGAGCAGGGTGAACATTTGCTGCTGCTCATCTGCCGAGAAGCCCGTGAACAGGGTCGCACTCACCTGTAGAATATGCTGATTTAACTGCTCCAACTTATCCTGACCAGTGCGCGTTACCGCAACGAGTTTCGACCGATTATCGGCTGGATTAGGCCTTAGGACCAAGAGTTCACGGTCAACCAACCGTTTCACAATCAGTCGTTCGGTCTGATGCGTCACCTGTTGCTGCACCTTAAAATCCGTGATTGTACTGTTGGGATGATCCGTAAAGAACCGCAGGGCATCAGCTTGGACGCTGGTTAATTCTAAATTCCGGACGAATTGATTCCGCCTGTTTCTAATTTTGCGACCTAGAAGAACGAGCTTCCAGGACACGACTTGGTCGCTGTTCATGTGACTCACCTCTTAAAATAAGTATACAGCTAGCTGTGTACTTTTGAAAGGTTGTCTCTCGTTTTCTAAAGACTTACTAACTTTGAATCGGCTTGAAAAAGCACTGGTAGTCAATAGTACAACGACTATTACCCTCTTACGGTGACGTGAAACTCGTTGACAATTTTTTTCGCAACAACTATCAGCACAAAAATAACCCTGCGACTAGCAGAGTCATGGCACTCAGCACTATTATTTTTCATGAGGCCAGCACCGAACCATCATGCGTTAAATCTAACATCACGGAGTATTTCACAAATTGATTAGGTCGCTCCGGTACCAAAAAGCTAAATCGTGCCGGCTGCAAGCGGTACCGATAACTGTTGGGGATGACCGAGAAACGTAAAGTCACATCCTTGTTTGTAGACCGATGCAACTCCTTTTCCGTGTAATACCGACCGTTTGGATGTTGCATCCCCCGGGACTGATTACTGATGCCATAGGGGATGTTTAACCACATATCTTCAATCAAATTCAAATTTTTGGCGTGAAAACCATAGTTGGCCAGCTGTAAATTCCCAAGAAGTAAGTGGATTGTCACTTCCTTGCCATCCGCCACAGTTCGCTGACTGGCCGTCAGTACCTTGAATGGCGCCTTTTGACTGCCGCCCCAGCGCCATGGATAAACGCGTTGTTCCACGACTGGTTTTAGTATCACGTGACGGTTTACGTGGTGAAATTGCCACGCGCCGCCCAAGGTTGTTCCTATCACGAGCAAGAGCATCCAAATAACATGCTTCCGTGGTCGTTTCATTTAATCGTCCCCGCTTCAACCCGTATCCGCTGATCCGCAATTGCGGTCACAAAGGCCTCATCGTGAGACGCAATCACCAGAGTACTACCATCAGTTCGGAGCTGTCGGAGGTAAGTAATCAGCTTTTCAATGCTCGCCGCATCCAGTGCATTCGTGGGTTCATCCAAAACAATGAGCTCACTGCCACCTAAAACGGCCTGAGCAATCCCCAACTTCTGCTTCATTCCCAGTGAGAAGTTACGGACCTTGGCAGAACGCGTCGTTGGTAGGTCAAATTCCCGCAACAGGTCTAGAATTGCTTGATTGGTGACGTCAGGCAGCAGATCAGCAATTAATTCTAGATTCGTCACGGCCGAAAATTCCGGTAACACGCTGGGACTTTCAATCATGATGCCTGCCGAGACTGGATACGCGCGCCCCACCTTGAGCGGAACACCTTTGATGGTAATCTCGCCTTGCGTCTTCATTAGGCCCAACATGCTCTTTAGAATGAGGGTCTTGCCGGAACCATTAATTCCCATTAACGCTGCAATCGTGCCAACTTCAATCTGGAACGAGACGTCCCGTAAAACTTGTTGGCGGCCAAACTGTTTACGCACATTTGTCAGTCGAATCAGTTCCACGTTCTACTCCCCCTAACTATCACGCCAATCAATCAGCCAACATAATCCGATGACAGCCACTCCCCATCCAAGAAGCACCGCTCCCGCTGCCGGCCACGCATGTCCAAATGGTGCCAAATGAACGTACTTGAAGAATGGCGACAGCGGTTGCCGGAGGATATCTAAACTAGCAACCGTCGGTAACCAAATTCCCAGCACGGCCCAAACTTTCTTCCGCGTCACCCAGTACACCACCAAACTGAGGGTCACGAAGAATCCCTGATGGCCTCCCAGCTGTAAACAGCCCCACAGTATTATCTTAACAGCCGCCCATTGACCGAGAAGGTAACCCCGTACCAGCAAGCTTCCGGTCCATAGTCCCCACAGACTCCCTTGCAGCATCACATTTTGACTTACTAGTTGCCAAAACCAAACCCGTTTTCGACCGAATCGCCCATAATCGATGAGTCGATAATCAAATAGGCTGAGCCCCGCAACTAAACAGAGAGGCAGATAAATCAGACCAAAAACTTGATTGTTAAACAAAGACGCATAAATCTCAAGGGCTGATAAGCCTGGCTGAAACGTTGCCCGAAGAAGCGCCGCCACGAAGAGACCCATCAGCAAAAGAATCAGCGTACTCCCACGCCAGTGCAAGCGCAGTTGATGCCACTGTTGCTGCAAAAGATTACGCATCGACGTACCGCCGATAACCAAGTGTGATTACTCCGAGGGTAACCATAAACAGGGCCATCGTGAGCACCACCGTTGTCCCCCCATTCACACTGGCGTTGGCCGACTCCTTCAGCAAGTTAGCGGGCACCAAACTACTGGAGAACCAATGAAAGTAATCGATCACCAGTGCCCCAATTTGGCTGAGTGCAAGCGCGCTAAACGTCACGAATGGTTTCGTCGTAAAAAAGCTTACTCCCATGACCAAACACGACAACAACGCTCCCCAGATAAAGACCAACCCAATCGATATCCCTGCATGCCAGAACGGATGCGCGTAGTACAGCGCGACGTTAATTGTATTATCTCGAATCACCAAAATATTACTGTTAAGCAAATTATCCGGCTGTAAATTTGGCAGTACCAGCAGATAGGCCATCAGATTCACCAACAATGGCCCGCTAACCACCAGTCCGCCTAAAAGAAATGACCAGCCAAAATATCCCTTAAAAATGGCCGCCACCGGTCGCTTCATGCGTAACTGTTGGAGAAAGCCATTGTTCAGGTCCCGTTGCAGTAGACTGCCCACCGGTAAGACCGCCAGTAATGGCAGCGCTAAGTAATACGTCACAGCCAGCGAACTGAAATTATCAATGCCAATCCACTCCGTGTAGGGCGACGAAAAAAACAGATTTCGGCCACCTAAATACGATTCCTTCAAAAAGAATTGTCCCATCGCCAGCCCTAAGGCCATGCCAAACGTTAGCAAGAGCCATCGCCGATTCAAGCGTCGCCAAATAATCCCCATAATTTCCCCCAGTACCGCCAAATTTTGTCGTATACGCCCCTTAAAAAATTGTATCTTCAGAATAGCATGCCGCGAATCAATCGCCTACCTTAATCGTCTCTATCCCCCAAGCAAATGGTCCCCGCATTAGTTTTCCAAACGAAGGATTTTACCGCCAATCATTCCGGTATGCCAAATAGTTTTGTGGTAGACTTAATCTTAAATCTACTTGGAGGTGACCTCGTTTGGACATTTGGGAACAGCTTTACCAGGCGGCTAAACCGCTCTATCACCCCGAAGCCGTCAATGAATTTATCTATGCGCACAACGTGGTCTGTGCGCTACAAAGCAAGTCTGGTCAAATTTTAGGTTCTATGTCAACTGTTGTTGGTAATTCCATTTATAAAATTGTCTAATCCTTTGAGATTAGGCAATTTTTTTTGAG
>NZ_RHNN01000018.1 GCF_003946245.1 Levilactobacillus cerevisiae
ATACCAAGTATCAAACCGCCCTACACATATTTGGTTTGTCGAAACAATGTTCAGTTTTCAAAGGTCTACCAAGTTATTTGCTCTCGCAAACAACTTAATTATTATACCATCTAACTGATATGATGTCAACAAGAAGTTTGATTTAACAACGTTTCTCGTTAATCCGCTGTTCCAATGGAGCAGCTTATTTAATATATCATTTCATCATCATGCTTGTCAACAACTAATTTCAATCTTTTAAATTGGTCTAGTTGGTGAATCGCCGTGACAACGTATATAACTATACCAACCACAGCTTGCCCCGTCAACTAAAATCGCCAATAAATGTAAATTATTTTCAAAGCCGAATGGTATTTATGAAAACATGAAAAAACGACCGAGTTAACCGGTCGTTTGGCCAGGGCACGCCTGGAGATAGTTCGCGTCAATTATTGCTTTCTTTGTAAAGCCGGCACAACGCCAACCAAGAAACTCATGCCGATGACCGCATCGATCCCGGCGCAAATCCAAAACAGAACCGGGAAAGACGCAAACTGGGCGATCACCGCGCCACCCATGACCGGACCCAGGGCCTTTCCTAAGGAAGAAAAAGCGTTCACCAGTCCCTGGTACTTACCTTCATTGCCAACCGTGTACAAATTGATCAGTGCGGGGACCCCTGGAACGTAGACGGCCTCCCCCACCGTGAGCAGGGTCATGGCCGCAAACAAGACCACCACGCCTGATTCACTAGTTAATAGAAGAAAAGAGCTGCCAATGGCAATCAAACCACCTAGGATTTGCCACGGTAAGACCTTACTACGACTGACTTTTGCCATCACTGCTTGGACGACAATTAAGAGGATGCCGTTGTACACCCAGAGGTAGCTGTACAGTTTAATCCCTAAGCCCTCATTTTGGATGTAGACGGAAACGTTGCTCATCCATTGCACGTAGGTCAGCCACATGAACACCAGGCTCAATAGGATAATAACCAGATTCGTGCGGGAGAGCTTGCCGCGGGCTGGCGTGGCAGTCGTCGCCGTGGTGCGTGCCGTCTGTTTCGCCGGTGCCGGTGCTGCCGACTGTCGTTCAAAGCTGCTTGCCCGCCAGCGCCACAGAATAGCGGCCAACCCGTAGCACCCCAGCAACAACCCGAAGATGGGCCGCAAGCTGTTATGGTAGAGAATCCCGATGCTGGCGGTCCCAACGACCAGGCCAACGTTGATAAATATGTAGAGTAAATTGAACAGGCGCCCGTCCAGATGACTGAGTTGCGCCGTCATGGCGGTTATCAGCGTCAGCATGCCCCCGGTCAGGAGACCGAAGATGACCAGGACGATGGGGTACGCCACGATGCCGTTCCAGAAGAAACCGACTAGCGCATCCCCAATCAACCCGGCCAGCATCCCCACCCCCACCGTTTTAGCCGAGTAGCGATCCGTCAAGACGCCGCCCAGGTAACCGCCGAGCACGTTACAGCCGGAGTACGCTGCCAGGATCAGCCCACTCTGGACTAAATTCAGGTCCAGGTCGCCGTGTAAATAGATCGTGGTCAGTGGCCACATGACGCTATAGGCCGTGTTCACCAGGAATCCCAGCAACAGGAGCGGCCACATTTTTCGTATCAATTTTAACATTGCGTTGTTTGCTGCCTCCTTTGCGCTTCCTCATTGTGCCCAGTCTATCATGTTTGGCGGGGTCCTTAAAAGGGGGGCCAACACATTTGCCATTCTGTCGCCTCATTTCTGCGGTTATGGGCCTTTCAAATTGGCACGGCGGATTTCCACCCATTTGAAAGCGTCTTCATTCACCCAATCCCCCTTTATGGCTTGCTTATTGGGCGAAAATCAACTAAATTTAAGGGAGGTCTGGATTCATTGAACTTTTGAATCAATACTTAATAGGAGGACACAACATGGGTAACAGCAAAAATAATAACAATGCCGCACCAGCCGATCTGAACGATCAGATGCAGGTTCGTCGGGATAAAATGGAAAATTTACAAGCACAGGGCATCGCGCCTTTTGGGCATCGCTTTGATCGCACTGACGACAGTCAATCACTCACTGAAAAATACGACAAGTATGACAAAGAAGAGTTGATGGAAGACAAACATTATGTTGCTGTTGCGGGTCGGATTACCGGTAAGCGGGGCAGTGGTAAAGCCGGCTTCATGGATTTACTCGACAGAACTGGTGTGATCCAAGGTTACGCGCGTCAAGATGAACTGGGCGAAGACAAGTACGCCCTCTACAAGACGTTAGACTTAGGGGACTTCATCGGCGCCAAGGGTTACGTCATCAAGACCAATACCGGCGCTTTGACCCTGCGTTTCACTGACTTCGAATTCTTATCAAAGGCTTTGCGGCCATTACCAGACAAGTACCACGGTCTGACAAATCCTGAAACCATCTACCGTCAACGGTACCTGGACTTGATCGCCAACCACGATAGCTTTGACCGCTTCATCAAGGTGACCCAGATCAAGAAGGCCATTCGTGAATACTTGGACGGCCAAGGTTACTTGGAAGTCGACACCCCCGTCCTGCAAACGGAAGCCGGTGGCGCCGAAGCCCGGCCATTTGTCACCCACTCCAACGCCTTTGATATTCCTTTATACTTGCGGATCGCAACGGAACTTTACCTGAAGCGCCTGATCGTTGGTGGGATGGAAAAGGTTTACGAACTGGGCAAGGACTTCCGGAACGAAGGAACTGACCTGCGCCACAACCCTGAATTTAACATGGTTGAAGTCTATACGGCTTACGCAGACTACAACGACGTCATGGACTTGACGGAAAACATCTTCCGTTTCGTGGCCAACAAGGTTAACGGCTCTGGTAAGGTGACCTACCAAGGCAAGGACATCGACCTCGACTCCGATTTCAAACGGGTGCACATGGTCGACGCCGTGAAGGACGCTACCGGAATTGACTTCTGGCAACCAATGTCCGTTGAAGACGCTAAGAAATTAGCTGACGAAAACGGCATTCACTGCGAACCTTACTGGACGGTTGGGCACATCATCAACGCCTTCTTCGAGGAAAAGGTCCAAGACAACTTGGTTAACCCAACCTTCATTTACGGTCACCCGGTTGAAATTTCACCGCTGGCTAAGAAGAACCCTAAGGATCCACGGTTCACTGACCGATTCGAACTCTACATTGATGGGAACGAATACGGCAACGCCTTTACTGAATTAAACGACCCAATCGACCAAAAGCAACGTTTCGAAGCCCAAGACGCAGAACGCGCCGCTGGGAACGAAGAGGCGCACGGGATCGATACGGATTACGTTGAAGCCATGGAATACGGCATGCCGCCTACTGGTGGTCTCGGTATCGGGATCGACCGGATGACCATGCTGCTGACGGACGCTGCTTCCATCCGCGACGTGATGCTCTTCCCAACCATGCGGCCAAACGCCTAACCACGAAAAGAGGCAATTGAATGAGAGCAAACCAACTGATTGCGCTGCTCCAGGAACACGACTTGTTGCTGGGCACCACGCTACCTTCAGCTGACGTCGACTTTGCATCGTTAGCGTACGATTCACGCAAGGCCAGCGCCAATGGCCTCTTCGTCTGCAAAGGCTTCAATTTCTCAGTGGACTATTTACAATCGGCAATCACTAATGGGGCAACCTGTTACTTGGCCGAAAAGGATTACCACGTTGACGTGCCGGTCATCCTGGTCAGTGACGTGCGCAAGGCCTTGTCCTTGGCCGCCCAACTCTACTTTGGCTTCCCGCAAAATGACCTGTTTCTCATTGGCTACACCGGGACCAAGGGGAAAACGACCTCGACGTACCTGACCACGAACATCTTAAGCCACGCGTTTCCACAACAAGTGGCGATGTTCTCAACCATCAATCACATCATCGGCCCCAAGCCAGAAGACCAATTCAAGGCCCACCTGACCACGGCGGAGTCGTTTGACCTCTTCCACGAAATGCGCCAAGCCGTCGACAACGGCAGCAAGGTGTTGGTCATGGAAGTCGCCTCCCAGGCTTACCTGCTGGACCGCGTGTACGGATTGACGTTTGACGTCGGTATCTTCTTAAACATCTCGCCCGATCACATCGGGGTCAACGAGCACCCGAACTTCGCCAACTACCTCTTCTGCAAAATGCAGCTGATGATCAATTCGCGTAACTGTATCATTGACGCGGACATGGACCATTTTGACGAGGTTTACGCGGCGGCTAAGGTCTCCACGGATCCCGATCACATTTTCACGTACGGGTTCGCTCAGGATGACGCCACGCTGGCCATCACCAGCAGTACGGCGACCTTGACCGACAGTACGTTCACGCTGACGACGCACACGACCGACGCGCGGCTGCAGGAACTCGCAACCACGTATCACGTGTCCGTGCCGGGTGATTTCAACCAAAGTAACGCCACGGCTGCCATTCTGGCGAGTCGCTTGGCGGACGCTGCGGTGGCTGACATGCAATTTGGGCTGGCCAATACGACCATCCCCGGGCGCATGGAGTCGATTACCACCAAACATCACGGGACCATCTACATTGACTACGCCCATGATTGGGGCAGTATGAACGCCCTGCTGAGCTTCCTACACACGCAGTTCCCCGACCACCAGATTACCGCCGTGCTCGGCAGTACCGGTGACAAAGGTGAAGACCGTCGCGAAGGCTTTGCCAAGGCGCTGAACGATTACGCGGATACCGCTTTTCTGACGACGGACGATCCGGGTCACGAGGACCCAATCGCCATTGCCAGGGAGATTGACAGTCGGATTGACCACGATAAGGTGCAGACGACCATCATTCCCCAACGTGAAGACGCCATCCGCCACGCCATTACCAGCGCCACCAATCACGATTTAGTCGTGCTGGCCGGTAAGGGTGAGGACGCATATCAAAAAATTAATGGCGTCGACACGCCTTACGCTTCCGATCCGGTCGTGGCTGAGGACGTCATCGCCGGGTTGGCGGACGAACAGTAATTATCTAAATTGGTCGTTGACTGCGCCTCCGGGCGGGTGAAAACTGGGCCGGGACGCTGTGGGCGAACGTGCGGAGCCGAAGTGCGGTCTTCACACTTACTTTGAGCCGCTAGCGCGTCTCAAAGGTATCAATTGCCTAAGCGACGAAGGTCGTCACTAAGGCAATTCCCACGGCTGTGCCCATTGTCACCCGCCCTGCGGCTTCGACGGATTTAGATTGTTATTGTTGTGTGCTGACGGTATTTATACATTGTCACTGAATTTTAGTGAAACCAATTAAAAACGAGCCAGTCGGTTCTTCCTGTGTGGGAGAATTGACTGGCTCGTTTTTTGTTGGGGATTAATACTTTGGCATTGTCGTGTGTTCAAGGAAGTTCGGAACTCAGTCAGTTTGAAGTGACTTTACTCAACCACTTGTCCCAATTTTACACACAGCATGGTACTTTGTGTGTAAAATCGGGACAAATCTGATCACGTGCCGTCGCTGTTGCCCTGAAAACACAGAAAGAGATGGCATCCCTCAATATCGAGGACGCCATCTCTTTTGATTGGACTTCAATCCAATCAGTATTTACCGGCGACGATGCTTCCGCCGCTTTTTTTGACTGTATTTAATCTGCTTAATGTGTTTCTTATGCGTCAGTTGCCGGTCGGTCGTGAACAATTCGCGACTGGTTGTCGGGTGGGCGCGCAAGTATTCTTGCGTGAAGGCGTCCACGGCTTTGGCATCATCGGCGTCGATATTCTGCGCCTGCATCGCGGTGGTCAGGTCCTCAAAGAAGCTTTCCAGCTTCGGATCGTACATGGTAACTAGCGCGGTGTGGTGCTCGCTGACCCAGTTCTCTAACTCGGTTGCGGCCGGCAGTTGGTTCTGCTCGTCCAGGTAAGTGAACAACGTCGTCAGCGCAAATGGCACCAGGTTGAAGAGTGCCGGTACCCGATCCTCTTCATCTAGTAAATGGGTGAAGGGACCAAACATGATTTCGCTTAACGTTTGCACGTCCCAGTCTTTTGGCTGTTGTCCCTTACCGGTAATCATTAATTCAGCGGTCGTGTGGACGATGGTCACGAAGTTCTGGCGATCACCTGCGGCTAAATTGGCCACATCTGACCGATCAATCATCGCTGCAACCCACTGCTCAACCAGCGCCACGACGCCTTCGTAGGCTTCTTGCTCACCGGCCGCATCGCCATGCTTTTCAACCAACGTGGTCCGTGCGGCTTTCAACGCGGCATCTAACGCTTTGAGATTGGCCAATTTTTGCGCCTTAAAGTAAGCTGCTAAGACGGGCACGACCGCGACAAAGTACAAGTGGGGTTGGTCCACCATGGTTGGCAGCGCGGCCAAAGTCGCCGTCACCTGTTGTGGCGTCCAGTCCCCCTGCGCCATGTTGACGGTCTCCCGAACGTGCAGGACGTCTGCCAAAATGGTCGCGGCGTATTTCTGTTGATTAGCTGATAATGAAGCCAACCGTTGCGGCGTCAAGAATTCTGCCGGCGTCAACGATTTGGCGGTTGCATCTGATTGTTCCATCACGCGTATTCCCCTATCTTGAATCCATTACTTATATTATAGAGAAGTTGCGGGAGAAAATGCAAATCTAGCGGGAAAACGGCCTTCGAATCCACCAAAAAACGGGCCCCCTCCCCAGGACCCGCCGCGTTCACCTATTACTTATTCTTCTCGTTTGCGGAAATGGAAGTCACGACCGCCATAGTCCTCAACGTATTGATACAGAATCAGTTCCATCACCGAAATCGTCGAAATTCGTGAACTAATGTCTGTGTTATTGACGGTGACCCCGTCCGTGAAAATGTAGAAATTAATATCGCTCAAATTTTGAATCGTGTTGTTGTCCGGCTCCGTGATCGATACGAGTAGCGGCCGTGGCTGCATATCCACGAGCCGGCTCATGTTATCCAGCATTTCCCCGTCGGACCCTTCGTACGTCAAAATGAAAACGAGCGCGTCACCGTCAACCTGGTTTAAGGCCTGCTTGCGGTAATCGTGGTCGCGTGGGTAGTGGGTCTTGAAACCGGCCATCGTGTATAAATATTCAATATATTCCACGGCGTGCTTGCTGACCCCCTTGGCGAAGAAGAACACGTCAGGGTGTTGTGCCAGCTTTTCAACCACTTGGTGGAGGCGGTTGGGTTGAATCACGTGAATGGATTCCGCAATATTCTTCAGGTATTCCTCCCGGTAGTCCGTCTGCTTCACGACAAACGGCGTGGCTTGGTCGGCTTCTTTCCGGTTGATCAACGTAAATTTGATAACCGTGGTAAATTCACTGAATCCGGAAAAGCCAATCTTCTTCACGAACCGCAGAAACGTGGCCGTGGAAACGAATGTGGCTGAGGCGACCTCCCGAATACTCTTGTTCTTGATCTGGTCCATATTTTTAACCACGTAATCGAAGAGCTTCTGCTCGTTAGGGGTCAAGCTTCCCAAATGGGCGTTGACGATTTCAAAAAAATTCATGCTTATTTTCCTCCCGTATGATGCCCCGGAACGCCGGCCGCAATCGTATGAATGTTGCCGCCACCGGTTAAAATCTCAGTTGCAGGGACGTCGACGACTTGGCGGGTCGGGTAAAGCGCAGCCAGTTGTTCGTGCGCCACGGCATCTTGCGGATCGTCAAAGGTCGGCATCAGAATCGCCTGATTCGTGGTGATGTAGCTCACGTAGCTGGCGGTTAAGCGCTGGCCAGCCACCCGGGGCAGCATGCCGTTGATTGGGTCAACACCATTGGCTTCTGCTTCGCTCAGCGTCAAGACCCGGGGCGTCTGCAGTTTATGAATTTTAAAATGGCGGCCCCGGGCATCGGTCACTGCAGTCAGCCGTTCGTAGGCGTCTTCACTGATTTCGGCTTGCGGGTCGCTGGTATCGTCCGTCCAGGTCAAGACGACTTCACCGGGCGCCACGAAGTTCAGCATATTATCAATGTCACCATTGGTTTCATCCATAAAGTAGCCCTCTGGCAACCAGATGGTCTTGGTCACGCCAAGGTAGTCGTGGAAGATTTTTTCGGCATCCGCCTTGGTCAGTCCGCCGGGGTTCCGGCCTTCCGACAACACCACGCTCTCCGTGGCAATCAGCGTTCCCTGACCGTCCACGTGAATCGCGCAACCTTCCAGCACGGCAGCCACTTCGTACACGGGAAATCCCTGTAAGTCCGCAACCTTTTTACCGATTTGATTATCTTTATCCCAAGGGAAATACAGCCCATCTAAGAGGCCACCCCAGGCGTTAAACTGAAAATCAACCGCCCTGATGTCCCCAGCATCGTTGACCACGTAGAATGGCCCACAATCCTTCATCCAGGAATCATTACTACTCATTTCGACGACACGAACCGCCGGCGATAAACTTGCCCGCGCGTGGTTGTACTGGTCCTGGTTGACCAACATCGTCACCGGCTCAAATTGGGCAATCGTTTCAGCTAAACGGGCAAAAGCCTTTTGGGCTGGCTTGCCCCCTTCGCGCCAGTTATCTGGTCGTTCCGGCCAAATCATGTAGCTCGCAGCCTGGTCCTCGAATTCGCCAGGCATGTGAAAGCCGTCTTGTGCGGGTGTTTCTGCTAGTCTCATATTACTCACTCCGATTGTTTTTATCATTATTATGTTTCAGGTTAAACTGTTCGTTGCCAGTGCCTCCGGGATGGTGAAAATGAGACCGGACCGCTGTGGGCGAACGCCTGGAGCCATAGTGCGGTCTCCGGGCTTATTTTCACCATCCCTGCGGCCGACACAGGTTTAGCCCTGAATCCGTGAATCATGCTTTTGCCGTGCTCTGACTATGAATTAGCCAAGCTCCAATCCATCCGCTTTAAGTTCTTCACCATTTTACACTAAATTGATTCGTAAGACCCGTCGAATTTTAATGACCTGAATCACCAGCAAATTAGCCAAAATGATGGACAACTAGCGGCATCAACCTAAGTCGATACCGCTAGTCGGATGTTATCTGAATAGGTTCTTGGCAGTAAATACAACAACCCACGGGCCAAACACGTGTTAGCCGCAGGGAGTGGGCAAATAGGCTCAGCCGTGGGAATTACCTTAGTGGCGATTTTGGCCGCTTAGGTAATTGGTATCTTTGAGACTCGGGTTTCGAGGCTCAAAGTAAGTTGGTAGACCGCCTTTTGGCTACCAACGTCCGCCCACAGCGGCCCGGTCCTATTTGCCCACTCCCGGAGGCGCAGCTAACGCCTAGTCATCCCCACTAGCCAAATCCAACCATGAGACCCAAGTAACCTGCAGCGCCCGTGTAAGCGACCAGAGGCGGGTCAACGTTTCCAGCTGTGTCGATGGTCTTAGCTGAGTGATTTGCTCAGGTTAGACCATGGGCCGACCTTGGAACCTCACGGGTTCCAGTGAGGTTCCAAGGCGAGGCGGAAGACCGCCCCTCAGGCTGAAGCCGGGCCCCACAGCAGGAAACGTTGACCCCGCCGCCGGGAGCGTCAGAGCAACCCCCAAGGTTACTTGCGGATGATGGTGCCGGAACCGTTTTCCAGGAACTCGCCCACGTTGGCCAGCGAGGTAATCACGACTTGCCCCTGCGGCTGGTTGTTCACAAAGTCCAAAGCCGCTTGGATCTTCGGGAGCATGCTCCCCTTGGCAAATTGGTTCTCGGTAATGTACTGGTTCAGTTCCGCTGACGTGACGTCGGTCAATTGCTTTTGGTTGGGCTGGTTGAAGTTCACGAAGACGTGGTCAACGGCCGTCAAAATGATCAAGAGGTCAGCGTGGACAAGTTCTGCCAATTTTTCAGAGGCAAAGTCCTTGTCAATCACGGCTTCGCGGCCGACCAATTGGTTGCCTTCCTTGACGACGGGCACACCGCCACCCCCTACGGAAACGGGAATGATATCGGCATCGACTAACGCGTTGACCACTGCGGATTCCTTGACGTCGATTGGCTTAGGTGAAGCCACAACGCGCCGGTATCCCCGGCCAGCGTCTTCCACGTACACGTTGTCTGGGTGTGCGGCCTGTTCAGCGGCCACTTCATCCTTGGTGTAGAAGGGACCGATGGGCTTGCTGGGATCCGTGAAGGCTGGGTCATCAGGAGAAACCTCCACCTGGGTGACCACCGTGGCAACGTCTTTTTTCAGGCCTTCATCAGCCAGAGCCTTGTCCATGGCATTTTCTAACCAGTAACCGATGCTCCCTTGGGTCATGGCAACTGCCGTGTCCAGTGGCATTGCGGGATTCTTGGCCGTGCTGCCGGCGGCTTGTTGTAAGAGTAAGTTGCCGACTTGCGGGCCGTTTCCGTGAGAAATGATCAGCTGGTCACCCTGCTTGACGAATTTGACCAAATATTTAGCCGTGTCTGCCAGCGCCGCCTGTTGGGCTTCAGCTGAGGCATCATTGGCTAAGATCGCGTTGCCGCCTAAAGCGACCACAATTTTACGTTTTGACATGTTTACTTCACTCCTATTTTATAAAAATCATGATTAACCGAGAAAAGAGCCTGGGTTTTTCCCAGGCTCTTTTTTGGATTTCCAACTTTATATTGTTGAAACGTGCGACCAAAGGCAGCTGACTCCGCTTAAAACTGGTAGCCAAACAATCCAAGCCCGGGATTATTCGGCTACCAGCCTTAATGCTCGCCAGCTAACCGCCTTTTGTCCCACTCTTTTCCCGTTTCAAAATTTAAGCTTCAGGAACCTGTTGCGTGATGCAGTGGATGTTCCCACCACCGAGTAAGACTTCACGGGCAGGAACGCCGACAACTTTACGGTCTGGGTAAAGTTCTTCTAACGTGGCCTTAGCCTTCTCGTCGGCTGGGTCGCCGAACAGTGGGAAGACAATGCCGCCGTTAGCCGTGTAGTAGTTGACGTAGCTAGCAGCTAAGCGGTCGCCAGCAGTCCGTGGCAAGGTGCCGTCAACAGCGTCAACGCCTTCGCTTTCTTCCTTGGTAATGGTGATTGGCTTTGGCAAGTAGAGCTTAACGACCTTGATTTTCCGGCCCTTAGCATCCGTAGCGTTTTCCAAAATATCCAAGTTTTCTTTAGAAATCTTGTATTGGGGATCGTTCTTGTCGTCCGTCCAAGCCAGGGCAACGACGCCGGGCTTAACGAAGTTGGCAATGTTGTCCACGTGGCCGTTGGTTTCGTCCAGGTAAATCCCGTTCTTCAACCAGATAACCTTCTTCAGGTTCAGGTTTTCCTTCAGAACTTCTTCAATCTGTTCTTTGGAAAGCTGTGAGTTCCGGCCGTCGGATAATAAGCATTCTTCGGTGGTAATCAGGGTGCCTTCACCATCAACGTGAATGGAGCCACCTTCCAAAATGAAATCGTCTAACCGGTAACGGTCAACGTGTTCCAGTTCGGTCATCTTTTCAGCAACCCGGTCATCCTTGTCCCATGGGAAGTAGAGGCCATCAACCAAGCCACCCCATGAGTTAAAGGTCCAGTCGACGCCACGCATGTTGCCCTTGTCGTCTTTGACAAAGGTTGCGCCACAGTCGCGAATCCAAGAATCATCGTTAGACATTTCAACCACTTCAACATTGGCTGGCAACAGGTTCTTCGCGTTGGCGTATTGGTCATCGTTAACCCCGACCGTCACGTGTTCAAACTGAGAAATCGCCTTGGCAACTTCAACGAACGTCTTTTGGGCAGGCTTGCCACCGTTCCGCCAGTTGTCTGGACGTTGGGGCCACAGGATGTAAACACCCTTGTGTTGTTCAAATTCACCGGGCATGCGGTATCCGTCTTGCTTTGGTGTACTATCTAACGTCTTCATAATTGGTTCAGCTCCTTATCAAATTTAGTTGTTTTCTTTCGGTGTTGCTGAGACAGATTCTTGATCGGTCGGCTGGTGGTGTTCCGCGTAACGAACCACAATTTCACCAACGACTAACGTGATGATGACCCCAATCAGAACTGGCATCTTGGCCGCGATTTCGCTAGCAGATGAGTTCATTGGGAAAATGGAGAAGATAATCGTTAAAATTAAGAGGACTTCTGGGACCCAAGTCATTAAATTGATCATAACTTTGCCACCAGGAACCTTAAATGGCCGTTCTGTGTCTGGATCTGACTTCCGTAATTTCCAGAATGCTGGGAATAACAGGGTGTAGGACAACAGTAAAGCGACAACGTTTAAGGAGAAGAAAGCCCAGAAAATGTCTTGGTTCGGAATGAATGGTGCGGCAATGACTAAGACGGTCGCAATAATCCCGTTCAAATAGCCAGTTCCGATTGGCATGCCTTTGGCGTTTTCCTTACCGAAGATTGCTGGTAAGGCGCCATCTTTCCCGGCGTAGTCGGCAACGTAGTTAACCCCTAACGCCCAGGATATCATTTCTGAAACTAAGATGTACAGGAAGAAGATACCGATTAGCACGACGAACCAGTTCATGTGACCAATCAACAGAACAAAACTGTCGATGAGACCACTGGAAGCGGATAATTTGTCAGTAGGAATCGCAGCCCCCATCCCGAACGCGCCTAGTAAGTAGAAGAAGGCAATCAGGATACCACCATAGATGATGGCTTGGGGAATCTGTTTCTTCGGGTTGTCCATGTCGTCAGCCATCGTGGCCACAACTTCAAAGCCTAAGAAGTTGAAGATGATGACGGACAAGTTGGTCAAGCCAGACAGGTTGAATTGTGGCATCAACGTGTGTAACGTGAAGGTGTTGGCCACCCCACGCGTCATAGCCACGTAGATTCCCAAGCCGCCCAACGCCAGAATCGTGAAAATCTTGGTGAAGGCCGCTAAGTTCATGATCCATTTGCTTTCCGAAACGGGTTGGTTCCCCATCAGGACAACCACCCAAACGAAGATCAGCTGGACCACAATTGACCCGAACGTGTTGAGTTTGATATTAAATATCTGGTCACTGACTTGGACAAAGAGCACAGCCAGACTAGCCATCCACAATGGATAGTTGATCCAGTAGAGCCAAGCCAACCGGCCACCCCAACGTTGACCAAACGCCTTGCGGACCCAGTCATATAAGCCACCGTCCCCGGTGTAGGTTGTCCCCAACTCGGATGAAATTAAACCATACGGGATGAAGAACAAGATTAATAAGAAAATCCACCAGAAGAACTGCGACGGGCCGATAGCAGCCGCCGGAGCGACCGATTCCACGACCATGATGACAACCACCGACATTAAGACGGCGTCAAAGAGTCTAAATTTTTTCTTTTCTGTTTGCACGATCCTATCTCCTTAGTCCGCTATCCTTGTTCCGTTGTGCGGCACGCTAATCGGATAGCCAGTTTATTAGTTGTTACGTTCGTCAACGGCGTTCCGTAACATTAATTCAAATTCAGCATCGTACTTGTCGGCAACAGCCTGAGAAGCGTACTTTAATTCTGGGTTCAACAGGTAAACGAAGATTGCACGCATCGCCGTCTTACGGTTTTCAGCTTCGTCCCAAACAATGGAGTAGTCGGAGTCAATGACTTCGTCGGTAACTTCTTCGCCACGGGTAGCTGGGAGGCAGTGCATGAACTTCACGTGATCGGAGGCCTTGGCAACTAAGTCAGCGTTGACTTGGTACTTCGGGTAGAAAATCTTCATCCGGTCTTCTTCAGACAGTTCAGCTTCGTACAGGCCGTACCAAACGTCGGTGTAGATGAAGTCAGCATCCTTCAAGGCTTCGTCAGCGTCTTCCGTGATTAAGACGGAACCGCCAGAGATTTCAGCGTTCTTCTTCCCGATTTCAAGGGTTTCAGGCTTGATTTGGAAGCCTTTAGGGCCAAATTGTACAAAGTCCATCCCCATCTTGGTAGCCATAAACATGGTTGACACACAAACTTGGGTAGCGTCACCAACAAAGACAATCTTGCAGTCGCTGAGCTTTTTGCCCTTTGGTAAATGTTCCGTCATAGTAATGATGTCGCCAAGTTCTTGGGTTGGGTGATTGTAGTCACTCATGAAGTTCACAACAGGAACCTTGGCGAATTTACCAACTTCAGCAACGGTGTGGTGACGTTCAACACGGGCACCGATGATGTCCAGGATCCGGCCAAGAACTTGTGAGGTGTCTTCGATGGATTCGTGACCACCTAATTGGATTTGGCCTGGTGCCAGGTATTGGGCGTGACCACCTAATTCGGTCATGGCTGCTTCGGCGGAGGTCCGGGTACGGGTTGAAGATTGTTCGAAGATCATGCCGAGCGTCTTGTTCTTCAATAATGGTGGATAGTAGCCGTTCTTGATGGATTCCTTAATCTTGATCCCCAATTCAATCATGTATTGGATTTCGTCTTTCGTGTAAGTGTTGGTGTCAATAAAATCACGTTTAGTCATTTCAATTACCCCTCTGTATTTTTTATTTGTGTGCTTCGTATCAATTGATTACGTGCTTAGCATACGGTAAAAATGCATACTTGGGAAGCGTTTTCAGACAAGCTGACTCCAGGGTTTTCGGGGTGTTTTTGGTTTCATTTGATGAAACATGTTTCATCACCGGTGGTGCGCGGGTCGACGGAACGTCGTGGTGACGCGTTTCCTATTTAGAGCATGCTTTAGGCTCGTGAACGATGAAACATGATAGCATGGTGCCGCTGTTCTGGGGTAGGATGCATAGGTTGTGTATAAAATTACAGTTTATTCATAATTTTATGCTGCGGTAATTGCATTTTAAATAATTCTCCCGCTGAAAATTAAAAGGAACCATCAACCTGTCTTTATGCCAGACAAGCCAATGGTTCCTCATATCCTAAATCATTTTACTTTTTTAACTTACGCGCCCATGTATGCAAATCTGTTCCAGCTTGCTTTCGATTAACCTCTGCCCAGGTATAAGGAAAGTAGTTCTTCCAGATTTCATCCGTAAAGGCGATTTCATATTTTTCCAATTGCGGCACGATTGTTCGATCTATCTTCAATAAATTTGCGATGACCTCTAACCCAACAGTTGAAAAACAAGTCGTGACTATTTTCCCCTCTTCATTTGTGACCCAACTACCTTCGTCGCCATTCAGAAAAGAAAAGACATCATTTTCAACCTCATCTAATTTCCGTTGTTGTTGCACCAGATAAATATTCCATTCATTCCGCGTTGAATAGTACCGCCAGAAATAATAATCTTGAAGGAACGTTGCAAAATTCCCAGAAAATTTGGTTGTCGGTTGGAAGTCTGGTCCCGACCCACGAGAAAACATGGAAGCATTGGCAATTAACTTATGAACCGTGCCAAAAGGATTGGCTTGCTTCGTAAACATCGATAAGTAACGCATTTGCCGAGAAAACAAGTCTACTGCGTCTTTCGGCTTCAATGCTCTAACAGTCGTGAGTTCCAAGGACATATCAACTTTGTCAATATATCGAATTGAATCCTTAGGCAACCGACCAGCTTCTCGTAAATGACTGACGTTGCTTTGAAATTCTAGCAACAGTTCTTGACGTCGTTCATCGTCGGGCAATTTATTAACTGGAAACGATTTTGCATATACATAAATGTCACCAATTGACGAATTCCAAGGAAGCTTTGAATACATATAGCTTTTCATCGCTTCGCTTTTAGTAAGCGGATAGTTTCTTGATGATCCAGCAGTCTTCGCATCGCCAGACTGCTGCATTCTGTCCACTCCCTTATACACAAATAAATAGTAGCCCAGTCCTGCTGCTAAAAGTACACCGCTATACATATTCAAGTCTCCCTTCCTTTTGTATTAACTAATACGATACACCAAACTGCATAAAAATAAAGCAAAGCTCATTTCTTTTTAGAAATCGAGCAAAATCAGCACGGAATAGTTTACACTTACATTATATGATAGCAAAAAACAATCATGCAATTATTTATGCATGGTTGTTTTAAAAAACATCTCAACTACCCGTATCCTGACTACATTTCCGTGATAGCCTTATTCAGTAGAGCAATAATCGTGTTTGTCGCATACAGATGCAGAATCTCATCAATTTGGGGTGCCGATTGAACGCCCGTGAATGCGACATTCAACGGAAAATACAGGTTACGGCCCTTAACACCCGTATCAATGCTAACTGCTTGAATGACTTGGTTAAAGTCACGAGCAACACCTTCGTTTTGCAATACTTGAACTTGGTTTCTAAAACTCC
Organism: Levilactobacillus cerevisiae; assembly: GCF_003946245.1. Taxonomy (GTDB): domain Bacteria; phylum Bacillota; class Bacilli; order Lactobacillales; family Lactobacillaceae; genus Levilactobacillus; species Levilactobacillus cerevisiae. The sequence continues at coordinate 16,006 of NZ_RHNN01000018.1, forward strand.
GCAACACGGATACCGTTTCATCTCGATCAAATCGATTCAACTGATTGTAGTCGATATGTTCATTTAGAATATTCGTGTACCAAACAATCTTCTCCATAATTTGACTCAATTGATGAACTTCAGATTGGTAAATCTTGCAAACCTGCCACGTAAAACCGCGCAAATCTAGCAATTGTAATCCCTGAACCTGCTTGGCCAAATCTGATTGCCCTTCACTGACAAGCTCAAGAACCCGATCCGTCATATCATCTAAATCAAGCTTCTTAATGTACTCTGCATTGGTCCAATCTAATTTACTTTGATCGAAGTAAGCCGGGGACTTTGACATTCTAGTTGGATCGTACAATTTAATTAGCTCATCTCGCGAGAAAATTTCTTTCTCGCCAACCGGGGACCACCCTAGAAAAGCAATGAAGTTAAAAATTGCTTCGCTGAGATACCCTTGATTTTTGTACTGACTAATAAATTGCAGCGTCTCTTTGTCCCGCTTACTTAACTTCTTCCGTGTCTTCGGGTTATAAATCAAAGTAATATGACCGAAGTTAGGATGCTCAATCCCTAAGGCCTCGTACACCGCAATTTGCTTGGGTGTATTCGCAATGTGGTCGTCACCTCGTAACACATCGGTGATATCCATCAGGTAATCGTCAACGACTACTGCAAAGTTGTAGGTTGGCATACCATTACTTTTTTCAATAATGAAATCACCGCCCATGTTGTCCGAGTTAAAGGCAACATGTCCCTTAATGATATCATCCCATGCGTATACATGGTTTTCCGGCAAGTGTAACCGAATACTTGGCTTTAGCCCCTTTGCTTCTGCCTCAAGTTGATCAGCTTCACTTCGACCATACCAACGTCCATCATAATGAGGCGCATCACCATTTTCACGTTGCGTCTCCCGCATTTCGGTTAGTTCATCTTCCGTTGCATAATCCTTGTAGGCCAGTCCCTGATCCAATAGTTGCATAATGTACTTATGATAGAGATCTTGTCTCTCCGTTTGATGGTAGGGTGCATACTTAGGATTGGGCTTATCAGGACCTTCATCCCAATCAATACCTAACCAATGTAAGTTGTCAATTTGACTGTCCTCTCCATGAGGAACATTCCGCTTAACATCAGTATCCTCAATTCTCAATACCATCGTTCCATTGTAGTGCCGCGCAAATAGGTAATTGAATAGCGCAGATTGGGCATTACCGATATGCAAGAAACCTGTTGGACTCGGCGCATACCTCACCCGCACATTCCTTCTCGATTTCAAATTATCACTCACACTAATTCCTCCCTATGCTCATACATTTTTAACTATCAATCCAAGTACCGACCGCCAGGATCTAGTTATGAACCGTCGTCTTATTGTCCACACTAATGTTGGATTCATCGACTGAACCAAAGCTATGATTCAAGCCATCAACAGCTAATTTCAAGTCGTCTAAGAAATCATCTGCAATCGTCATCGTCATTGAAGGACGAACAACAATTCGACTGATTGTCACGTCGTCCCGGTTCTTTGGTAGTGGATATGCCGGCACTTGCCAACCATATTTTGCCAGTTCAGACTCCAAATCGTACAGCGTCCACTTAACATTCGCGTTATCTGCTAGTTTCCAGCAATTGATTGGTAATTCAGAACCGTCAACCAAAATTTCAAAAATACCATATTCCTTCAACGCTTCAGTCAGCTTCATTGAAACCTTCCGAACATTCTTCATAATGGTCTGGTAACCAGCCTTGCCAAACCGAATGAAGTTGTAGTATTGCGCACTAATGTGAGCACCACTATGTGAAAAGTTAATCGCAATTGAATCAACCGTTTTCCCTAGGTAAGGTACTTGGAAGCGCATTTCTTTAGGCAGAATATCTGCCGTATTATGCCGCCAAACAATCCAACCTAATCCAGGGTAAACCATACCGTATTTGTGACCCGAAACATTGATAGAAACAACGTTCTTCAGTCGGAAATCCCATGGCTTGAATCCATCTACGAATGGTGCAAACAGCCCACCAAACGCAGCATCAACATGAATATGAACTGGCATGACAGCCGCCTTGTTATACTCTGTTACTAATTGATCCAAGGCTTGGATATTATCAACTGATCCAGTGTACGTAATCCCTTCAATACCGATAATACCAATAGTATTTTCGTCAACATACCCCATCACACGGTCCATATCCAAAGAAACTTCATCACCATTAATTGGTACTTGACGCATTTCAACGTTCCAATAAGTACAGAACTTTTCCCAAACAACTTGATACCCGGACATAATAACCAAATTTGGCTTATGGGTATGTAAATTGTCAATGTCAAAACCCAAGTCCTTCGCACGGTGCTTCCAACTGTGCAGTAAGGCTAACCCACCTAACATGCAACCTTCAGAGGAGCCGACTGTTGAGGTACCGATGAAGTCATCATAAATCTTTTCTTCTTCAGGAATCCCCCATAAATGCGCAATCATGCTGACACAATAGTTTTCCATGGCTGCCGTTTTAGGATATTCAGACTTGTCAATGGCATTTGTATTCAATGCATTCTTCATCAATTCATCTGCTTGCGGTTCCATCTGTGTGGTACAAAATGTTGCCAAGTTTTGGTTGGCCTTAGCTTCATTAAGCCGATAGTGTTCGACAAGTTGAGCAGCTACATCTGGTGCCATTGGCTTGTCTGGTAAGACATTCGTTGGCAAAGATTGGCCGGATTCAACGCTGCCCAGAAAGGTCTTTTCTAAATCAACATCACTGATAATCTGCTGCGTTTCCTGATCTTGTTTAGTCATAATATGTTGTCATGTTCAGACGCCAAACATGACTTCCTCCTTAATAAGTGTATTGCTATTACTTTGTTTCTTCCTCTAGAGATTCCGCAGCTGTATCATCTGCAGATCCCGGAATGCTAACACCTAGTTGACTTGCCCATTTATCATGGAACATATACAAAATAAATGGCAAGACTAACATCACGACGAACGCACTGCCTAGCAAAATTAAGTACGTATGTTTAGCTGCCGATGATAAGTCAGCTGGTGGGAAGAACGTGACAATAAATCCAAATGCCGAGAGAACAAACCCTAGGAACCCGTAGACGATTCTTAATGTTTTCGACTTTGAGGCAAAGAATGCCCGATGCAAATCTGGATAACGGAACTGAAGAACCAAGTAGCTAATAAACATTAACATGTACATCAACGTGTAAAGGGCAACCGTTAAACTCATAGCGATTTGGAAGGAAAGGCTCGACTTATTCCCACCAGCACCAAACGTTAGCAATGCCCCCACTATTGAAACAATCACACCTTGTAAAATCATGACATTAGTTTCAATGCCATACTTGTTTGCCTTTGAAAACCGTGGTGGTAAGTATCCTGCCTTGGCAGCTTCGAACATACCAGAGTTAGGTCCAACTACCCAGCTACTAATTTCACCTAAAACACCCACAGCAAGTAAAAACCCTGTTAACTTTTCAACGAACACCACACTGACACCGTAGTTCTTGACCAAAGCGCCATATGCATAAACAATCCCATTGCTAAGTTGAATTTGGTTATTAGGGATAGTCATTGCAATTGCCATACTTCCAATAATATCGGAGCAGATTGCTGCAATTGCGAGTGCCATCATAACTTTGGGATAAACGGTTGGTTTGTCCAGATCCTTAACATGCGGTGCTGAACCTTCAGCTCCTGCAAAGGCTAGAATAAATGGCACAAAACCAACCAAAACGCTACCACTCCAACTCTTTGGCATAATCGTATGCATATTGACATCGATCATTGCCGGATGGCCTTGAATCAGGTACATGATGAATAAAAATAGCAGGAAAAATACAGGAATGATCACGCCTAGCGTGAAGCACCATTGTGCAATTTTCCCGGTTACACTCGTCCCTCTCTGTTGTAATGCAATCAAGCCCCACAGAATAATCATCATCAAAATAAATTTAACGAGTGGATTATCCGTAATTATCGGAAGCCCAAATGTTACTGAGAAACACCCGAGGATAAAGTACATCATCGTGTTCATCCCTACAGTAATATGAATCCATTGATAGAACAACGCCGACCAACCTGCTCGTTCACCCAGCATATTTCGTGACCATGTAAAGATGCCACCTTTACTCCAGCCGTCAATAGATGCCATTTCTCCTGAAGATCGCGTAACTGGTAAAAACCAGAGAATTCCCGCTAAAAACAGGTAAAAGAATGCGGTCGGTCCTTGTTTAGCAAACGCCGCAAAGCCATAAACCGTCATAACCATGGAAGTAGTCATTGAAAATAACTGAAATCCCGTTATTCGGTTAGCTTTTTGCGTGTCAATCTGCTCTCCAGACTTTTTCTCATCCACATTGTACAATCCCTTCGAATCAAATTGATTCCAACCATCGTTTCACCGTTGAAACAGTTGTTAGCGGTTTCAATTTGAATAATAAATACTCGGCCGAGTATCGAAGATTATCCACAAAAAATTTCTTAGTGGATAATTACTTTGTTAACAAGTTCAGATTAATACCAGCGGGTAAAATAGAGAATAGACAGTAGCCAGCTTCTGTACAGGCCTTATACAGACATTAATTGTTGTCTAAATGGATCATCTTCTTTATCGATTACGCCATGAAACAATGTACGTAGTTGCCGTTGACTAACCTTGCTCACACTTTCAACTAGCAAACTGGGGTTTTCCCGTAAGCCACCCCTAAACCAATTTCTTACAATTCCTTGTAGTCCATACTCAAAGAGCAACAGTCCTGACTGATCACGAATTTTAAGCTGGGGGTGCTCCTTTTGCAGCGATTTTTGAAGCTTCGTAATAATGAGATCAATCACCTGTAGCATGAAGTCATCAGCGTATGTGTAAGCATGGGATTCACTCACGTGTTGGAAAAAAGTTTGGTTCTTATCGATGTACAGGAATAGGTCTAAATATACCTTCAGCCAGTTTGACGTTGTTACATCGCCCACCAAATTACTCGCATCCTGATAAAACTGATATTGTAGGCAATCATACTTGTCCTGAAAATGGTAATAAAAAGTTTGCCGATTGACATGACTCTCCAAAACTAACCGTTTAACCGTTATTGCATCAAATTGTTCATCTGAAGCGATTTTTTGTAGCGTCGCCCCAAGAATCTCTTTTGTTCTCGATTCCATAACCTCATCTCCACTTCCGGTTACATGCTCCACCGTCAATTCTGCCCCGCGGCAATTCAATTTAGTATAGACACATTCAACATTTTGTATAAGATAATCACTGCCACCAGCAACTTAGCATGGAACATTCCTTTTAAGATTAATTTCACTTGAAGAAATGTACCGAGAATTCCTATGTTCATCGTTAATCTCTCGAATGCGAAGAACGCCTGAAAAGGCCAGCTTGTCGCGGATACAAATACGACAGACCGGCCTTTTTTCGGATTTTAAATTGACATTGTCTGTGACTTAGTCTACTAGCAATTTACTTAAGTCCTCACTTTTGACATTTGAAGTCAACCGTTCATATGCAAAATTATCTGTTTCCGGTTTCCCAGTTGCAGCAAGGTTAACAGATCCGGTTCGAACGAATCCACATTTTTCAATCACGTATTGCATTGCTTTGTTTTGTGGGTGTGTATCAATTCGAACGCTTTCAATTTCCCTCACTTGATCAGCCTCTCTGATTAGCTCTCGTAATAACCGTTCAGATATCCCCTCGCCATGATGCCCTTGAGCAACCGATACACGATGAATCGCTAGGTAATCTGCGTTCATCGTTAACCACTGGCCGTCAAATATTTCTTGATAGGTTGGATCTGATCCGCTTACCAGCGCGGCAGAACCCAACACTTCATTTTCTTGTACCAAAACAAGCGTGTTCCCCTGCTGTATATCCTCTGCCAAGATTGACATATTAGGATAATCCTTTTGCCATTGATTGATAAATTGCATTGCCAATAATTGTCTTCCATCCATAACCATGTCATAAATCTGCGGTAAATCAGCCATTGTTGCTTGTCTTAACAGCATATACAGCACCACCCTGATATTTATTATTTTTATTCTAAAAAAATGTATCCGCAATCTTACCTCACTGCGCAGATACATTTTTTTAATTGGGCTAGGTGGATTCGAACCAACGCATCACGGGATCAAAACCCGTTGCCTTACCGCTTGGCTATAGCCCAATAATGAAAATGACCCGTACGGGATTCGAACCCATGTTACCGCCGTGAAAGGGCGGTGTCTTAAACCACTTGACCAACGGGTCATACAAACTTTATTTCCAAGTGAACCAAGAACGTTGAATCATTTCGATTCGATAAATTTATTATGCCTCTGATCTTTATTGACGTCATTATACAAAGTACACTCTTTGTCGAACAATCTAACTATTCTGACAGTTCTATCAACTTGTCTAAGCCAATTTTGTCAATTCTCTTCTAAAATGTCAGTTAGAAAGGAAGTGCGCAATGGCACCGAATCGGTATTTTTTATCTTTTAAAATTAGTCAAATTCGTGAGCATTGCTTTGCCGAAAGTTACTCTAGTTTCATAAGAGGTCTTGTTTCCATTACCGGGAAAGAAGTTGGCAGGGGGACATTAATCCGTTGGGAGAGAGGTCAGTCCACACCAAAGCTTACTTTTCTCATCGCCATCGCTCAGCTAGGGAGTGTCAGCTTAGATAACATTCTCAAACCCAGCTATGAATTAAACGTTAATGCGGCCCCTTCAGAGTTATTAAATCAACTGTCTCCTAAAATGATTTCTGACATTTCTCTCAAATTTGGACAAATTAAAAATTTCCCAGTCGAGCGAACCGTTTCAAAATTTTCTCGCGATATTTTCTCGGAATTTGGCTATAACATTAGTACTGTGAAATTGACCTACTGGATAAATGGTGAACACTTGCCCAACCCCCTTTACCTTTATCCACTTGCTCATATGGCAGGCATCTCCGTCGATGAACTGCTGGTTCATCCTTACCCATTGGACTTAATAGTTGTTCAAGAACCAAATTTCTATTAAGTTGCATCATGTACTCGGATACGTCTGTCATTTAAAGGAGGATAAAATGGAAACCGTTTTGACAATTGCTGGATCTGATACTTTATCAGGTGGCGGCATGCAAGCCGACTTGAAAACATTTGAAGAACTCGACGTTTTTGGAGTCTGTGCTCTTACCGGCATCGTTAACGTGACTTCGACTGATACTAAACAGACTCTCTTTTCTCCAAATCTGCTTGCGGATCAGATTGATTCAATTCTTACACAGCTCCCCATTCAGTTTGTTAAAACTGGCTTATTAGGAGATTTCAACAACTTACTGGTTGTCGTTAATAAATTAATGAATACTGAAATTAAATTAGTCATCGATCCTGTGCTCTTTTTCAAGGAGGGACAGCTTAACTTCCATAAAATTTATGGTGATTCAATCAAGTCATTACTAATGCCACTCGGGTTTTTAACAACACCAAATTTGCGTGAAGCCGCATATCTAAGCGATATCCCACAAATTTCGACAAAATCACAGGTGCAGCTAGCCGCCAGAAAAATACAATCATTTGGCTGCCCAAATGTCGTTATAAAATGCGGTAGTGAGTTTCCTGGAGACATTGCTTATAACTACTTGTTAAATGGGGATGAGAGTCATTGGATTACAACGCCCAAACTTCAAACAGTTGCCACTGATGGTGCAGGATGTACCTTCTCTGCCGCCATCACAGCTCTTTTAGCACAGGGATATCCTCTGTTAGATTCAGTTCGAATTGCCACAGAGTTTGTCTACATTGGGATTCAACGTGGACTCACCATTACCAAAGACCTTGGCAATGTTTGGCAGGGGGCATACCGCCAGAAAGTAGTGACAGCAAATGAGAGGAAATAACTTAAAACAAAACGTTCTCGCCGCAATTCTAACTGCTATGACGGTGGCTTTATCAATTCTAGTGATCATCCCTGTTCCGGCCACGAACGGATTTGTAACTTTATGTGAGGTTGGTATCTACACTAGCGCTATTTTATTTGGGCCCAAGGTAGGGAGCATCGTTGGTGGTGGCAGTGGGTTTCTAATCGATATATTGACTGGATACCCTATTTGGTGTGTTTTTTCTCTAATTATCCACGGTTCAGAAGGATTCGTAGTCGGCTACCTCTCATCGCAACAGAACTCTTCACTTAAATCGATGTTTATCCCGCTGCTAATCGGAAGCGCTATCATGGTGCTTGGCTACTGCTTTGCTACCATGCTACTTTTTGGCTGGCCAGCTGGACTGGCTTCAATTTTCAGCAATTGTCTCCAAGTGCTCTTTGGTACTGGTGTTACTTTGGCCATTATTGGGAGTCTCAAGAAAATTAGAATTCACTCCATATGAGGAAAGGATCTACAAAAATGATTGAAATTAAAACTACCCAACTTGTCTCACAGCTAGCCACTGATATTCAAGATATTCTTGATATTGCTCAGCTGAATAGTGGCGATTTATTTGTTCTAGGGTGCTCTACCAGTGAAATTGTTGGTGGTCACATCGGTAAGGACTCAAACTTAACTGTTGGTACCTTGGTTATTAAAACTCTACAGGAAAAATTAACGCCACTGGGCATAGGATTGGCCGTCCAAGGATGTGAACATATCAATCGTAGTCTAGTCGTCGAACGGTCGCTTGCTTTAAAGAACCAGCTGGATATCGTAACAGTGGTTCCTGCCCTACATGCCGGCGGTGCCTGTTCAATCGCGGCTTTTAAACAATTTGATAATCCAGTTGAGGTTGAACATGTAACTGCTGCAGCCGGTATTGATATAGGTGATACAGCCATCGGTATGCATGTGAAGTTTGTTCAAGTTCCTATACGGCCAACGTACACTGAAATTGGCGGGGCCCATGTTACTGCGTTACGGTCCCGACCTAAGTATGTCGGCGGTCCTCGTGCAAATTACGATCTCAGTAAAATTTAGTCAACAAGTAGACAGTTGGGAGCCGACGTTCCGAGGCCCCCAACTGTCTTTTATTTAATGTGTTTGACTAACTGTTATACTTCATTTACCGACTGTATTCCTTAAGAAAATGCAAATCCCCCACCATCTCAGCGCGTCAAGCAAGACAAACGGGGGAAAGTCAGTTATATTTAAGGTTCGGATACTATCGGAAAAGGAGCGTTATCATGGCAGAAGAAGTTGTAATTGTTAGTGCAGTGCGAACCCCAATCGGAAAATTTGGGCGGAGTCTTCAGGGACTTTCTGCCGTCGAATTGGGCACCGTTGCGGCGCAGGCCGCCGTGAAACGCAGTGGCCTCACCCCCGCCATGATTCAGCAAACCATCTTTGGCACCGTCCTCCAAGCAGGGCTCGGCCAAAACGTGGCGCGACAGATTGAACTAAACGCCGGTCTGCCCGTCAGTAGTACGGCGATGACCGTGAACCAGGTCTGCGGCTCCAGCCTCAAGGCGATTCGCTTGGGCCAAAGCGCCATTCTCATGGGCGACGCCGATGCCGTGCTAGTTGGCGGCACCGAGAGCATGAGTAACGCACCATTTTTAAACAACGATATTCGCTGGGGGCAGAAGCTCGGGCACACCACCTTGGTGGACAGCCTGTCGCTGGATGGCCTGACGGATGCCTTTGGCGGCGAGTCCATGGGCATCACCGCTGAAAACGTCGCGGCGAAATACCACGTCAGCCGCAAAGAACAGGACGCCTTCGCGCTGCGTTCCCAGCAAAATGCCACCCAAGCGCAAGTGAACCACCGTTTCGACGCGGAAATTGTGCCGGTCAAGGTTGGCAACCAAACCATTACGGCCGACGAACCCGTGCGGACCACTACGTCCTTGGATCAGTTGGCGGCGTTAAAGCCAGCCTTCAAACCGGATGGCACCGTTACGGCTGGCAACGCGGCCGGTCTAAACGACGGCGCCGCGGCCATGGTCTTGATGCGCAAGTCTAGCGCGGTGGCGGCCGGCGTTCCCTATTTAGCCACGTTACGCGGCTATCAGGAATCTGGCATCGATCCCGCCATCATGGGGTACGCCCCGGTGACGGCGATTCAAGCTGCCTTGGCCAAGGACGGCCTAACGGTGAATGACGTCGACCGGTTTGAAGTCAACGAAGCCTTTGCGGCGCAGTCGGTGGCCATCACCCGCGACCTGCACATCCCCAACGACCGCCTGAACGTGAACGGCGGCAGCATTGCTTTGGGTCATCCCCTGGGCGCATCCGGCACCCGGATCGTGGTTACGTTGTTACACGAATTAATTCGGAGTGACTTGCATCGCGGCCTCGCGTCGATGTGTATCGGTGGCGGCATGGGCATTGCCCTCGCCATTGAACGTGACTAACCCATTTTCTGGTATACTGGTAGCAACTACTACCCACAAAGGAAGCGCGCAGAATGCTGACAACGGATTTTGACGTTAAACTGAAATTAATCATCATGCTAGTCGTTGGTCTGCTGGTCTTGGCCAGCGTCATTGGTTTGCTCTGGCACCGTGACCGCCACTACACCCGCTACTTCACTGGGGTGCTCGGCGTCATGGTTGTCCAAGCGTTTATTCTGGTTTCGCTATTTTTGATTCATCAATAGTTGCTTGCGACTGGGACCATCATTTCACAGGACACAAAAAGTAGGCGTGCTACGGCCAATCGGTCATAGCGCGCCTACTTTTTTAGGCATCGTTTTTAATTTGAGTATCAACGTGGTCAGATTGCCACCAGAAACTGGCAACGCCCAACGACTTTGCCCGCCTACTCCGCGGCCAAATGGCGAATCTGCTTCACGGGCACCGACAATAGGTCGCCACTCGCCAGTAGGTAGAGGTACTGACCCAGCACGGGTTTGCCAGTCATTTGCTTTAGTGCGGCCGCGTACAAATTCACCTGCCCGCCATAACGTTCGAGCAACTTGGCCTCACTTTGCGCAACGGCTTGGGCATTGACGTGGTCGGTCTTGTAGTCAAACAGGATTACCCCGTCCGGCGTGTCCAAATAACCGTCGACGATCCCATGGACCAATACCTGTGAATCGGCCTCCTGGAAATCCCGGAACAGGCTGCGCGCCGGCATTAACAGCGAGAATGGTACTTCGCGATGGAGTTTGTCGGGCGCTGCTAAAATCTGCTGGCCCAAGTCACTGTTGTAGAAGCGGAGAATGAAGTCCGGTTGAATCCGCTGGGCGACTGCCGCCGTTAAGACTTGGTCGGCCACCAACTGGTCGATCACGGCCTGCACACTTTCGGCCGTGGGCGCGCTGGTGACGTCTAATTCCTGGAGCACCAGGTGGGTGGCACTCCCGATTTCCGTAGCCAACGGCTCTCTGACCGTCTGGAGGAAGTCCGGCCGGGAAAAGTCATGGGTCACGAACCGATTCCCGGTCGTTTGACCACTGGCACTGGCGCGGTACTCACCGATTGACGCGTTGTCGGGGTCTTCAAATAGCCGTTTGGCCTCTGACACGGACTGGTAAGCCGTGGTCATCGTGGCCGCTTGGTGGGGATAACGGAAGTCCATGATTGCCTGGAGCTGTTCCCCGGAAACCGTCTTGGCGTTGACCTTAGCCGCTGTTTGGCTATTTTCTTGGAGCCAATCCGCCGCGGCCGCAGCCACGTCGGGTGCCGAGTCTAACTCATCCGCCGTCACAAAGGTCACGCCAAAGTTGGCGGGATCCCCGGCTAGCCCGGAGAAGGTGGTCGTTCCCTGGCGGAGGTCGGCAGGGAACTTGCCGTCACGCACCAGGCACATCCCAATCCAGTCCAGGTAATTGGCCAGCGTGGATTTCTCCCGCAAGGTGGCGTTTAAGACCAGTTCTGGACTCTGGTAGGCCTGTTCCCAAGCAGCAATGGCCTCTTCCTGGGTCTTGTGGGAACCGACGATGTAGAGCCGAGATTCAGCCCGCGTCAACGCCACGTAGAGCTTCCGCATTTCTTCGGCGAGACTGGCCCGCGAAATTGCTTGGGCCGTCACCAATTTTTGTAGGCTCGGCGCCTTGACCCGGCTGTCAGGATCGAGGTAATCAATCCCAATCCCCGTCTTGCCGCTCATGACGTAATTCCCCTGTTGGTCTTGCTTGTTGAACTGGCGCGAGGCATCCATGATGAAGACGACTGGAAATTCCAGCCCCTTGCTCCCGTGAATGGTCATAACGGACACCGCATCCGTCGCCGCCTGCACTGGGGCACCAGCCAGATCGGCGTCCCGTTCCTGGAGGCGTTCAACGAAGCGGACGAACTGAAACAGGCCCTTGAAGCTACTCTTTTCATAGCTTTGCGCGCGTTCATACAGGGCGTGCAGGTTGGCTTGTCGCTGTGACCCGGCTGGCATCCCGCCAACGTAGTCGAGGAAGCCGGTATCCTGGTAGATCCGCCAGATCAGCGTCACCAATTCATTTTGCTGGGCCACGTCACGGAACGTTTGAAGCTGTTCTAAGAAGTGACTGATTTTTTCGTAAACGGCCTGCTGCAGGTTGCTGGCTGAAGCGGCCGCAAAACTATTCTGGAAATGGACCAACGCCTGGTAGTAATCACCAGTCTTCTGGTTGATTCGCAGCATAGCCAGTTCATTTTCGTCCAACCCCACGATGGGTGAGCGCAAGACGGCGGCTAGCGGAATGTCCTGGTACGGATTATCAATCACCCGCAACAGGGCCATCATGATCTGAATTTCCGTGGTCTTAAAGTAATTTTGGGCGTCGTTCACTACCACCGGAATGCCTAAGCGGCGCAGCTCATCGGTGATAATTAGGTTGTTCGTGCGGGTCGGTGTCAACAGGGTGATATCCCCGTAGCACATGTCCCGTACTTTTTTGGCATCGCGGTCATAAATTGGCGTCTTAGCGGCAATCAACTCCTGAATCTTCTTACCGACCATCAGGACTTCTCCCTGGTGCTTGTTGTCGACTTGGAAGGTCGCATCCATGGGTTCCCCATCTGTTTCCGGCGTTTCAGCACCCTCAGTCAAATAGACCAGCAAGTCCGCGGTGCTCGTGGCCCCGGCGCCCTTGTCATCGTAATAGGTCGCCCCATACTTCAGCTGAGCCGATCCAGTGTAGGCGATTTCGCCCAGTTCCCGGTCCATCAGTTGCTTGAAAATGAGGTTGGTGAAGTCGTCCACATTTTTCATGGAACGGAAATTTTCGGCGAGCACAATCAGCTGGCCGTCGTCACCGTTGGCCTCGTAACGGTCGGTCTTGTCCATGAACAGGGTCGGATCCGCCTGCCGGAACCGGTAAATGGATTGTTTCACGTCACCCACCATAAATAAGTTGCCGTGGGGGGCTGGCTGCGCAATCGCGGTCAGGATGGCTTCCTGCAAGCTATTCGTATCTTGATATTCATCGATCATGATTTCCTGGTACTGGTCGCGGAGTTGGGCGGTGACCTGCCGCGACTGCGCGGTGTCACTGCTTAAGATATCTAGGGCCGCGTGCTCAATGTCGGCGAAGTCCAAGACGTGCCGGCGTTGCTTTTCCTGGCGGTAGGCGTCACGAAATAAACCCACGACCCGGGCCAATTCGCCAACCAGCTCACCTGATTTGGTGATAGTGGTCGTCACTTGTTCCTCAGTCTGCAGGAAATACGAGGCTTGCAGCTGATCCAACTGCTTCTTGGCCGGATCGTAGTAGGTCGCCTTCAATTCATTGTAAACGGGATAGTCTTCATTATTCTTCCGCACGAACGGCATACGCCCCCAGGCAAAGCCCTGAATCGCGGCTCGTAGCGCGTTCCAACTGTCCCCATCTACCAAGTCGCTGACCGTCTGCAAGTCGCTTAGAAGCGGCATCAGGTGGTCCAATTGCTTGGTGAGATTGGCCTGGGTGGCCAGCTGTTGCGCGCTGGTCAGGTCGGCCTTAATTTGCTGGAGTTGTTGGGTGAATAAGGGTTTTAACTGTTTTTGATAAAAGGTCGTACCGGTCAGGTGGTCACTATCCAACTGATAGGGTTGCGGTAAGGCCGCCAACCAGGCCGCGGGATCCGGCGTGGCGTTGGCAAACGTATAGGTCCGCTGTACCAAGTCGGCCAGGCCGTCGTCACTGCGGTCCCCGGAAAAGTTTTCGGTCAGCCGGGCAAACAGCCCCGACTCGTCGTTGGCGTAGAGGTCTTCCCGCAGGTCGGCCCAGACCTCATCACGCAGTAACGCGTTTTCCGTCTCGTCGGCCATCAATCGGAAGACCGGGTCCAGATCAATTACATAATAGTAGTGCTGGAGAATCCGCAGACAAAAGGCGTCCAGCGTACTGATGTCGGCCACCGGCAACTGGTTGAGCTGCCGCAGGTAAAATTGTTGTTGCTCACTGTTGCCCTGGCTCGCCGTCAACTCTGCGCGCAAGCTGGTTTGAATCCGCTCACGCATTTCAGCGGCGGCGGCCTTGGTGAAGGTCACAATCAGAATGTGGTCGATGCCCATCCCCGCCTTCAGGTGTTCAATCACCCGTTGGACCAGGACCCGGGTCTTCCCGGAACCGGCCGAAGCCGAGACCAGCAGGTTATTCCCCGTTTGATAAATGGCGTCGTGTTGACTGGGTGTGTACTTAAATGTTGTGCTCATTGGGAGCCTCCTGTTCCTGTTCGGCCTTGATGCGATCCATGACGTCTTCCTTCTTGAGCGCTGCCAGATCCCGGTAGTTATTTTCCGTCAATAGCGGGTCAAACTGCATGATGGACTTGTACGGGGAGTATTGCAGCGCCGTCTTACTCTGTTGGCGGAACGGCGAGAGGTCAACGTGACCGTCGAAAATTTCCGTCGCCGCGCGCTTGATCAGCCGCTCCGTGTGGTTCAACAGTAAGGTCAGCTCAGTCGGATTGACCAGCATCTTACCGTAAGACGTAATGGTCCCCTTCTTGGTCCGCCGTAAGCCGCGGAAGAGCAGTGAACTGCCACTAAAGTCGGGATCGGCAAATAGCGTATCCAGGTTCGTCAATAGGTCGGGATCGTCCAGCAAGAGGCCTTGATACTGTTCGGCCTTCAACAACGCGTCGCCCAGATCCTCACCCAAGATGTCAGCCGCCTTTAAAATGGGGTTCTGCATGTGCAGGTACACGGCGCCCGCCAGCTCGGCATCCTTGGCCGTGGCCGCGTCCAGCAAGTCGGGCATATTTTTCTGCACGGCATCGAGGTACGTCAGCATTTGCATGGCCTGGCCATAGTAAGCGTCTTGATAACTAAATTTATGCTCGGAACTCTTGTAGTCCACGATCCCGAGATAGGTCTTGTTGTTGACCTGCATCGCATCCAACCGGTCGATCCGCCCGCGGACGGTGACCTGGCGCTTTTTACCAACGTCAAAGGACAGGGCCGCCAAGCCCCGTTCGTCCCCCAGCCCAAACTGCAGCTCGGTTCGCCGTGGTCGGAACTGCGTGCGTTTACTCTGCTCCTGCAGGGTTTTGGCCATTCGCCGCATGGTCTTAATCAATTGTTCACGAATATAGGTCATCCGGTGTGAACTTTCCAGGATGGCAAACTGCGGATTGGCCGTGGTATCTAGGATCTTAGCGATGACCTCATCCGTCATTTCTCCCAGTTGCTGGTCGTCTAGCGACGCGAGGTCCAGCTTCTGCTGGTTGACCAGCTTCATCAGGCCGTCTAAGGTCGCGTGAAAGAATTCCCCGGTACTTGCCGGCGAGAGCGCAAAGACGTCGCGCTCCTGCAGTTTTAGCCCATATTTGAGGTAGTATGCGTACGGGTTGGCGTAGTATTCTTCCAATTTAGAAATGGAGGTACTGATCTTGTTGCCGTACAGCTGGGTCACGATATCTGGCGTCAACTGGGTGGGCACGTTGCGGTAACTGAGGCTGCCCAGTAATTTAGTGGTCAGCTCGCCGTAAGTCGGGTCCGCTCGTAACAAATGCAGGACGTACAGCCAGGCATTGGAGAGCGGCTTTTCCCGCAATTGACTGTCGTGACTGGCCTGTACCAGGTGCCGCAGTGTGGTCCGCCGAGTGCCGATAAACGGCAAGATCTCACCGTCTTCGGCTTGCGGCGTCCCCGCAGCCACCTGAGTTGGCAGGTTAAAGTAGGCCTGAATCCGCGCCACGTAAGGCGACAGCTGGAGGCCGTTCTTGTCATCATCGCTGGTGGCCGGGTAGCTGAAAATGAGCTGTTCACTGCTACTCAGGAAGGCCAGGTAGTTCAGATACGGCTCGCCCGCCAGCTGAGTGGCCGCATCGTCACGCAGGTAACTGCTGGCGTCGACCTGCTGGAGTTGACTGCTCAAGTCTTGGCGGTCGTTATCCGCCAGTAAGGTCGTCGGGATCTGATTGTCCGGCATGGTATCAGCCGTGGCCCCCATCAGAAAGGTCACCTTGCGATTGTTGGTCTGCACGATCCCACTTTCAGAAATGGTGACCTGATCCAGCGTTGACGGAATTTGATTGAATTTCGCCCCGGCAAACCCGGCCTGTAACAGCGCTTGAAAGTCAGCCTGGACAAATGGCAGGTCGCCCAAAATCGTATGGAATTCGTCTAAAATTTGGCAGAAAGTGGCCCAGGTCTGTTCGGGCTGGCCCGCACGAACTAAATCGCCGTCCGTAATAGCCTGATCCCGCCAAGCCTGCAGGCGCTCGGTCACGCCGGCCTGGTCTAAGAACTGGTAGAGAACGGCAACCGCGTCGGTATAGGTCTTCGCGGCCTTTAACCGGGCAAAGAATGGCGGTAAGGTCGCCTGCACAAAGTGGCGGATCAGATTAATCTGTTGCGAAATCTGGTCGTCTTGCGTGGTCTGCACGCCACCATCCCCCACGGCAAAGCGGTTAAAGACCCAATCCTTATCCTGCGTCCAGCGATACTGGCCCTCGTAGCCGTTCTTCAGGACCAGATTTTCCGTGAGTGCCAACGCTTGCCGGTACGTGGTCAGAGACAGCGGCTGGTCGTCCGCATCGCGGGGCAACAATAGTTCTGATTTCAGCACCCGAAAGACGTCAGCGTAACGGTAGTTCCGGCGTTCGACGTCGAACAAGGCGTTGAGCAATTCCACGAAGGGGTGGTCGGCCATTTGCACGTCGGCATCGTCAAAGTACGGGATCGCCTGTGCGCTGAAAATGGGGCCAATCACGGTCTGATAGGCATCCAAATGCCGCGCCAGGACTAAGAAATCCTGGTAGCGGTACTTGCCGGTCGCCACCATCTGGCGAATCTGGGTGGCGACCCGTGAAACTTCGACGTACCGGTTAGCCGCCTGAACAACTTGAATGTTGGTGGGCACACTGGTGGCCGGCACGGGTTCTGGCGAAATTGTGTTGCTGGCCTGCCAGTAGGCGTCTAACGCCTGCAGGTCGGCGCTCACCCGGGCCGTCTGCGCGCGTTGGTCCCGCAAGACGTGAACGCTGTTGGCCTGCGCCACCACGTAGAGTTGGTGGTACGTTTTGGCCGACTGAAAGAACAGGTTGGTCGGGTCGGGAAGCTCGCCTGGATAGCCTTTGTCGAGGTTCAAGGCGACCGTCACGCTAGCAGCGTGTTCAATCAAAACGGCAACCAGCTGGCGTTCCTGGGCGCTCAATTGGGAAAAGCCTTCGAGGTAAAAATGCGCGTGACTCAGGTCCACCCGCTGGCTCAAGAAATCGGCCAGCTGGTTGAGTAAATCCGTATTTTCGACATATTTGCCCAGCATCTGGGCTTCAAAGGCGTCATAAATAATCATCAGGTCGTGGAGCTTGGCCTGCAGGTCGGCATTCTTGCCGGGCAACTGGTCAATGGCGGCAAGCAAGTCGGCCGCGGTCACCTGCCCCACCTTGAATTCGGCGAGTTGGGTGGTCAGCTGACTGATGAAGCCCGGCCGATCAACCTCTCCTCTGAAGATAGTCAGCTCATCGGCGTGGCTCTGAATGATTTGATAGATCAACATGTTCAAGCCGGCCGTCGAAATCCGGGGCAGCTGGTACACGGGTTCATTTTTCATGAAGAACCAGGCCAGACGGGTGAACGAGAAGACCTGCACCTGGGTCTGGGCAAATAGCGGTTGATCGGGGGCTACGCGCGCCTTTAAGGCCGCCAGCACATCGACTTCCGTTTCAAACTTAATGTGGTTGGGCACCAGGTAGTAACTCTGGTCCATCGGTTGGGCCGTCACCTGTTGCGCCAACGCTGCCACCATGGGTTCTCTGTGGTCCTGACCGGCCCCACCTAAAATAAATTGTAAACTCATCCGCTACCTCCAATTTCTTTGCCAATCGTTTGTCCTGCACGCCTTACTGAACGTTGTCAGTATACCAAGTCTCCCCGTCATCATTTGTCGTTCGTTAGTATCAAACCACCACTTGAAAAATCAGCGGCGCAAACTTCTGTTAAGTTGATTATATGATAGCATACCGTCGAGCAAAAGCGAACATTTGTTTGGTACAAATTTTGTCATAATCTAACGACTTTGCGAGCCATTTTTCTGAAAGCGTGCTACACTGAATTATAATATTAAAAATTGGTGAGAAAGCGGGCTTGCGTTTATGAAAGATAGTGAACAGATTCAGATTCTCCAGGATTTAGTCAGCATCAATTCCGTCAATGGCAACGAGGACGCCGTCGCCACGTACATCAAACAGCTCTTCGCCGAACACGGCATTGCGTCTAAGATCATCCCCTACGCCCCCAATCGCAGTAACATCGTCGCCGAAATTGGCGATCCCGCTAGCGACAACGTCTTCTCCCTGGCCGGTCACCTGGACACGGTCGCCACTGGCGATTTAGCGGACTGGCAGTTCGACCCGTTCGCCGCCCACATTGACGGCAACACGCTGTACGGTCGGGGTGCTGCCGACATGAAGAGCGGCCTGGCGGGCATGCTGATCACCTTCGTGAACCTGGCCGACGCCCATACAAAACTGAACGGTCGCTTGCGTTTCATCGGGACCGTGGGCGAGGAAAATGGTGCCATGGGCTCACGGATGTTGACTGAACAGGGTTACGCCGACGATTTGAAAGGCATGGTCATTGGCGAACCCACCGGTGGCAACCTGGTCTACGCCCACAATGGTTCCCTCAACTATCACGTCTATTCGCGCGGCGTTGGGGCGCACAGCTCCATGCCAGAGAAAGGCATCAACGCCATCACCAATTTGATCAAATACGTGACCGCCGAGGCCACTGAATTTGACGACGCCCCAGTCAGCCCCGAACTCGGGCCGCTGGTCCACAGTGTCACCGTCTTTAACGGCGGCGAACAGGTCAACAGCATCCCCGCCAAGGCCGAACTGCAAGGCAACATTCGGCCCATTCCAGAGTTCGACAACGCGGCCGTGATCAAGCGGCTAAACGAGACCGTCGACCGGCTCAACCAGGAAGATGGCGTGGCCTTGACCTTACACGTTGACTACAGTTTCAAGCCGATCATCAGCGCGCAAGATTCGCCACTGGTCAAGACGACTAAGGCGATTGCGGACGCCGAATTTGGCCATCCGATTGATCTGCAAGTCATCCACGGGGCGACCGACGCCTCCGAATTTACCAAGTCCACCAACGCCTTCCCCGTTATCGTTTACGGCGCGGGCAAATGGTACGACGCCCACTCACTGAACGAATCCGTCGACCTCGATGAATTCCGCCACGTGCAACGGGTCTACGAACAATTAGTCAAAAAAATGCTGGCTTAATCGCCACACAAAAACGCTTGGCCTCACGGGAAAATGTTCCACGTGAAACTAAGCGTTTTTTGATTGCCTATTTACCGGCGATTCGCGAATCATTGGCGCCAAAGTACTGACGGCCTGGCAATGCCTGGTAGTTTAAGAGTTGACTGACCGTGACCAGCTTGTAGCCCTTGGCCTTTAAGCGTTTGATAATCGTCGGAACGGCAGCCACGGATTGTTTGTGGATGTCGTGCATCAGAATGATGTCGCCCCCACGGGTATCCTTCATCACTTCATTAATATCTTTTTGCGTGTTCAGGTAAGCCCAATCCCGTGAGTCGACCGACCAACGGATGATGGGTTGCTGCACCTTGCGCCCTTCTGCGGCAGTGATGTTACCGTATGGCGGCCGCACGTACTGTGGCAGCGTGCCGGTCGCGTTGTAAATGGCGCGGTTGGTCCGCGTAATTTGGCTAAACGTGTTGGCGGTCCCGATGCTGTCAAAGTTGGGATGATTCCACGAGTGGTTGCCCAGTTCCTTGCCCCCAGCCAATACGGCGCGGGTAATCTTTGGGTAACGCGTCACGCTCTGGCCAACTTCAAAGAACGTCGCGTGCACGTGATTGTTCTTCAGCGTCTTCAGCAACCGCGGCGTCAGGGTTGGGTCCGGCCCGTCGTCAAACGTCAGCGCCACCATCTTACTGGTCTTCACCTTGCTGGTCCGGTTGGCCTTAGGTAGGTAGCGATTCAGAATCTTGCCCTTCAAGTCACGATAGGGCACCGTAACGTGCGTTAATTTAAAACTGTTCTTCAACAGTGGCATCCGCAGGCCGTTCTTGGTCAGCGTGGCCTTCTTGGTCATGTGCGTTGGTAAAGCCACCTGATAAACGGCGGCGACTTTGGAACTCTTCGCCTTGGTCGTCTGCAGGATGGACTGACGCGCGGCCTCCCGAATCGCCCCGAGCCGGTACTGATTCTTGTTGGTCAGTTGTCCGTAAGTCACCGTCTTGTTCGTCGTCTTGGCTTGGGCGCTCAGTGGCCCTGCCCCTAGTAATAGGACGGTTGCTGCCGCTAAAATTCCGGTCACGAGTCCCCGTTGGTATGTACGCATAGAAATCCCCTCCAATTGCATTGTAAACTCCCCTGAGTCTACCCCCATGTTACCAGTTTTACCCCTAAAAAGAACCCTTTTTGCCCATGCATTTTTCTGTATAAAAAAAGGCAACCGACCGTAGTCAGTTCCCTTAGTCCGTTTCACTGTCGGGCGGGTTAATCGCCTTGTGATTCTCCGTCAAAACTTCATTGGTATACTGTTCCAAATCAGCCAACGTGGTCGCCGCATCGCCGGTTTGGGCGTTCTGTTGGGCCGCCATATTCTCGGCAACCGCCCAGCGTGCCAACGTGTCGGTGATGGGCACGATGTCTTGGATAATCACCATGTCTGAGTCAGCTTCGTGTTGTTCTTGCAGCGCTTGAAAGCTATCGATATCGGTAATCAACCGTAAAACTTTACCCGTTTCTCGTTCAGTGGATTCGAAAATCACAAAGTGGGCTACCTGATTGGCCGCCTGCATCCGTTCCCGAATCGCTTTTAATTGCTCATCATCTATTTCTAGTGCCAAAGTCTTCACCCCACTGCGTCTATTTTAACAAAGATTGCGGCTGGCTACGTACTATTTCAGCAGGTTTTCGGAAATTTTAGTTTTTGGCAGCTAAAATTGGGACCCGTTATTGACAGATCGCCAACGACTGGTAATCGTAGCCGCCATTTTGCAAGAGGTCGACTGCCACCTGAGCCACTGTTTCACGTGAAACATTTCCAGCGGGTACGGGGGCGCCTTCCTTGATGATTTGTGGCGTCGTGCCCAGCTCGGCCGTCAGCGTGACCGGCCGTAAAATCGTATACGGGAACTCGGCTTCATCCACTAATTTGGCGGCATATCGCTGCTGGTTCAGGTATTCCTTCACGTTGTCGATGCCGGGATAGACCAGCTCGCCTGTCACTTCCTGGTCGACGCCCGCCGTACTGAGCATCACGAACCGTGTCAGCTGCAGGCGTTGGTGGTACTGCGCGTCGAACAAGGCCTCAAAGGCCAGGTCAACGTCCATGCCGCTCAGCGCTGAGAAAATGATAGGGCTGTCCTGTAACGGCGCCACGTAAGTCTCCTCGGTCGCTAAGTCGCCGCTAAATTCGGTCACCTGCGCTGCCAGGTCAGCTGGCAAGGTTTCTGTTGGGGTGTGCAAGACCCGCACCGTCGTCTCTGCATTACCTGCCAATTGCCGCGCCACCAGTTGACCCAGCGCCGTTGCGCCCACAATTAAATAAGTCGTCATCGTTTATCCGCTCCTTTTTTCCTTGCCTCCCAGTGTAGCAGAAAGTCGCGGCCGCTAACACCGGGCCAAGATATTTTTAACTTCAAAATTAATTCGGTATAATAGGAAATGTATTTGAATCCGGTTTCATTAATTATTAGGAGGGTCTTTGTATGACACACAAACAAGTCACGATTGGTAAAACTGATGTGCAAACAACACCGTTAGGACTGGGAACCAATGCAGTCGGCGGGTATAACCTCTTCCCGAATTTGAAAGACGAAGATGGATTGAACTTGGTCAAGGCGGGCTTAAACAACGGCATCCAGCTGTTGGACACGGCCTACGTTTACGGCCTGGGGCACTCCGAAGAACTGGTCGGCCAAGCCATGCACGACTTTGACCGCCACAGCTTCACCCTTGCCACTAAGGGCGCGCAGGACTTCTCAAGCGGCGAACAGGTCATCAACAATGACCCGAAATTTCTCACCGAACAAGTCGAAGCCAGCCTGAAACGGCTCAACACCGACTACCTCGACATTTACTACATTCATTTTCCAGACAAGCAAACGCCTAAGGCCGAAGCGGTCGGCGCCCTGCAACGGCTGCGGGAACAAGGCAAGATTCGGGCAATCGGCCTGTCTAACTTCAGCTTAGACCAGGTCAAGGAGGCCAACGCGGACGGCTACGTCGACGTGGTGGAAGACGAATTTAGCCTGTTGCATCGCGACCACGAGGCCGACCTGATGCCATACCTGAAGGATCACCAGATTAGTTTCGTACCATACTTTCCACTGGCTTCTGGCCTGTTGACCGGGAAATACGACCAGAACGTGGCCTTCCCCGCCGATGACATTCGCAGCCAAATCAGTGACTTCCAGGAACCCCGCTACACGCAAGCACTGCAAGCTATCGAAGCCATCCGGCCAATCGCCAGCGCCCACAACGCCACGGTTGCGCAGACCGTTTTGGCTTGGTACATGCAGGATCCACTGATCAGCGTCGTCATCCCCGGTGCCAAGCGCGCCGCTCAGGTCGAGGCCAACGCGAAATCACTGGATGTGACCCTGAGCGCCGCCGAATACCAAACGATCGACACGGCCTTCGCTGGGTTCAAGGCAACAACCAGCGGCAAGTCCCTAGCCGACCCAGACTAAACTCGGATTGCTGGTCTTTTCCGTTCCCGGCGGTGGGTTCAAGGTGCTCTGCTGTGGGGCACGGCTCCAGCCTGAACCCCGGTCTTTCGCCTCGCCTTAAAGCCCCGCAAAAATCGCGAGGCTTCAAGGTCGTCCCATGCTCTAAGCTGCCAAAACCGCAGCTAAGACCATCGACACAGCTGAGCACCTTGACCCACCTCTGGTCACTCACCTTGTGATCTGAGTTTCGACTTTGTGTGGCTCGCATCAGACATAACAGCTCTCAGTGCTTCCAGGATGGTGAAAATGGGACCGGATCGCTGTGGGCGGACGTCTAGCCATCACTATTTACGTCTAAGTCACTTTGGATTTTTGACCTGGCTTGAACCGCATTAACTTAACCTGGCCACCAACTTAGAATCCTTGGTACCCTAGACCACTAGCACCATGCTTCCCCAAAAGGACGCGAGAAAAATTTCTCGGGCCCTTTTTCTTTGGCCAAATCCCGCCAGACCGGTTTATTCGTGTTTTACGAACTTGCTCGGTATAAAATTGTTCATAATTCGTGATTGCATTTCATTTAGCGAAATGGTAAGCTCTATAAGTATTGATTTTAGATAAAAACACGAACGATAGTTAAAAACGTTCGGATTTTACATAAATTGGATTTGAAGGAGCAATTATTCATGCAAAGAATCGCTGACTTTTTTCATTTTGAAGAACTGGGTACGAACTACAAGAAGGAAACGCTGGCGGGGTTAACCACTTTCGTTTCCATGGCCTACATCCTCTTCGTGAACCCGCAAGTGCTGGGGGCTTCCGGCATCAGCCAAGGCGCCGTGTTCACTGCGACCGCCTTCGCCTCCGCCTTTGGGTGCATGTTGATGGGGATTCTCGCCAACTACCCCATCGCCATCTCCGCTAGCCTGGGGATCAACGCCTTCTTCGCCTACTCCGTGGTTATCGGCATGAAGGTGCCGTGGGAAACGGCGCTGGCCGGGGTCTTTGTGGCCTCGATTCTCTTCATGATTTTAACAGCGTTCAAGCTGCGGGAAAAGGTGGTTGACGCCATCCCCCGTGATTTAAAAATGGCCATCAGTGCCGGAATCGGATTGTTCATTGCCTTTATCGGGTTGAGCCAGGGTGGCTTGATCATGGCTGACAAATCAACGGTCGTGACGTTGGGCTCCCTGCAAGTCGGTAGCACCTGGTTGACGATTTTCGGGCTGCTGGTGACGCTGATCTTAATGAGTGCCCGCATTCCCGGTGCCATCTTCATCGGGATGGTCGCCAACTCCATTTTAGGCTTGGCCACCGGCTTAATCGCCATGCCCAAGCAAATCGTCTCCGGCGTGCCGTCCATTAGCTCCACGTTCATGGTTGGGCTGACCCACGTCACGAGCATCAACTCCCTCCAACTAGTTGTGGTCGTTTTGACCTTCTTGTTGGTCACCTTCTTTGACACCACCGGGACGCTGGTTGGCCTGGCCGAACAAGCCGGCTTGGTGAAGAATAACAAGCTGCCACGGATTGGGAAAGCCTTGATGGCCGACTCCAGTACGATGGTGGTCGGTTCACTGCTGGGGACCTCACCCATGGGCGCCTTCGTGGAATCATCCGCTGGGATCGCCGTGGGGGGCCGCTCAGGGTTTACCGCCATTGTGACCGGGATCTTCTTCATTTTAGGGGCCTTCTTCTCCCCACTGCTGGCCGTCGTGACCAACCAAGTGACCGCGCCCGCTTTGATTATTGTGGGTGTGCTGATGGCCCAATCGCTGAAAAACATTCACTGGGAAAAATTTGAAGTCGCCGCCCCTGCCTTCCTAATCGTCTTGGGCATGCCACTGACCTACAGCATCTCAGACGGTATTGCCTTGGGCTTCATCACCTACCCGCTGACCATGATTGCGGCCAAGCGCGGCAAGGAAGTCGGCGCCATGATGTACGGTCTGGCCGTCGTCTTCGTCTTGTTCCTGTGGATTTTAAACGCAGGCTAGTCGTGCCTGATGACTTTGGATATAACGTTAAGAAGCTCGCCAGATTTTGTCTGGTGGGCTTCTTTTTTGCACTCTAAAATTAAAAACCAATCAAAAAAACTCCCCCACAACCAAAACCACGTTGTGAGCAAGCCATTTAAGCACGCCACCGCCGATAACCCCAGCGGGCCAAATTGCTCAAAACAATACCAATCGTGACGACTAACATGCTGATTCCCATCAGAGGGCCGGCAACGGGAAATCCGAGAATGTCGCCGAGCACCGAGACGATGCCACCAATGACAATCAGCGCCATCAGGACCGTCTTCGACCACGTCCAAACGGTCCGTTGGTTGGGGGCCGTTTCGTTTAGCAAGTAGAACCACCCTGCCATTTTGGTCGGTGAAACTGACTCACGCCGCCCCCAGAAGTGGTAATAGCTGTCGACGGCCAGGAGCGCGACCACGATAAGTAGGAATAAGACCCAATAGCCGGGTGGCAGCTGTCCCGTTGGCCCCATGAACATCAAGGCCGCCTCAATCACAATGATGAGAAACAGGCCGGCCCCTAAAATTTGTTGCAGGTACTCGTGCATTTGTTTCGTCATTTATCGTTTCTCCCCGTTGATGCGCGACTCCGAACGCGCGCCATCCCTTTCAGTCTAGCAAAAATAGCCGTCACTGACCAGACTGATTCTGCGCCAGCCACGCCCGATACGCCGCTGGTTGAAGGACCGCGCCCATGATCATCGCCGTCAAATCAGCCAGGGCCTGGGGCGTGTCCGGATAGAGACCTGACCGCACACCGGCCGCATAGTGATAGACCGGTCGCGCTAGAAAGTAGCGGATGAAATTAAGATCGACGGCGCGCAACAACTGTTGTGCCACACCGACCTGCAGGAGCCGCTGAATCCGTTGATTGGCCACATCGTCTTGTTTCAACTGTAGCTGATGCTTCAACGCCACGTCATCTAACAGTACCTGAATGGCCGTCACCGTCTCCGGAAAGTCGCGGGAAAACTCATATAACGCCGTCACACTGGCCTGTAGCTGCGTCACCAGCGGTGCTTGGGCATCCAGCGCAGCGGCCACTGCCACACTCTGCTGGTGAACGGTCGTTTGGTAAACGGCTTCCAGCAGACTCTGCTTATTGGCAAAATAAATGTAAACGTTGGACTGCGGGATCCCCGCTAATTTGGCCACCTTAGTCGTGGAGAAACTGGCCAGTCCCCCAGTCGCCAACACGGTCACCGCGGCCGTAATCAGGCGATCGTATTTTTCTTCATCCTTGAGTTTCATGCGTCCTGACTCCTTTTTTTGCGTTTTCTTTAGTTTACCAGTTGACAAAGTATAAGTCTATCTCTTATAATGGCCTCAAGTTAAAAGATAGTTCTATACTTTATGAAAGAAGTCCTTCCCATGAGAATTACATTAACCGGTTCCCTCGGTCACATCAGTCAGCCCCTCGCCCAAGCCCTCATCGCCGCCGGTCACAGCGTCACCATCATCAGCCACAATCCCGACCGTGCCGCGGCAATCACCGCGCTTGGCGCAACCCCGGCCATTGGCAGCATTCAGGACGAAACCTTTTTGACCCAGGCCTTCACTGGTGCCGATGCCGTCTACTTGATGATCACGGCGGGCCAAGACAATAGCGATATTTTTGAAGCCGGCCGCCGACAGGCCCACATCTATGCTAACGCGGTCAAAGCTGCGGGCGTGAAGCAGGTGGTCAACCTCAGTAGTGTCGGGGCCAACCTCGGTCCAGAAGTTGGGGCCCTGCACATTTACAACATCATCGAAGGCGTCCTGACGCAAGAACTGCCCGGGGTCAACCTGACTTTCCTGCGGCCAACGGGGATGTTCTACAACCTGTTGAGCAATATTCCGAGTATCAAACGCGACCACACCATTTACACCAACAGTAGTTTGACCAAAAAGAATTCCTGGATTGCGCCCGCGGACATCGTGCCGGTAGCTGTGAACGCCCTGACGGCGCCTACCCCCGGCGTTACCAGCCAGTATGTGGCTAGCGATGAACAAAGCTACACGGAAGTCGCTGCCATTTTGGCTGAAGCCCTGCACCTGCCGGATCTGAAGGTCGTGCAGATCAGTGATGACATGCTGCTCAAGAACCTGTTGGCTGCCAACATGCCAGAGTCCTTCACCCGGGGGTACGTGAAGATGACCGCTTACGAGCGCGACCACGACTTCTACGCGGACTACCGGGCGCACCAGCCAATCCTCGGACCAACCAAGCTGACCGACTATGCGGCCGGAGACTTTCTCACCGCTTATCAGAACTAGTAAAAAATGCTGTCACGCCTAGATTGGCGGACAGCATTTTTGCATTTGTAAGTATGGTAATTCCTAAACTTTTTTCACCGCGTGCCGCTTCCGGCTGAACGCCCACCGTAGCACATTCACGCTCACGATGCCCAACGCGACCACGATGCTGTCCAGGCCCAAGAACAAGTCGGTGGCGGGCGGCAGGACTAGCAAATCATCACTAATCGCGACTGACGTCATCAGAAGGCCCAACCCCACGACGACCCCTTTGGACCAGGTCCACCAGTTACGTTCCAGGTTGGCATCGTGCTCGTTGAGTAGGTACAGCCAGCCAGTCGTGTGCGCGGCCGTTACTGAATGGGAGCTTCCCCAGAACAGGTGCCACCCACTGACAACGCAGATGCCGATGATGGCCAGACCCAAAACGCTCACCAGCAGTATCCGCCAGGCCCAAAGGTCTTCCCACGCCAACATGGTCATCGCAATTTGCAGCAGTAACATAAGTAAAATAATATCCCCGAAAAATTGTTGCCAGTAGTCCCTGACTTGTTTTGTCACACTCAATCTCTCCCCGAAAGTTGCATTCTGTGTTGCCACCAACGATACCCCCACAACCCCATGTTCATGAGGAAAATACCCGTAACCAGGCCAATCAGTCCCACGCGGATGTGCGCGACTTGCGTCAGCCCCAAGAACTGTTGAAATTGACGGGAAAGAAGGCCCAGAGTTGCGGCGATGAGTACCGTCAGTTTGGACCAGGTCAGATTGTGCCGCTGATAATCCCCGTTTTGCTCATTATACAGATACAGCCAATGCCGGACTTGAGACCAATCGAAATCTGCTGGATCCGCGCGGGGACGCCAGAGGCTGAGAACCCCCATGGCCCCGATGCTACCTATCATAGCGTAGAAAACGACGTTCCGTCCCCACTGGAAATACCAGCTCGTAAAGTCCGTGTTGTCGCTAGTGACGATATTTATAAAAATCAACAACATAATAACATCGAAAAACTGTTGTAATAAATAGCTGCGCACGTGTTCGGTCATTTTTTTCTCCCCATAGAAAACCTACCTGACAACCGCTTGAATGCCGGGTTAACCCTGAGCATTTGTCCCACGTGGCCATCACCCCCTGACGACCACGTTGCGTTAACCCCAACCATAAGTTTGCTGATATTGTTGTGACGTGAAACACGAATGTTAACTGAGTTCCCGGCACTGATACGCGTAACCTTGACTCAGTCAAATCCGCGTATCCGTTAAGTACGTCTCCCACAATACACTATCTGGAGTCATTTGAAAAGGGAAAATACCCACTCCCCAAAACTATTTATATTAACCGGTAGTTTCCCGGCTCGGCAGGTCAATCGAATGCCGAAAAAGGACTGCCACAGATTACATATGGTAAGGCAGTCCTTTCATTTCCCCCAATATAACCCGGGTTAATTCTGACCTAATTCACTAGATTCGAGCACCTAATGGCAACCTGACTAACGGCCACAAGCGACCAACATCTACGACGGCTTAAATCAGTCGAACTACCTCAAGTGTGTTTCAGGTAAGCAGTCGTTGTCCACCTGAAACGTAGACCCCGGTCAGTCCTTACCAAAAAAACGGGATTTAACCAAGCCAGCAATCACTAAAACAATCGTCACAAATAACGTGGTCTTGAAGTCTGTCACCAGCCTAAATAGCCAGAACAAAATTAGCCCAGCCACTAAGCACAAACACAAAGTTTCAATAGTTTTTCTCATACACCCAATTTTACACTAAAATACCATCAGTCGCATCAGCAATCGCAAGCAAGCGATTCTCGCCAAAAAAGACTGATCAGCCACCAAAAGTCGGTCGCTGATCAGTCTTCTTATTTGAAAATATAACCCGGGTTAACTGCCGACTACGCGGTTATAGCCATGTACCTAACGCGAACAAGACCGGATACGCCACGAAGAACAGCGACGCGCTTTTGACCATGGCCATGAACGTCCGACGTTTATCCTGAATCGCAAAGAAGGGGCGCATGCCCCGCCACATCAGCGGCAGTAACAAGACTGCCAAGGCCGTCCAGACGGGGGCTAGCCCTAATGCCACGTTGACCAACGGCCAGAGGCTCCCCACCACTACGACGACCTGAATCAACCGGACGGAACCCGCTTGGCCCAAGTAATATGCCAGTGTGTAGCGATGATTGGCAATGTCCTCGTCCCGGTCGGCCGTGTCATTTGCCATCTGTAGCGTGAAGAAAATCAGCGTTAACGGCAGGCACAACAGGAAGGTCACCCCGACGATGGTCCAGGTGAGCGGTCGCTGATCATAAATGGAAACGTAGACGCAGGTCAGCTGAATCAGAAAGGCAATCGCTAAAGCAACAATCACCGCTGAAAATGGCGTCGCGTTAATCGGCCGTGGTCCAGCCGTGTAAAAGATGCCAATCAGATAACCGACGGCGCCAAAGACCGCCACCGGCCAGCCCGTACGCAAGACCAGGATGAGCCCAGGCACAGCGGCCAAGGCGTACAAGCCCCAGGCAAGCCGGGCCACGCCATTTTCTGGTAAGGCTAACCGACCAACTGGATTGGTCTTCTGCGCGTAATCCTCACGGTCATGGGCGTGCTGATAATCGTAATAATTGTCGGCCACGTTGACCGCTAAATCAAAGATGAAGACGACCAACAAACACAACCCGACGTTCACCCAGTTCACCGTACCCGCATAGTACTGGGCAATCGCTGCCCCCAAGATGAACCACATGACGTTGAGCGGCGCCGTATAAATTTCTGTTAACTCGTAGAACACTGGCCACGTTAACCACCGTGCCATTTTCATCACTCCCCTAGATGTTTGACTCTGTTTCTAGTGTACCAAACTTGGTGGGAAATGTCGGGGTTTAGGGTCATGAGTTACTTCCATAAATTCGCAAATGTTCATACAAAAACCAGGTCGCAAAAACCAGGTGCCAAAAATCCTCGGATTTCTCGCACCTGGTCTTTATTTTAGAGGCCTATGTAAAGCTAATCCGGTCTCATTTTAATTCATCTTCCGCCACAACTATTGAGTCACCAATTTGAAAACATCCTCTTTGTTTCCGGTCAGGTAATTCACGATGTTTTCCGTTGATATCCGTTGAAGGCCCGCCATGGAATCCTGACTGTAAAAGGCCACATGAGGCGTAACAATGACGTTATCTCTCCCCACCAGTGGGTGATGAGCCAGATCCGGATGCTCGTCTTCCAAGACATCCATGGCTGCACCTTTCAGCTGACCCTGATCCAGCGCCGCAATCAAATCTGCCTCTCGCAATTCAGCCCCTCTACCCATGTTGATAAAGTAGGGATGCTTCCTCATCTGAGAAAATTTAGCCGTATCAAAGTAGCGATGATTGGTTTCATTCAGATTCATATGGTTCGTGACGACATCGGCTTCCATGAACAAAGTTTCCGGATCAATCAGCCGAACAAAATCGCTAACTAACGCATAGTGCTCGTTGGTAATAAAGGGATCGGTCGCTAATACCCGCATTCCTAATGCGTGGGCTCGGGTAGCAACAGCCCGACCAATTTTACCCAAGCCGACAATTCCCAAGGTCATATTTTCAATTCGCAAATTCGGCAAACACAGGTCATAACGCCACTCATGATTGCGCTCAACATTGTTTGCATACGCCTTCAAATTGCGGACCAGCGCATGCATGACGCCAATGGTAAATTCGGCTACGTCTTGCGTACAATATTCCCCTACTGGGCACACACCAACGCCATACTCCTGGGCAACTTTTAGGTCAACGTTATCGTAGCCCGTAGCGTTAATGGACACGACCTTGAGCTGTGGCGCGTGCTCAAACACTTCGCGGTCAAGCTTAACAAAGGCCGTGAGAATAGCATCCACATCCGCAACCAGTTTTAAAAATTCAGCTCGCCGGTCATCTTGATACTCGTACACCATGATTTCACAGTCATCTAGCCCTGCACTCAAAACTTGGCGTTCAATATCGTGTTGTGGCATCATCGATTCCTTGTAATCGGTAATTAATATTTTCATAGTCGTCCCCCTGACATCCCGACATCAATTAGTTCAGCTTCATATTATGGCCGAGACAGTGGGAAAGTCATGCAGTGAGGACCGCCACCAGCTTTGAGAATTTGTTCCAGCGGTAACTCAATAACATTGACACCAGCAGCTCGTAAATCACGGTTAACCGATTGATTGTTCTTAATTCCCAAGACCGTGTTGTGGCCAATGGCTTCAACGTTGCACCCATGTTTAAAGACCAGCTCACTTGGGACATGAATGATGTTGAAGTTACGCCGCTTGAGCATTTCCAAGAAATTGTGGGGCAGTTCATCGGTTGCAGCTAAACAAACGTGCGGTGCCACAATATTAAAAATCATATCTAAATGCAGGTTAGCTGGGGCCGCTGGTACGCCGACAACTGTGTAACCAAACTTAGCTAACTGATCACGCAGGTTATCTACGCCCGCTTGGTCCGTCCGGTCAACTTGGCCAAAGGCAATCGTATGTTCATCGATCATCCAAATGTCTCCACCCTCGAAAGTTCCGGCATTACACCGCGCAATAACAGGAATACCCAGTTCTGCGAGTTTCTTTTCATAGGCTTCACTTTCTGCCTGACGGACTGGATGCCGGAAGCGGCCCATAATCGCACCTTCCTTAACCATTCCCCCAAAGTCACGGGCAAACGTTTCAATCTCTAGGTCTGGCGTAGGTTCCATCTCAACAACTTCAATGCCGTTGTCCTTGTAGGCCTGAATCAAAGTTTCCCATTCCTCGACCATCTTTTTATTTTCTTCGGACTCACCTTTATCCATCCAGTTCTTGGTGATTTCGTTAATTGCATTAAATTTATAATACTGTGGTGAGCAAACTAACACTTTCTTCAAATCATTGGTCGCGTTAGAAACAAATACTTGTTCATTACTCATTATTATTTCCTCCAATATCTATTGAACTTTAACCAGCACCGCAGCAATCAGGATCAGGCATGAAACCACGAAGTAGGCACAAACGGGCTTCCAGGTTACCTTGATCCAGGTACCATAATTAACGTGAGCCGCCTGAATACAAGTCATTACAATAATTGATGTTGGCATGATTGTTTTGACAATTCCCAAAGATAAATTGTAAATGATGACCATGACAGCTTTTGATACCCCAGCAAAGGTCGCCAGTGGCGCCATGATTGACATAGTCGCTGCCGCTAAACCGGTGGAGCTAGGAATGAAGCTAGCCAACAGGATATAAACAACTAGACACACAATAACAAAGACAATTGGCGACAGACTACCCAAAGTTGTTTCACAGGCATGTAACACCGTTGCTGTGATATTTCCGTTAGTCATGAGGACTTGAATCCCCCGAGCTAATGGGATGATAAAGGCTGTCGAAACTAAACCAGCCGCCCCCTTGATGATCGTATTGATGATATCATCAGTCGAGTAGTGCATAATCTTGCCGGCAATAAAGGTCATGACCAGCAACAAGCCATTGATTTCATTGAAGTACCAATTACCAAATGGCACGACATCGCTACCGATTACGGAAGAGATGATTGGTGCATGATTAATGAAATGGGCAAGGTCATCGAAGAGCGTCCAGTGGGCATTCAACGACGTCCATGGTACCAACGATACAATCATAATGACGAAGGTCCAGATAAAGACATGGAAGACCTTACGTTGCTGCTTCGTTAGAGAAACCTCTTGCCCAGTACCAGCGAATTCCTTAAGATCCGCTTGTCGGCGTGCAAACTGAGGTGACTTTTCCGGATGCGCTTGAATTTTTTTAGCATACAAGCAGATAATCGTTGAGACTAATGCCAATAAGACCACGAACATGCCTACCCGGAATACCAGACCGGCTCCAGGGCTTATGCCCGCAATTCCAGAAGCAATCCCCGTTGAAAACGGATTGACAATTGAGGCCGCACAACCTGCCTGAGTACCCAAAATGACAATCATTAAAGCAACAATGGTATCCAACCCCAGTGAGAGAATAATGGGTAGGAACATTAAGAGATAGACGAAACCCTCTTCATATGATCCTTGAACCGTCCCAAAGATACCCATGATAACGGTGAGCACCGCAATCAACACATATTGATTCTTCTGATATTTCTCAGCGACTCCACGCAGCGCAATGTTAACCGCGCCAGTCTTGTCCATCATCTCTAAGAAACTCCCGAACATCAAAACGTTCAATGAGATTGTGATGGCGCCCGTAACCTTAGCGTTCCCCACCATCCCAATAATTGGGGCTTCAATAATGTCCCAGAGACCTTGATGATTGGCCTTTACCGTATGATACGTATTGGCAATTGCATTACCAGCTTGATTCGTTCGGTAGGCCCCGCCAGGAATAATCCAAGTTAACAGCGCCACCATAACCAAAACCATAAAGATAATCACATAGGTATTGGGTGTTTTAAGTTTCCGCTTCTTTTTCTTTTTTTCCATCTCCATTGCCATGCTCCTATCTCTTGTGGTTAGGGTTATTAGTTGGCATATGCCGCAATAATCCCTTTAATGGAGTGCATCCGATTCTCTGCTTCATCAAAAATCACTGATTGTGGGCTCTCAAGGACTTCATCAGTCACTTCTTCTCCACGGTGAGCTGGTAAGCAGTGCATATAAATCGCTGTTGATTTCGCCATCTTCATGGCATCTGCGGTCACCTGGTAAGGTTCAAACGCCTTCTTCAGCTTCGTAATTTCCTCATCAGTTTGACCCATACTGTATTCGGCATTACCGTAAACAATATCGGCATCCTTCATGGCTTGCTCAAAGTCTTGGGTAATTTCAATATGTGCTCCCGTAACTTTTGCCCGCTTCTGAGCTTCATCAACCAGCATTTGATTTGGTTCGATCCCAGCCGGGCAAACAATAGACATGTCCATCCCCAACGTAGCCGCAAAGATCATGGTCGTATAACAAACGTTGTATAGGTTACCCATGTAGGTTAACTTCAACCCTTCATACTTACCAAATTTTTCCTTGATGGTCATCATGTCCGCAATTCCCTGAGTAGGGTGAGCAATATCAGTCAAGCCATTGATAACTGGCGCCTTCATCCACTTTGAGCATTCCTCAACAATTTCATGACCAAAGGTTCTAATGAATAAGCCATCATACATCCGATCCAGAACTCGGCAGGTATCCTTCAAAGGTTCTCCCCGACTCATCTGAAGTTCGTCAGGCCGTAAGTATGTAACCGTGATACCTAAGTCGGCTGCTGCCCGTTGGAAAGCATTCCGTGTCCGGGTACTATTCTTTTCAAATAAAGCAGCCCAAACTTGTCCTTTAAAATAATCATGGGGTTCACGCGCAATAAATTTTTTCTTAAAGTCCAACGATAAGTCGGTTAGAAACTCAATCTCCTCGCGATTAAGATCTTTGAAAGCCAGAAAGTCTTTTCCTTTAAACTGATTTCTCATTCTTCTTCACGTCCTTTATCAACTTATTAATCATCTTCACGGGACTATCATACCGAGAAATCGTAAATCTCGGAACTAGACTTTTATCTATATTGGAAACGCTTTCTATGGACTATGTTACAATTTACTTAAACCATTTAACGAGGTGCTACTCTATGAATGACGCAATTACCGTCACTGACCTGCTTGGCCATTCCGTGTTTCAAAATTCTGATACATTTTCGGATAGCGCTGGCCTAAGCCATGAAGTTGGTACGTGTACCATTATGGATATCCCCAACATCATGGGCTGGCTAAATGCAAACGACGTGGTTATTATTGGTGAATATACCGACAACTGTCTAACCTCTGAATTCATCAGCAGCCTCCATCACAAGCAAATCGCCTGTCTCATTACCAAGAAAAAATACCGTCCTAACTTTACTAAGGAAATTATTCACCAATTTTCTGAGTACCACATTCCCATTATTTTGGTCACCGATAATTACGCGTGGAGTGCCGTTATCAGGGCAGTTCAGCAGCTACAATTCGGTCATTATCAAAAAATAATAGATGAAAAAGAGACTTTTTATCAGTCCCTGATTCGTTCATCCGTCAATCACTCTGCACATGAAAGCCTGGGCTCAACCTTTAACGTGAATACCGGGGCTTCCCTTGCTATCGTTGATCAAGATAAAAATTTAGTCGATGCGTCATTTGACGTGGATTGGGTCTCACTGCTGCCTGAGCTCAGCCTTAGCGACCTTCAGCCTAACCAATCCATCACTAAAAATGACAACCAACTGTTTGGTCATTTACTCATGACCTCGGCAAGCTTTCCGCTGGCCACCGTTTGGAGTATTCCGGTCTATTATCGCCGCCAGTTGCGGTATTACCTCTTGGTAGGCTTACAAACGCCAACGAAGTATCTACCTGAGAACCTTCTAGTTAAACTAGAGAGTGTTAAGAAGGTAATGCTCATCAAAGAAGAGCTACGCCAAGATTTTATTTACGAACGCTTTTTCAAGGTTAACGAGGCCTTTCAAGCAATCGCCAGTCATACGGCGAACAAGGAAGCTGATTTTATCACCTTGCAGTCTTTTGCTGGTATTCAGTTGCAGCAACATCTCCAGGTGATTCAAATCTCCAGCCTGCAGCCGTCGGACTCACTTTTTGAAAACAATGTTTTAGCCATTCAGGCAAGCTTGGCAAAATTAATTCGACACTCTTTTCCCGGAATCACTATCTACCACAATCGCTCTTGGCTAGTCCTGACAAGTGCCTCTAAGTCTGCCCTGACACAAGACTTGTCTAGCATTATGAATCAGCTCGACCAAGCCTACCCGGATATCCATTTTCGTGCAGGAGTTTCGCAACGACACGAGTTTTCACGCCTGAAGAAGACACTCACTGAGGCCAACGGAGCATTAAGTTACCTCCGTGCCAATCATCCGAATCAACAATTGCAGTTCTTTGATCAGCTGGGCATTAATCAACTCTTTATTGATAATGACTTTCATCTCAATAAGGCCTATATCACGACAATGGTCACGACCTTCATGACGCCCCTTGTCAATTATGATCAGGAACATCACACGGAGCTTGTCAAGACACTAGGTTGTTACTTCCGCCACCAATTTTCGCATACGCAAACCAGTACTGATCTTTTTATTCATAAGAACACTCTCCGCAACCGTCTAGCTAAAATTGAAGAACTCATTGGTCCTTCCCACGAAGACTTCTGGCTAAATTTACAAATTAGTTACCGCCTTTACCAACAAATCGAAACCGCTTAGTAAGCCAAAATGGCCCTTAGACAACAACCGCATGCAGCGGCGTATCTAAGGGCCTTACCTATGAAATTAATTTTAAAGGAGCGTTAGAATAACCAAAAAGACACAAGAAACACAGAACAAAATGACGATTAATTTGGCCGTCCATCGCCACCAAACTGAAAAACTTACATTGGCTAATGTCAGGGCACCAACCAGCATACCCGCAGTGGGCGTAATAGCAGTGACAAGCCCTGCAGCTGATTGATAAGCCGAAACCATGATACTCCCATCAATGTGTGCAAAGTGAGCCAGAGACCCCATGACACCCATCGTTGCCGCAGCTAGTCCCGAGGTTGAAGGAATCAAAAATGCTAGCAAGACAAAGAAGATAAAGGCACAAATGATAAACGGCCCTTTCGGCATCCCCGTCAAACTCTTCTCCCCATAGTGGAGCAAGGTTGCCGTAATCTTACCGTCGTTCATGACCACTTGAATCCCCCGGGCGACCCCAACAATAATCGCGACACTCAACAAGTCCTGCATGCCCTTGATGAAGGCGTCCATGAAGGCTTTTTCACGAATGTGACCGACAGCCATCACGACAACCGACATGAAAAAGAATAGTAACGTAATCTCGTTGAAGTACCAGCTACCCAGCGCTACCATCTTGTGACCAACGATAGTACCAAGAATTGGCGTCGTCACAATTAGATGATTAAGCGACTCGAAGAAGGTCCAGTGTGCATTAATACTAGTCCAAGGAACCAGTCCCAGAATCATAATCCCAAAGGTTAAGGCAAAAACTAGTAGTACGCGTCGTTGCACTTTCGTAATGGCTCCAGTTGCTTTAGAATTCGTAGCGGTCATAAACCGCCGCTCATTTTCTTCTCGTAAATGATAAACCAATGACTTCGTTGGATCCGCCTTAATTTTGCTAGCATAGTGTAGCACGTACCACGTCTCAATACCGGTAACAATCACCCATAAAATAAGCCGTGAAAGAAGACCCCGTCCGGGAGAAATACCGATAATTCCGGATGCTAGGCCCGTCGTAAACGGATTAACGGTTGAGGCCAAATCCCCTACCCGCGTGCTTAACATGATTACCGCAGCCGAAACAATCGGGTCGTACCCCACACTCATCATCACTGGCGTGAGTAACGGTACGAACGCGAGCGTTTCCTCGCCCATACCATATGTAGAACCACCGAGGGAGAAGAGAATAATCAGGGTGACAATCAGCCGTTTTTCATGTCCTCGTGACTTGTCGACAATGACCTTAATCCCATCATCCAGAGCACCCGTTTGATTGACGACCCCTAAAAAGCCCCCAATCACGAGAATGAACAGGGAAATATCAATTGCCCCAACCGTATGTTGATTACCAATCATTCCGGTAATGGGCGCCATAAAAACATTCCAAATACCCTGTGGCTGACTTTTAACGGTATGATAGGTCCCCGTCGTGAGCTGGCCGGCCGAGTTGGTCTGATAAGCACCAGCTGGAATTACCCAGGTTAAGACTGCCATTAGAACAATGAGCCAAAACAGAATTGTGAATGCGGTTGGCATTTGAAAGCGGAACCGCTTTTTCGTTTTATTTGTCATACTATCGCGCCCTTCTATTCTTTAACCATCGGTGGCAAAGTGAAGGTGATTAGGCCGATTTTGCGTGAATGATCTCAGCTTTATGAAGGCGCTTTCAAGATAAACAATAACAACCCCGT
Source organism: Levilactobacillus cerevisiae (assembly GCF_003946245.1). Taxonomy (GTDB): domain Bacteria; phylum Bacillota; class Bacilli; order Lactobacillales; family Lactobacillaceae; genus Levilactobacillus; species Levilactobacillus cerevisiae. The sequence continues at coordinate 54,159 of NZ_RHNN01000018.1, forward strand.
GACGTTTTGACAACCCTTTTATCTATAAAAAAATAAATAACGCATCCACTTCCCCTCACCAAATAAAAAATGGCAACTCTCAAGTCGCGAGAGTCGCCATTTTAGTACACCTTTAACTAAGTCCGTTTCCGCCAACGCCACCAGCCAACCTCACCAACTAACACGATGAGGCCAACTGCCGTTAAGAGCCAACCGAGTTTCAGTCCCGGCGTCTCGTAAGTCAGCTTGATGCGGTGCGTGCCGCTGGTCAGGCGCGCGCCCACGAAGCCGTCATTGACCACCAACGTCTTGGCGGGTTGCCCGTCGACCGTCAGCCGCCACCCCGTGGAATACGGAATCGACGTGGTCATGACACTGGTCCGCGTTGTCGTCAGATCGCCAGTCACCTGGTTATTCGTGACCTTGGCGTGTTGCAGGCCTCGACTTTGCGCTTGATGTACCTGTTGATCGTAACGCTGACCAAATGGGACCGCAATTAGTTTAGCTGATTTAAAATTAATTTGCTTCGTCGCACTAAACGACACGTCCACCGTCTTGCGCAGCTGGTTCGTGTACCCCAGGTTCAACAGGACGTGCTGCTTGGGTTCGTAGTCGGACAGATTATCGATCCCAAATTGGGAAAACGTCTTGGTCGCATCCCGCGTCTTGGCCGTGACCCAGTAATCGCCCAGATCCGGCATTCGCGTTGCATCCCGCCAGGCATTTAGCTTGGTCAGCGTTGACCGTGGTGTCGCCCCCAGCACGCTGGTATTGTCCTGCGCCTGCATCTGATTGCCCGTCGTCAACTGATCCGACGTGATCCCGCTCAGCTCCAAGTAGAGCTCGGTGCCTTGCGCGCGCTTAGGTTGCTTCAACGTCAGCGTGTAGCTGATTGGCTTGCCCTGTGCGTCGCTGGCCAGTTGATGCAATCCCGTGGCATTGGCCTGCGCCGTCCGCTGCAAAATTTGCTGGTTCTGCGTCAACACGCGTTTGAGCGCGGCCTTGTTTTGGGTCAATTGAACGATGGGCCCGTACTGGCGCACTGCTTGTTTACTGATCAACCCATTCTGATCGACCGTCAACTGTGGCACTTTGATGTTACTACCGTAAGTGGTGAGTTGTTTTTCATTTAAGCCGGTTTCTTGCCCGGCGGCGCCCTGTTTCAACCGGTACTGAATGACCTTATTGGTACTGTCGATCACCGGTATCGAATTGGTCGTCACCGTGTAGGCCAACTGGCGCTTCGGCGACTGGTAGCTAGCCGTTTTCACGCCGGCCACCTGGTTCGTCGTCACTGCCGTTTGTGTGAGGCTGCGTTCGCGGTCCACGCCGCTCAACTGCCGCCAAGCCGTGGTCGTCAACGCTTGGGGCTGGGTGTAGACCAGCGGAAAGGCTAAATTCGTGGTCAACACCTGGGTTCCGACCCCGTTGGACAGTCCGTAGACTGGCTTTTCGGGATAGACCCGCTTTTGCGCGTGGTAACCGTACGGCAACGCCATTTGATTGGCCACCTGGTCTTCGCGGGCAAACAGGTATTTGACGCCCAGCAACTGATTCAGCGTCGTGCGACTGTCAGCCTGACCAATCGGCGCGTTCATCGCGTACTCTGAGTTCTGCAGGTCGTTGCTAAACTGCCCCACATAGCCATTTTGCACGGAAAAATACGACATCGTTCCATGCAGGCCGTGGCTCATGGTCATGTTGTTGCCGACGGTCCGGAATAAATTAAAGTTCCGGGTGGCGTCGACCCGACTGAACGTTTTGGCCTGCTGGGCCACGGTTTGCGCGCCGTCAAAGTAGTCAGCAATATATTTAGTCGCATCGCCACGACGGATTTCCTGGGTGGCTTGGACGCCCGCATTAGGATCGTAGTAGCCCCAGGCGTTATTGACCAAATTAAGGCCAACTAGCGTCCAGACCAGGCCCATCGTCCAGCGCGCTGGTGCGTCGACCATGAGGATTGCCGTCAACGCCAGCAGGAGGCCGTAGGTGATCAGGTCGCGCGCGGCGTTACTGAAGACCAGGCCATTGCTGAGGTAGACGACGGCGAGCAAGCCCGCCACGCTACCGGCCAACCACCAACGGTCGCGCAACGTCAACTGGGTCAGCTGGTCCGCCAGCGTCATGGTGGCGAGACCAACCGGCACGGCCGCCAGTAAGATCCAGCGGTTGGATGGCGTCGATAGCACGTTGAAGAACGCGGCAATCATGGGAATCATGAGCCCGATGACAATCGCCACCAACGTCCCAGCAAGCCAGCGATTTTGCCGCCAATGAACCAGCGTGAACGCACACCCCAGAAAGGCGATGCCGCTCAGCCCCAGAACGCTCCAGTAGCTGGACGTGTTACCCGTGGTCAGAACGGCGTTCCCCAATTTTAGATAATAGCCCAGCGGATACAGGAACAGGCCGTTGGCAAACGTGGAACCGGTCCGCGTGGATTTTAACATCATTAATAAGGACGGTAATAACAGGACGCCAGATACCAGTATCCCCGTTGCGGCAGCCGCTAAGAACCGACCAATCACGGCCGGCAGCTTAACGGCTAACGTGCCCACTTGTTTCACGTGCAGGTAGCGAATCACCGCGTAAATCAGACTCCCCAGCCCCAATATGTAGGCGAAGTAGAAATTACTGAGAATCGTGAGTCCGGTCATCAGTGCCAGCAGGCCCCACCCTTTGCCGTGCAGGATGCGGTCGATGCCCACGAATAGCAGGGGCAGCCAGATCATCGGCAGCAAGAAGAAGGGATGGTGAACCCCGACCATCAGGGAGTACCCGGTAAACGCGTACGTGACGGCGCCCAGTAGCTGACTGCTAGGCTTGAAGGCGTAGCGCTTGGCAAACGCCAAAAAGGCCAGCCCCGTGGCGTACAGCCGCAGGATAATCGCCCAGCCGTAGCCCACTTCCAACAACCGCGTTGGTAGCAGCGCCAGCAAGTAGGCAAACGGATCGCCCAACACGTAATACGCCAGCGTGGTTAATTTATCAGCACCCAGGCCAAACGTCCACGACCAACCGGCGAGGCCGCCGATGCCCTCTTTGACCAGCAAGCGGTGCATTTCCAGAATCACTGGGTAGTGTTGCGTAATCCCGTCCACGTTCCAAATCATGGTCCGATTTGCCAGACCAAACACGCCAAAACCCAATGCCGCGATCACCGTAAACGCTAAGGTGTAAAGCCCCCACAGCGGCCACTGGCGGTGTGCGATTTTCATTTTCCCGTCCTCCATTTATCTTCATCCCACGAGGTGTGCGCCAGCGCAAGTCGGTTCCGGACGTCATCCTCATCACGCCACCAGCTTACGTTACCCTCCCGCGGCCCTGCCCCGGAATACCACCTCAATTATCGCTAACAAAACTAAGTTAACCTTAATTTACACAACTACGTCACCCCATGTCAATGGCTCTGGGCAGACAACACCCAATTGTAATGTTTGGCGGGAGAGATTTTTCACTGAGAATGTTTCATGTGAAACATCGCGGAAGCCCACCAGTAATCTTCAGTGTGCAAAAAGACCGGTACACAGACTTTCCTGCGCCGGTCTCTTTCAGAATACTTGTTAAAATGCCCTGACAATCCTCGTCCACCTAGAAGGCGCCGCCACCGGAACCGCCGCCAAAGCCACCCGAACTCCCGCCAGAGAAGCCACCCGAGCCGCCGGAAGTCGAGCTCATCTCGCTAGACGTTTGAATCGAGCTGGCAATACCGCTACCAATGGCGTCGCCCAGCGATGAGCCGCTGAAGTTGCCAAAGTAAAGCGGGTAAAAGTCAATGAAGCTAGCCTGAACCTCTGCCCGGCCGAAGTCGATTTCCAGCTTGCGGGCCACCTGTTTGGCCAAGCCAAAGGCCGCCGCGTACGGTAAAATCTCTTCCCATAAGATAAGGTCGCCGATTTGAGCCGTGTTAAAGTGGCCAATATCTTTGAGCATGCGCCGGAACCCGCCAATTTCATTGACCAGCACCAGGCCTTCCGCATTGTTACGGTCGATGCGGCCACGTCGGTTGAACGCGTAGCCCCACACCGCGACCAGGAGCATGACGCCGATTCCGGCGGTCATTTCAAATTCGGCGAGGCCCATGACCCAGGCGAAGACAATCAGGACGGCGGTTAACACGCTCACCGCGGTCGCCAACCAGACCAGCCGTTGCCGCAGAACCACGTTGGCCATGTCCTGGTAGTGGTCGGCCTGCTCGTTAATCCCTTCTTGCCAGTGATAGAACCATTTGCCGACTTTGCCCTTCTTATCTTTCTTAGCAAACGCCTTGAGCTCCCGCAACGTGAAGCTGTCGTTGGCGCCCAAACGGACGAAACATTTCTGCAAAAAGTAGTTGTCGACATCGCCCGTCTTGGTGAGGCGAACGGTCTCGTGGCGGCCGTCCTTCACCGTTTCAATTTTCACTTGGTGTCGACCGGCCGCTAACATGATGTCGCCGGTCAGCGCGTCCGTGTTTGGGAAATGAAAGTCGACCAGCGATTCGGCCAGCGCTGGGCTGACCCGGGGCACGTCAAAGAAATGATCCACGGGAATCGGGTGCGGATAAACGTTGGCGGGATGGCGTCTGAGCCACCACCAGGAACCGGCCAACGTGGCCACTAGCGCCACAATCAGGCCAACGTACCCGCCATAAACCAATCGCTTTTGACTGCGCCGGTGCTGGTTCGCGTCCGCCGCCTGCTGGGCCTCTTGCTTCTGCGCGGCAACTTTATGATTGCGGTTCACGCGATTGGTGTTGGTAGCCGTCACGCTGGTGGGAAAGAGCAGGTGACTTTCAATGAAGCTGTTCGCCGGATTGCTGGCCACGGTCATGGTCACCTTCCCCGCAGCGCGGTCGACCTGGGTATGCCCGTCTAACGGGCCGTGCGTCCAGGCCTGGAGTTGCTTGACGTGGGTTGCCGGTAACTGGACCGTTAATTTCACGCCACCCAATGGCACGTCCCAGCCCCCACCGACCAGCCGCCAGTTGAGTTGCGCGGTGTCGCGGTAGTTCGTGATGACGCCACGGAGATGAAATTTGTACGTGACCTTCAACCGGTTGTTACGCCGGACAGTGCGGTACAGTTTGACCTTCAACCGCCGCTTGGTCTGCGTTAACTGATATGTATTGGTTTGCTCACTGTTGCTGGACTTGGCGGCCACCAGCGGCCCGTCCTCCAGTTGTGACTGCACACTGGTTAACCGGCCCCCTTGAATGCCCCGCAGATCCTGAACGTTGAAGACCCCGTGATAGTTGTCATCGAAATGGTACGTCATGGTTTCGGTCACGTTGGCATCCCCATTTTTCAGAACCGTCACGTGCATCCGAAATGGCCGGATTTTATAACTGGCTGCGGCGGTGACGGGCGTGCTGACGCCAAGCCCGACGACGACTGCCAACAAACTCAGCAGCCCCCAAAGAATCCCTATTTTTCTACGCATATTAAGCCCTCGCTTCCCCGTGTTTAGTCTCAGTGTAGCATACCGTTCACCGGGGTGCGGGTCCGACTGCACGCAATCTTGGTTCAGTCAGGCGACGACTAATTGGGTGATCTAGTTGCTGGGCTTTCTGATTGCTATTCTTGGGTTAATCACGTAGGATGTGGTTGCAAGAAGGAATCAAGCATTGGCTCCACCGACACCCCAGCAAGCGGAATTGTTGGGGTGTTTTTTAGTTCCACTTGCGAACTGGTGAGTTGATTCACTTTCAAAAACGTCGGATTCAGTCAGCGTCTCTACCAGTCCCGACATTCGTCAACATGAACTACTTATCCCACAACACGATTCGCGGTCTTTCTGATTGCTATTCTCCGCTCAATCACGTACTATAGTGGGGAAGATGAATCGAGCATTGGCACACCAAACACCCCAACGAGGGCTATCGTTGAGGTGTTTTTTTAGTTCCGATTGCGAACTGGTGGGTTGAGTCAAAACAAACCGCTTACTTCCGGTGTTTACGTTTCAACCATTCCGCAAACCAAGCAACGAGTAAACCCTACAATATCGGCAACATTGCCTAAACCTGCCGGCTTACCGTTCGCCAAATTTAGGCCGGAACGCTGTGGGTAGGACGCGGGTAGCCTGAGAACCGGTCTACCTGCTCGCTTTGAACCGCCAAACCCGCGTTTCAAAGACGCCATTTTCCAAGAAGTTCACGTGGAAAATCCCACGGCTGAGCCTAAGTTTGGCTCACTCACGCCTACATAGACGGTGGCCAATTATTTTGGGAAAATGTTGCCAGTCCAGCGATGGTTACATTAATGTTATGTGGAAGAACAATCATAACCGGAGGAGGACAGAGATGGAGGTAGCTGTGTCGACGGTGTTAGCTGGGAACCAGCTTACAGCGTGGGACGCGTTTGGAGACTGATGAACTTTATCAGGCTTCAAACCGAGCCGGAGGACCGCTTCTCAGGCCGCAGGCGGTCCCCACAGGCGCCGGAATCTCTGGCAGCCGCAGGTGGCAATTTCCGATTACTTTTGTGGGCTGGATCTCTATTAGCTGGGCCGTTCTAGGTGCTTTTGCCTTTTCAAATCTTTGGAACGACCTCCTAAGCATACAGGAAGCGACGACATTTACCGCCTAGTCTGTCTCGCTTTCGTATCCAGGGGGTTAGGTGTCTTGTGCTGCGACTAATCACCCCGCAACCCAACGACTAAAGGGACCATTACGGCGTCATTAAGTCGCTCATGACGATTACATTTTAAATAAATCACACTCATCCCATCAGTGAACAAGCGACTCAACCAATCGCCCAGTAACCTGGTTGTTAAGCACTTTGATTGTGTTTAGTGGCTTGCTCAGTTACTATGGAACTTGTAGATGGGCGTTACCAACCAGCACCCACCTATGGATTGCATTGGCACCCCTAACTAGTCAAGCCAATCCAGACCATTTTTGTCAGATTTATCAGCATCACATGCATTTGCCAGGCCCTGACGACACGCCTCGCTAGGGCCTTTTTTAGTGCAGAAAAAAAGTCTGGGATAAAAATCCCAGACTCGCGTTGTATCTTCAATGCTATATTGTTGAAACGTGGAAAAAAAGGCAGTTGGCTCCGCTTAAAACTGATAGCCAAATAATCCAAACCCGGGATTATCCGGCTATCAGCCTTAATGCTCACCAGCTAACCGCCTTTTTTCCCACTCTCTATTATAACCGTGCTCATCTACCGGCTGACCGATTACCCGGCCTCAATCCAGCCAATAGTGGCAACTCATTTGAGTGGGCTCATCATACACCCATTCTTAATTGTCCACAATTGTTTTGCTTGCCAGTAACGACGGCACATTTTTCACGCAATTGCTTAGTCTGGTAATTCTTGGTAGTCGAAGTGGTCAAAGGTCGCGACCTGTTCGTAACCAGCGTAATCCACTGCACCCAGTCCAACGAAGGCCCCAGTGAAGAAACCACCGGACGTCTGGAGTACGTAGTCATCTGACAGGATGGCAGCGTCTAATGTAACCGGCACCGTTTCCCAAGTCTTGCCATCAAAGGAGTATTGGTACGTGTAGGATTCCTTACGTGCCTGGACTCTGAACCAAACAGATTTGGCATCTGCTGGGACTGGAATGGCGTTGTCCTTCAGGTATGACGTGTAGGTGTTGTTGTCGTTTTGGGCAACTTCAATCACACGGCCCTTCTTGTCATCGTTGGTGATGAAGATCCAAGAATAGTGCTTGTCATTATAGAAATTGGCCAGTCCAGCCATCTGTTGGTAACTGAATGGATCGAAGCTAACTTCGGTTTCAGCGTCGAAGTTAAATGCTTGCCAACGCCGGGCCACGAAGGACACGTCGAAGGTGCTGGACAAGGATTGTTGCCCCACCAACTTCAGTGAGCCGTTGCCAACCGTCCCCAACTTAGGGGTAAATGGTTGCCGTAACGTGTTCCAGTTCAGGTCAAGCGTCGATTGACTAAAGTCATCGTGTTGGGAGTGATCCTTGGGTGCGTCAGTTAAAATGGCGTCCTTAGGCGCTTCCACTTCAACCTGACCGCCGTGGCCGCCGACAACGCGTGGCCAACCAGCATCGTCCCATTCAACCTTTTGGATGGACGTTTCCCGGCCAAGCGTACTCCAGCCGCGAGGATCATGACTGGATTCGTTAACGTGGTTCCAAGGACGGGCAACCAATGAAGCGTAGTACCATTCGCCACCTGGCGTCGACGTTAAGGCCCCGTGACCTTGCTTTTGCAGGTAGAAATCAGGAGTGTCCATGTTGGTGATGAAGGGACCATCTGGTTCGCCTTCGAAGGACAATTCGTCGAGCGTCTTGGAACGGGCAACAATTTCTTGGTGGGTAAAGACAGTCCCACCTTCAGCGGCAAACAGGTAGTAGTAGCCGTTGATTTGGTACAGGTGTGGTCCTTCAACCAATTTCACGTCGTCACCATTGTAGATGTTCCGCGCCGTTTCAGGCTTCAGGTGCATGGTGTCCAGGTCAAACTCAGTCAAGGTAATCCCGTTAAATGGGTGCTTGTACTCGCGGTGATCCCAAGTCTGTTGAACCAGGTATTTCCGACCGTTTTCATCATGGAACATGGAAGCATCGAACCCAACACCGTTAACCTTGATTGGGTCCGTCCATGGGCCGTGAATGTCGGTTGCGGTGGTCAGGTAGTTGGTCATGTCCTTGAAGGGACCATCGGTGATTTTAACATCGGTGTAGATCAACCAGAATTTACCATCAGCGTAGGTCAGGTCTGGTGCCCAAATCCCACCAGAAGCGGGGTTCCCCTTCATGTCGAGCAACGTAGTCGTTGACAGTGGTGATGGCAACAGGTTCCAGTGAACCATGTCCTTGGACTCGTGGAGCCGGACGCCAGGGAACCACTCGAACGTGGAGTTGGCAATGTAGTAAGTGTCGCCTACTCGAATCATGCTAGGATCGGCGTTAAAACCAGGTAAAACAGGATTTTGAATCTTCATCAGTAATCTTTCCTTTCGTTTGAGCTTAAGCTTTATCCAACTGAGCCTTACGATCGGCCGTTAATTCTTCGTTCATCTTGTTCACTTCATCATCGGTCAAGGTGTAACGACTCATGATGAACATGGCAACAACAGCCAAGATGATTGGTAACCAAATCATTGACCACTGAATCCCCATCATGGCGCCAGCACTTTGCGTCGTCTTGGTGCCGTCAAATTTGAAGAAGGCGTTGATGTACCCAGGAATGATTCCCCCTAAGGCCAACCCAATCTTGAAGAACAGACCCATGATGGCGTTGATGATCCCGGCAACCCGCTTCTTAGAGGTGTATTCCCCGTAAGAAACAACTTCTGGAACCAATGACCACATGTAACCAGTGGCGGCGGTAATCCCCCATTGCATCAGGAAACGACCGGTGTAACCCAGAGCAACGCTGTTCTTGAAGGCTGGGAAGGACCATACCCACAGAATTAACGTCCCAATGATAAACAGTGCCAGGAAGGCGTAGAAGAATTGGCGTTTCCCAATCTTCTTCCGCACGATTGGCCACAGGAAGACCAGGAAGATCCCTGGAATTGACCCAATCAAGTTGATGGAAGCCATCCATTCGGAATGACCAATGTTGTATTGCATGTAAAAAGGCCATACGGTGTTCCCGAAGAACATGAAGGTAAAGCCAATCAGGAAGAACAACCCCAAGATTTGGAGTGGCTTGTTTTGTTTGAATTCAGTCCAAAGGTCAGAGTACTTAACGGAATCGGATTCTTCCTTGGTTGGCAGAACCCGTTCCTTGATGCCAAAGTAAGTCGCAGTTAACATCACGAATCCAATAACCATGTAGATGGCCATGACCATGAAGTAGGCGCCACCGGCCTTAGGCGAGGTGTAATCCCCTAAGTTCATGTGAATACCGAAGAACCCGATATCCTTGGATTGTGGATTTGGTGAAGCCATTTGAACAAATAATGGCAGGAAAGTGTAAACCAATAAGTTACCAATGTTTGCTTCCGTCATCCGGACGGTCGTCAACGTTGAGATTTCATCGTTGTCCCGCGTCAGGGAAGCGTTCAAGGCACCATAAGGGATTTTCACAAACGAGTAGATCAAGGCCGTTGCCAGGTACGCGATGAAGGCGTAGAAGACGTTGCCCCGAACAGCATCGATTGGCAAGAACAGTAAGGCGGCCATGATTGTCAGTGGAATCCCACCGTAGATCAGGTAAGGCCGATACTTGCCTCGTTTGAAATTGTGCTTATCGACGAAAGCCCCCACCCATGGATCCCAGAAAACGTTGACCCAGCGGACAACCAAGAAGATCGTTGCGCCGACTGCGGCGGAGATTCCGTAAACCGTGGTTAGATAGAATAAGAGCATGGAACCAACTGTACCAAAAATTAAGTTTTGCGCGAGATCACCGGCACCATAACTGATTCGTTCGCGCCAGGAAAGCTTGGCGAATTCATCTGGAGCTTGAGTCTCTTCGGCAGTAGCCTGTGTATTTGAGGCCATGTGTGAGAACCCCTTTCAAATTGGGAAGTATGTGCTTGTGACCAATAACAATCATTCGATGATGGCCACGTTGGCCAACGCGCCATCTATTTCTTCAGTTAGCTAACTTACAGGTTGAATTGTATCCGCTTTCACAAGTGCTGGCCACCTTCTTTCGTGACTGTTTCTAGTTAAATCCTGACCCTGAAGGCGAAACAAAACCCCGTCAAATCAGTGTTTGACGGGGTGATTTATCTTTTTCTAACCAAAACTATTCAAAATAGCCACTTTCCTTAACCGTCCGTACCCGCCGTTTCTGCTTCAGCTGGCGCTGGTAACGGCTGGGTGTGATGCCCGACCACTTCTTGAACTGCTTGCTAAAATTGGACACACTACTGGCACCCATTAGGTAGGCGATATCCTCAATCGAATAGTTCGGCGACCCCAGTAGGCGTTTGGCTTTATTGTATTTTTGATTCTCAATGTAGTGGAGCGGCGTTACCCCGTAAACCTTCTTAAAGGTCCGGTGGCCGTAACCGCTACTGACGCCAACCTGCTGGCAAATTGTGGCGAACGAAAAGGCGGGCACCTCTTTCTTAGAGATGTTCTTCTTGATCAGTGAGGCAATCATCCGGCTCGTCTTGGCTTCGCTTTCGCTGTAGGCGGCTGCCTTCTTGGCCGTTGTATCCTGCAGGTGCGCGGCGATGGCAAAGAAGAATTCCAGTACGGCAATCTGAATCTTGAGGTTGGCCTGCTCCTTGTTGAGGGTCCGATCCGCGCTCGCCGCAACAATGGCCGTTGCCGCAGTCATCGCCGCCTGGGCAATCGCTTGATTGGCGGGGATGACTGCGTTGACCACGTTACTCAACATTTCAGACTTCAACTCCAGGCTCTCGATGCTGAAGTGAAAACAAATATAGGTCATTTCGGCATCTTCACTGGAATTTTTGTTGGTGTGCAGGGTCCCCGGGGAGATAATCATGACATCCCCCGCCCCGTAATCATACGTTCCCAAGTTCTTGATCTCCGTCGTCTGGCGACCGTCCACCACGCACATCAGTTCAAACGCTTGATGTTTTTGCTCGAAAAATTGCCAGCCACCGGGCACGGTTCTTTGATGGCCACCAAAAAGGTACAGGCTCGAATCGACAACTGGAATGGGTACGAATGGCTTCATCTCCAGTTCCCCCTTTCGCTAATGCTTAATCCCTGAAAAATGAAAGCGGTTTACTATCCATCATCATTATAACGGTTTAGTTGTCGAAAGCAACCAACTCGTTTTGACCTTTAGCCCAGTGATGAGGAATTTTGCTGTCATCGCCTCTAGCTAGGTCAAGGTGGCTTAGAACACTGTGGATGAGTGCCTGGGAGCCTGCCTACTTTCTTTAGTCATAAAAAAAGCGTACTCGTTAATTGGCTCATAACGACTACACTTTAATTAAAGAGTATCAAGAATATGATTTTCTTATCTTATATTATTAATTATTAGCTTTAGCTAATTTCTTTTAAACACTGCAGATACTCTCACAAAATCGGTGACAACAACCGCGAAGCCGTCTGCTTGAACCGCAAGTACAGTGACTGCTGCTTGAATTTTTCCGGCGTGATCAGCTCACTGTGACGCATGTCCGCCTCATAGATTTCCTCCAGTTGCTTGGCAACCGCTGGGTCGTAAATGAACGCGTTGATTTCGAAGTTTAGCTTGAAGCTCCGGTAATCCATGTTGGCCGACCCGACGGAGGCAATGCGGCCATCCACGACCATCGTCTTGGCGTGAATGAAACCGTTGTGGTAGAAGTAAATTTTCACGCCGTCATCCGCCAACTGCCGGGCATAGTATTGCGTTGCCCGGTACACGAAGGCGTGGTCCGGCTTGTCTGGAATCATGATTCGCACGTCAACGCCCGCCATGGCCGCAATCCGCAACGAGTCCAAGACGCTATCGTCTGGAATCAGGTACGGCGTCTGGATCCACAGGCGCTTTTCGGCGGTCTGAATCAGGCGCATGTAACCCATTTTAATCTGCTGCAGGTCGGAGTCTGGCCCGCTGGACACAATCTGCAGGCTGGTCTCCCCCTTGACCTTGGTCAGTGGGAAGTATTTGTGCTCGATGCGGTCGTCCCTGAAAGGATGGTCGCGGTCAGTGGCATTCCAGTCCAGCATGAAGCGCGCCTGCAGGGAGAAGACCCCGGAGCCCACGATGCGTAGATGAGTGTCGCGCCAGTATCCGAATTTTTCCTTGCGACCCAGGTACTGATCGCCAATGTTAAAGCCGCCGACGTAGCCGACTTGGCCATCGACCGTCACGATTTTTCGGTGATCACGGAAGTTCAGCCGAAAGTCAATCACGGCCGAACGCGTGCCCAGGAAGGCCTCCACGTGGCCACCAACGTCAATTAGTGGCTTGAAAAACCGTTTCCAAGTCCCCATCGAACCCCAGGGATCGTAAATGACCCGGACTTCCACCCCAGCCCGCGCTTTTTTCACCAGCAGATCCAGGATGTCATTTCCAATCTTATCGTTATAAAAGGTGTAAAATTCAATATGAATACTGGAGTGGGCCCGCTCGATATCTTCCATCATCAAATGGAACAGGTCGTGGCCATCCGTAATCACCCGCACCCGGTTTTTCCGGGCTAAAAATGCGTGATCCGTTTCCATAAACATATTTACCATGTTGATTACCGAGTGGCTAATTTGGTCGGCCGGCATAATTTCGTCGCCGATTTCTTCACGCTGCTGGTTGAGCCGCTCTTCTAACTGAACAGCCACCTGGCGCTGCAGTCGAAACATCCGGCCCTTCGGCAATTTTCGGCCAATGAAGGCGTAGGCGATGAACCCGACGACGGGCAGCAGTACGAGTACTAGCATCCAAGCCCACGTCGCGGCAATATCGCGTTTTTCCCGGAAAACCGTCACGAAAGCCAACGCCGAGTTGACCACCACGATGATTTCCAGAATGAGCATATAATTCACGTTCACGGGTATCCCCCTCCTCAAACTCTCTATGATTTTCATCATACGCTAAATCAGCGGAAAGTCTTTAGTTTTTCTTAATTTTCTCGGACCAATTGACCCTAATTTTAACAGGAGGCGTTTTCATGTTTACTCACCTAACCACCCTCATTGGCGGCTTGCACGGGACCAGCCCGTTCCGCGTGCTCCATTGGATTTTCCGCGACAACCCGACCATCGGCATTATCCTGCTGGCGGCCATCGTTTTATACAGTATTTATCGCTATATGAACCGGCATTGATGGATCGCGTTCACACCCGTTGGCCGCCTTGCCGGCTGATTACTGGCAAGGCTCTTTGGGGTACCCTGAGGGCTAAATTAACCTGGGAGCTGCCGGCTACGCTTCGGATAGCGGTCACAACCGAAAGTATTTTTACTTTACATGCTTCAGCAAATCCATAATAATCAACAGTTAGGACATAACTTAAAAAAGGTGTGAGTTCAAATGACATTCCTGATTTCAACTGGTGTGCTGGTTATCGCAGCGATGCTCAGCATTGTGATCAATCGGCGCTGGCTGCCGCGCTTGTCGGTCAATTACGTGAGCATGTTGCTGGGCGCCATCATCGCGTTGGTGCCGATACTGAACGGCTTAGTCGCGCGGTTTGATTCAGATATCTTCATTGGTTTAATCGTTGCGCCCTTGCTCTATTTCGAGGGCCAGAACACGCGGCTAAATCTAGTTGGCCGCCACGTTCGTGAAATTATTAGCTTGACCGTCGGCATGGTGGTGCTCTGCGCCGTTGTCGCTGGGTTAGGTACGCATTTTCTAACCAACGTCGGCTTACCGCTGGCCTTCATCCTGGCGGCCATCAGCACGCCCACCGACGCCACGGCAACTGAATCGGTCACGATGGGCCGTGAATTGCCAACGCGTGAGGGGATTGGCCTCAAATTGGAGTCGCTATTTAACGACGCCTCCGGGATTATCCTGTTGAACATGGCCATCCTCTGGTACGTCAACGGCTATGTGAACTATTCGCAAACGCTGGGTGACTTCGTCTACTCGGCTGGCGGCGGGATCGTCTTTGGGGGCCTTATCAGCGGCGCCATTGTGTATGTGCGGCAATTGATGCTGCGCTCGAAGGTTAATTTTATTAATAATACATATAATAACGGGACGCCGCTGAAGGTCATTTACCTGATGACCCCGTTCGTGCTGTACTTTGGCGCGGAAGCCATCGGCGTGTCCGGCATCATCGCCGTCGTCTTTGCTGGACTGGTGCATAACGCTGAAGGAGAGCGGAGCGCGCTCGCCAATCCCCAGTGGGCCAACGATCTCTATGCATTGGTCGGGCTACTCAGTGACGTGCTGAACAGTATTGTTTTCGTCGTCCTGGGGATTATGATCTTGCGGACCACCTTGGATCAATCCGTGTCATACAACGGTTCCTTGGTCTGGGTCGCGATTGGCATTATCTTATACCTCGCTAACCTACTGGCCCGCTACGTGTACATCCGGCTGGTTCACCATATTTCGAATCGTGAGTCCTGGATTTTTGCCTTAGGCGGCATTCACGGTGCCGTCACGTTTGCCTTGGCCTTTACCGTGGCGGAAACGCAGGTCAAAACGGCTGACTTCAACTTAGTCTTGATGTCGGAAAGCTTGCTGATCATTTTAAGTTTGGTCGTCCCCACCATCATTTTCCGGTGGCTCTTGCCCAAGGTCCAGGTGGACGTCGACGGCGCAAATCGGCTGGCGACTGTTCGGGAACAAATGATTGAAGTCGGCGTGCAAACGTTGTGGGCGATGCCCATTTCTCAGGAATCTAAGGACGCCGTCACCTTTGACCTGCGTTCCCAAAATGGCCATACGACCGTTCCCCAATTTTGGGCAGAGTGGCGCCGCATGGTCCAACACCCGGAATACACGCCAGATCAGTTACGGGAATTGATGGTTGTTTACCGCAATATTTTCCAAGCAGAACGGGTCTATTTACTGCAACAGTATGAGGAGAATCATGTCCTGAACGAGGACCTCTTCAACGAGTTGTACCGAGAAATTGGTATGGCGGAAATGGTCATCCTGGGTTATGGCGTGATGCGGTAGTGACTGGGTGTTCGTCAGGCTTTGAGACCGTTTGCCTTCCTCCCGAAATGTTTGTTACACTTAACCATGGTTCAGGGGTTCATTTTAGGGGAGGGACCAACTTGCATAAAATTGGATTCGTTATATCCTACGACCTATTCATGGTCTTTTGCATCATTGCGCTACCGTTTATTTTTCTGGAATTTTCTTTTATGGATCAACTCACCAGCTATCTACTCATGATGTTGCTTCAGACTGTCTGGCTGGGCAGCTTTCTTGAGAAAAACCACGATTCAACAGTGCTACACGTGGCTTGGGTTTTACGGAACGTTGTGATTGTCCTGGCCATCGGCTTTTTCGTGGTCGCGGTGACAATGAAACTGTTGGCGAATTAGGATACTAAATAAGACGTAGACAATCACGACCTGTCTACGCCCTATTTTTTGTCCCCAACTTAAAAACTGCTGGCCGGATCGCCATACTGGCTGGTCCCGGTACTATAGTTAATTTTCACGCCCGCTTGAATATTAAAAATGTAGACGTTGTAAGAAATGCCGGTATTGTTCACGGACTTGGCTTGCATGTGCACGCCACGCGCGACCAGTTCGTTGCCCCGGAACACTGGCTGAACCTGGTAGCGCACGTAATCGCTGGGATGGCTCTTCAGGTAGCTCGCCACCGGATTCTCGTAGGCCGTCATCCCCGGATCATTCAGTGAACGCGTCCCGGTCATCAAGTTCTTCAAATTATTATTTTGCCCGGTCAATTGATAGCCGATTAAATGACTGCGGTTGTACAAGTACCCTTTCTTGCCGTTGACCGTATATTCCTTGTTCTTCCAGCCGGTTGGACTGACGTTGAGCGGTTCCCGTTTAGCCGTGGGCATCGTACTCTTGCTCAGTAACGCATTAGCCGTGGTCACCCGGTTCAACGTGTCTAACTCGCCATACGTGGCCCAAGCACCCTTCTTAGTCGACAGTTCGGCCGTGGTAAATGTCGGCTTATTGTGATTGACCGCCACAATCTGCGTGTCGGTATATTTCTGATCCGCCAATGCCTTGGTCGCCACCGATTGCTTGGGCGTCGACGCTGACGTGCTCGTGGTTGACTGGCTCCCACTGGAACTGCCCACGAGACTGGTGGCTAAGTTGGTGATCTTGCGCGCCGTTGGGTTGCCCTGACTACTCAGCGCGCCCACGGCCCCAATTAAAATAACAGCGATTGCCGTGTAAATGGACACCCGTCCACCCCGGCGACGGCCCCGATAACGTTTACTCATTCTCTTTCCCTCATCTCTCAAATGTCTTACGTCTAGTTTACCAAAAGAACATACGTTTGTCTTGCCTTTTTAGTTATTAATAACCATTAATTTGTAATTAATAACTAAATGTGACCGGCTGTTACCGCAACTTAACACTTTTTTAACTGACTTGAGACCATTTACGGTTAACGACCATGCTATACTGTCTGTAGAAAGAAGTAGGCGGTTTGTGTGAACAACACAAAACTGTTATCATTTGCGATGAGGTGATTGAGATCATGAAAAAATCCCGTACAATTGCCGCCGCACTGAGCCTCTTGGCTGTCTTTGCCATTGGCTTGGCCGGCTGCAGTAGCTCTAGCAGTAAGTCGGGGAGCAACCAACAAGCAAGTTTCAAGAACAAGACGACGAAAAAGGCTGACGTAAAATCCACGCTGACGGCGAACCAGCAACTTTGGTATGTCAACGGCTCGATCAACGCCAAGAGTAATTCTGGCCTGGAAGCCTACCGTTTCGATTCTAACGGCAAGGCTACCGTCTACAACGTGAATAAGTATTACAAGACTTATAACGCCGCACAAAAAGACAACGGCTTAAGCAAAATTGGCACGCTGAACACCACCTTTACGACAAAGGGGTCGGATACCGTCATTAAATTCAAGGGCAAGTTGTCCGACATTCCAATGACTCAGACCTTCACGGTGAAGAAGACCGTCACTGGTAAGAACACCGCTTCGAAACTGAAGGTTGCCGGCTACCACATTTCCCGGGACGTCGACAATGACGTGACCCAGGCTGTGCTGGTCAAAGTCACCGAATAAACGTGTCATTGAACGAGGCTGCGTGAAGCGGTCTCGTTTTTTTGATGGAGGAACTTAGATGAAAAAATTAATTCCCGGTCTGGGTGGTGTCGTCGTCATTGGCGGCGTCTTGCTCTACCAGCAGCATCGCCATCTCAGCGCAATCGTCCTACTGGAAACGGTCGTTTTAGGTTTCGCCGTGCTCGTGGGCATTCTTCACCTCATCAGTGTTTGGCGCAACCGCCGCTAACGTTTCACGTGAAACACACAGTCTGGCTGACAGCGCTTTCTCTTTGGGGTATGATAGGGCAAAGGAGTGTGATGATTGATGTTAAAACACAAGTTTATCGTCGACAACGTTGACCCTGCAGAATTCAAGGAACACCGCGAACGCTTTAGTGCCATGGTTGAAGAGAATCCCTGGTTGATTCCCGTGGTCATTTCATTAGAAATCATCCCCGTAACCACCATGTTACACGGTTTCTGGAAGAATCGGCAACTCAAGAAACAACTCCAAATCGAACGGGAACACACCAAGCAACTCCAGCTCGGTGGCGGCTGCCAACACGGCCACTGCCACGGCGGCAAGGGCGGTCACTGTCACCATCATCCCGGTGGCAAGCCCCAATTACTCGCCGATGAACCCCATCACATGGGCCACGGCCATCACCACATGGGTTAAATTCAAGCTGAAACGGAAATCAGTTCTGGCCAAGCGGCTGGAACTGATTTTTTAGCGTTCTTAGCAAAATTTTATGCAAACGTAACATAATATAAAACTAATTGTATTGATTAACATAACTGAGAAATCCATAAATATGCCATCTGATTTTTCTAAAATCACACTAAATCAACCTGTAAACCATTAGAAAAAAGTAATCCAATCCCCTTTTTAATCCGGAAGCACCCCCTTTTCATAAGTGTTTAGCTAATTCTAATCAATCACATTATTAATTCGTAAATATTCTTCACAATTTCTTCACAATTACCCGTTAGGATACAAGCATACCAATAAAAACCTATTAACCAACCTTTTTTCATTTTATTCACCAAATAAAATGAGCCGCTCGCCCCAACCAAGTGAGTGGTATGACCGTCCTCTAACCAGGGACGGTTTTTTTGTAGAGTGCGGAGCGAGCCGCCAATTTCTGAATATAACTTTGCGAACCCAGTCAAACGACCTAACACCATCGACCATCAAAGGTGGGCCCACTCACCAAGCTAATATCCCCCTTCAGAACTAGCAGACAAGCACATGAGCCCGCCCAGTAAATCACGATTCAAAGCCATTATCTCCCAAAGCACGCCCAACCCCACCCCACAAGAAAAAGGCCCCAGCACACAACCGCACCAAGGCCCTCACAACACTAACTAAACAAATTTCACTAACTAAATTGTCAATAATTCCGCCGGAGTACTTAACACGTACGTCGGCTTTTCGGCTTTCACCGAAGCCGGATCAGCCGCGCCCCACATGGCCGCAGCCGTGGCGACACCCGCATTGTTACCCATCTGCATGTCGTACTTGGCATCGCCAATCATGACACTCTGGTTGGCCGTTAAGTCAAAACGATCCAGCAGGCTCAAGATGCCATCCGGCGCTGGCTTATAGTGGGCAACCGTGTCGGAACCGCTAATGGCCTCAAACGTCTTTCCCAGGCCAATCTGCTCCAGATTCCGTTGCAATGGCACCGAATGCTTGCTGGAGACCACGTACAAATGGTCACCGCGATCCTTTAACGTGGCCAACGTTTCCGCCATCCCATCAAACAAGGTAATCCCTAACTTCTCGGCTTCATGATACTGCTCGCGAAAAACCGTGTACAGATCTTCTAGCGCCGCATCGCTCAAAGATTCCGTGGCCATTTTCGCAAAGGAAACTTCAATGGGCACGCCCATGTAACTCACGACTGCTTCGCGGCTGGGAATGGCCAGGCCCTTAATTTCATAGGCCTTCTGTGTTGCCAGGACGGCAACATCGCGCGTATCCGCCAACGTACTATCAAAATCGAATAAAAAGTTGTGCATCAGATCACCTCATCAGTTTTTCTTGCCAACATCCCTTTTATTTTACGCGTATGCTCGCGCAGATTACCAGTGTTAACGACTAATTTTAAGAATTTTAGCGTCTTGCCTAATACCGGGAATGTTTCACATGAAACATTCCCGGCCCCCTTTGCCAGTCAATAAAAAATCAGCCGCCAACGTGCACGACTGATTGCTTATACTATGCTAATGAATCCCAAGGAGCCAAGGCCTGTGGTGCAGTGGCCAAGACAGCTTGTTGCTCCGGTGTCAGGTACTTCTTGTGCACGACCACTTCGTAGACGAAATCGTCTAGCCAGTCGTCGGTCATCACAAAGTAGCCCTTCTCACCGTTCTTTTCGCCCCAACTGTTTTCCACTTTCCAACGAGTCGATTGGTCATCAACCAAGTTGACCCCGGTCAGCGTCATGGCGTGGGACACTTCGGCCTCACCCGTGGCTAAGCGTTGGGCCTTGGTCAAACTCAGGTCGACGCCAAATAAATCGCTGACTTGGAACAGGTGACTGTCGAGGAAGCCACGTTCGCGGCTCATTTGTTGCAAGACATCATTGCCAAACCATACCGCCTCGCCACTCTGGAGTTGGGCGATGGCAGCCTTTTTCATGTCCGCCAACGGTAAATTGATAAAGCTGATGTGCTTGCCACCCACGATATTGTCCTGGCTCGGCAGGCTGTAATGCTGGTCGAAAGGCTTATCTGGCGAGTTGGCAATGACCACGTAGTCATCGAGATCGACGTCAAAGTAATCGTTGAAAAAGTCTTGTGGCGTTAACCCTGCAGCGCGGTGGATCTGGTCCTTGTCGTCCTTGAACTCCAGGTCAAAGGTGGTTGGCGGTTCGCCGAAGGCATAGGCCGCCATCCGGTAGACTTCCTTCAAGGCTTGGGCCCGCGTCGTCGCAATGGCTTCCTCATCGGCGCCGTCAGCGACCAATTGCCGCAACGCTAACGCATCCTTGCGCAATTTCAAATTCAAAGCGGCCCCAATACCGGTCGTATCGTTGCTGTTAAATGATTCCGGCATGGCACTGACTGGCACGACCCCGTACTTTTGCACAAGGGCGGCTCCCATGGCCCACTGGCCCCCGTCACTGTCGGGATGACCCAGGTAAAAGGCCACTTCGCGGTCATCGAGCGGCTGGTCTGCCGTACGTAAAATGTTGTCGTAGAACATGTTGGCCCGTTCCACTCGATCCCAGAAGAACAGGTAATTCTGGGAGAGCTCAAAGTCCTTCACGTTGTATTTCGCCGCAAATTGATGGCGAATCGTATTCAACGTGGCAAATAGCCAGCAACGGCCGGAATGCTTTTGATTGGAAACTTTGCCGGTTGGTAACTCCACGGAGAACGTCCGGTTCAAACGAACGGTCGCTTGCGGATCCTCCGAGGCGGCAAGCACCCCATTTTTAATAACAGCGCGGCTCACAACATCGTGAGCAGGTTGTTTTTGTAAATCAGCACGTAAATCCGCCGTCTCGGCAGCGGTTAATTTATGGTTAGTCTTGGTATCTGGCATAGAACGAACTCCTTTCGCTGGGCCTCCATGAGAGGTCTCATGGAAATCTCATAATTAACATAGACTCATTCTAGCGCTTTCCTGGCTGAAAGGCAATTATATTTGGGATCAAAAAAATTCGCCCTCGATAGCATGCGAGCGAATATTACGTGTTTCGTTTTACTTTGGTGCCAAGCCCTTTTCCAAAAACGCCAGCAACACAGGCCCTGCCTGGTCAAGATCTTCATCCGTAAAAATACTACGCGCCAGTTCCGTGATCATGGTGCCTATCATGAACTGGGCGATTCGATCGTTAGGCCAATCAACCAATTCGGCGTTGGCCTTGAGCCGGTCCAATACCGCGTACAGATTCTTTTGAAGGAGGGGCAGTACCCGGGGTGTCAGTTGCTTACGGAGGTCACTTCTGACCAAAATTTCCGTGATCAAGACCTGCAGGACGGCCCGGTTTCCTTTAATAAAGGCAATCCGGTCCGTCACGACCGTGGTCAACATTTCGTGGAGCGTCATGTACGGCTGATTCACGACCTGTTTCGCGAAGTCTTGCACGAAGGCGGGCACAACTTCCGTCACATAGGGTGCCAGAACCGCCGCCAATAGGGCATCTTTGGTTTTATACCGCTTGTAAACCGTGCCTTCAGCCACCCCCGCCCGGCTGGCGATTTCCTTGGTCGTGGTATTCGCAAATCCCTGTTCGGCAAATAGCTCGAGACTCGCTGCCAACACCAGTTTTTGCTTGGGTGGGATATTGCCGCTCGCCGCCATGACGTTTTCAAAGGCCGCTTGCATGTTTGTTTCCTGAGCCACGTGGACCCCTCCATTCTAAACTTTCCGGTTAAATATGTGGTGAGCATTCACTCACCTATTAATAGTCTTATAATACGGTCTCGCCAGCAGAAAGTCAATTGCTTTAACAAATCGCCAAAAAAACGGTCAGACAGTTCGTCCCACCGTTTCACGTTTACTCGGTTCTATGTCAACTGTTGTTGGTAATTCCATTTATAAAATTGTCTAATCCTTTGAGATTAGGCAATTTTTTTTGAG
>NZ_RHNN01000019.1 GCF_003946245.1 Levilactobacillus cerevisiae
AAGTTCGCCAATCAAGCGAACTACTGTCTTCTCGGCAAACCCTGGGATACTCAAAAGAATTTTGAATTCCGGTAAGGGTTTTGCCAATTGGATCATCTGCTTGATAATCTGATCTTTGAGCGCCGAAAGCTTAGCTACCTGGCTAGCATTATATTGGGTTTGCACAACTACTGGAGAGTTACCGGCATCGCCTGGATAGGAGCCTTGACCGAGTTTCAAGAGCTTAATCGCTGTGGCTTTTACTTTGGGTTTAGAGATGTGGTCGTTGAACTCAAGTAACTGACCACTGACAATTTCTGGCGTCAGTTCAAGTAAGCAGTCAGGATGTGGGTAGGCTTGAACAATATCCCAATAGAATTTTCCCGTTGGCTTTCCCAGAACGGTTTCTACTTCTGGAAAACTTAGCTGTAAGCTACGGTGTAGCCGGTTTTTCATGCGCACTAGGTCTGAGTTGATTTCCGTGTAGAAACGACTTAAATTCAGTAAATCACGGTAAATTGGATCCTGGCAGTAAGTCAGCCGTCGCTTGAAAATCAATTGCGTTTGTGCCAAATGGAGCGCATCGTTCTTATCAGTCTTGCGAGTGCGCAAACCATCTAATTGCTTTTTTGCGGCCAATGGATTGAGTTGGGTATACCGATAGTGTTTTTCATCCAAGAAGCGTTTGAGGCGCTGTGAGTACACGCCAGTGGCTTCAAAGACAATCTGCGGATTGCGGTAATCCTGCAAATGTTTAAAGAGTTCTTGAAAACCAAACCAATCATTTTTGATCACCGACTGCCACACGGTGGTGTCGTCGTTAATTACGGCGACGCTTGAATTAGCTTTGCTGACATCGATACCGAATACAATTGCCATTACGAACACCATCCTTTAGGCTTTTTTACGTGAATGCACCATCATTCTAATTTTCAATACCCGACCTTTAGGCCAACAGACTACGAACAGATTCTCTGATGGTGCGGTGAAGTTGCCATTTTTTTAAACGACGTCTAGCGCCAAAAAAAGCCACGACATATCAACTTCACTACCACTTTACGCCAAAACGAAAGTGGTGAGGAAAGATTCCGTCGAATCATTTCTCACCACTAAGGTTAGTCTGTTTTTTGCGTTCACTTCGCTTTCCCCCTGGTACAACCATGACGGTAATTCTGGTTACTACCCTGTAAAAGAAGGTTGTGACGCCGGCATCAGATGAACCATGTTACAACGGCTTCAAATGTAAAAATTGTCTGCTAGTGTGCCAGAGCAACAGGCTATTGTGGTCGCCATTCAACGTTTAGTTATTGACCTGCGCAATGTAGGCGTGAATGAGCCAAATTTAGGCTCAGCCGTGGGATTTTCCATGTGGTCTTCTTGGAAAATGGCGACTTTGAAACACGGATCGTGCGGTTCAAAGCGAGCTGGTAGACCGCTTCACAGGCTACTGGCGTCCTTCCCACAGCGTTCCGGCCTAAATTTGGCGAACGGTAAGCCGGCAGGTCTAAACAATGTCGCCAATACCTTTAGCGACCAAATAAAAACCAGCTACCTCCCCGTAAGGACGTCGCTGGTCACAATAAAATTTAAGCCGTAGCTTCTTCACGCAAATGTTTCGCGTAATCGTTAATCTTCCGCAAGCGGTGATTGATCCCCGACTTGGAAATCGGGCCACCAGGTACCAGGTCACCCAACTCTTTCAAGCTGACTTCTTGGTGAGCCATCCGGGCTTCAGCCACCTCACGCAGTTTGATTGGCAACTGGCCTAAGCCAACCGTTGCTTGAATAAACTGAATATTGTCGAGTTGGCGAGTCGAGGCGTTGGCCACCTTGTCCATGTTGGCGTTCTCACAGTTGACCAGGCGATTGACCGAATTCCGCATGTCCCGCATGATTCGGACATCTTCAAACCGCAACATGGCCGTCGTCGCGCCAATTAACGATAAGAAATCGGCAATCTTTTCGGCACCCTTCAGGTACGTGATGTAGCCACTCCGCCGCACGATGGTCCGTGCATTCAGGTCGTAGCGGTTCATCATTTCCGCAATCATCTGGTTATGTTCCTCGTATAGTGAGTAGATTTCCAAATGATACCGGCTGGTTTCGGGATTATTCACGGAGCCACCGGCCAAAAAGGCGCCGCGCAGGTAAGAACGCACCCGCATGTCATCGTTTAAAATATCATCGGGAACGGACTCCAGGAGTTGCATCCCGTCAAAAATACCTAAGTCGGACAAGACTTCCGTGACGCCGGTCTTGACCCGCACAATGTACAGGTTATTTTTCTTTAATTTCATCTTCCGCCGGACCAGCAGTTCACTCTCTAAGTCATAGAACTGTTTGAGTAACTGATACATGCGCCGGGCAATTGCCGGGTTTTCCGTCTGCACGTTCAAGACGAAATGGTGGTTCGCTAGCCCTAGGGCACCGTTCATCCGGATCAACGCAACCAATTCGGCTTTCGCGTTTTCCCGGTGAACCTCCAGGGTGGTTAATTCTTTCTTGACTTCACTGGCGTACGACACCGTTAAGGCCTCCGTTTCGTTCGATAACGCGGCTGACCACTGAGGTTCAAGAGTTCATGTACGACCTCTTGCCCGTTATGAAACGCCCCGTTATCGCGTAATTGTAAAAAGTCGGTCGAAATGACTCGGCACCCCTGATCACGGAGTCCCTGAAAGTCATGCCGAACGGGCTGAGACATTTCGTCCCAACGCTGGTAATCGATGTATTGGTCAGGCACCTTGCGGGTGTTGACCAAGACGGTATCAATAAAGTTAGCTTTCAAATGTTCATTCAAGACCCGCACATGATCGGCATCGGTAAAGTTTTCCGTTTCGCCCTTTTGCGTCATGATATTGCAAATATAGACGACCTCGGCAGAACTTTCCCGAACGGCATCCCCCACGCTCTTGATCATCAAATTGGGCAGGATGCTGGTAAATAAGCTCCCGGGTCCCAAGACAATCTGGTCGGCGTTCATGATGGCGTCAATCACGGGTTGAACGGCTTGCGGTTGCTGATGATGGTCACTGGTTTCGACCCACACCCGCTTGATCAGCTTGTGGGCTGCCGTAATTTCCGACTCACCACTCAGCGTACTGCCATCGGCGAACTGCGCGTGTAGCTCCAGGGGTTCATTAGCCGCCGGATAAATGTGCCCGTTGACCCGCATTAACTGCGACAACTCCTGAACGGCATCAAAAATACCGCCCTTCATTTCCGACAAGGCGGCGATGATTAAGTTGCCAATAGCGTGGCCAGCGAAAAAATCATCCGTCGTTTCAAACCGGTACTGAAAAAGTTCTTTGTAAATTCCTGGGACTTCCGCTAACGCCACCATAACGTTACGAATATCTCCAGGCGGCACAACGTTTACGTAATGCCGAATGATACCGGAGGACCCCCCGTCATCAGCAACGGTGACTACCGCGGTAATGTCCACATCCTGATCGCGTAAGTTACGCAGGATGACTGGTAGCCCCGTGCCCCCGCCAATAACCACAATCTTGGGCCGGCGGCTGTTCATTAGCTCTCTCATGATCGATTAGCGGACTCCTTTCGTTTATTAATATCCCGGTGGGTGACGTGCACGGGGTATCTATCCCCGAGCGCCTTTCCAATACGTTGCGTTAAGGCAACCGAACGATGTTGACCACCAGTGCAGCCAATCGCAATCGTCAGGCTGGACTTGCCCTCTTGCTTGTAGCCCGGCACAATCGCTGTCAAAAGCCCCAAAAAGCGTTCGTAAAAGTCTTCCGTCTGCGGTTGACTCATCACGTAGTCGTAAACGGGCTGATCCAGGCCAGTTTGTTCCCGCAATTCTGGTAAGTAATACGGATTCGGTAGGAAACGCACGTCCATCACAATGTCTGCATCAATCGGCAAGCCGTATTTGAAGCCAAACGACATAATCTCAATGTGAAAGGTGTGGGTCGATTCCGTTTCATAGTTATGGAAAATTTCTTCCCGCAATTTACGCGGACTTAATTTCGTGGTATCAATGACCAATTGCGCGGCCTGACGAATCGGTGCCAGTAGGGTCCGTTCACGCTGGATGCCTTCCATGACCCGGCCGTTACGGGCCAAGGGGTGGGAACGGCGGGTTTCCTTGTAGCGGGAAACCAGTTCCTCATCGGACGCATCCAGGAACAACACCTGGGCGTTCATCGTGCCGTGAACCGCAACGTCATTGAGCATCCGGACGATTTCATCGTAGAAGGCGCGCGAACGGAGGTCAATGACCAGGGCAATCTTGGACAATTTGCCCGACTCGCGCACCAGATCCCAAAATTTTGGTAGCAGCGAAGGCGGCATATTATCAATACAAAAGTAGCCTAAATCTTCAAAGCTTTGCATGGCAACGGTCTTCCCGGCACCACTCATTCCGGTGATAATCACCAGCCGAATATCTTCTGTCATGGCTCTCCTTTGCTCCTTTTCGAAAACAATCTTTATGCAGTATAACACACCGGGTGTGTCTTTTCCTAACGTTTCTCTTGAATTGACGCAATTTTGGAAGCCGAGCGTGCTTTCATTGTGAAACTGGCCGCGAGGAGTCGGCGTTCAGGGATGCTTTCCCCGTCCCGACAACGTTTGGGACCATCCGCTGGCAACTATTAAGAAAGGTTAAAGTCTACAGTTTCTGGGTTACAAAAAGCGTCGCCGGTTAACAGCCACGCTTTCTAAAAGCTTAATCGTGAACTAAAGATTGAAACTTAATTTGGCGCCGTAACAAGCTACATTGTAGGGATATAACGCTGGATATTGGCTATGTTGTCTAAACCTACCCACTGCGTTCGCCAAATTTAGGCTGGAACGCGGTGGGTACGGCGCCGGTAGCCTGGAGGCGGTCTGCCAACTCGCGGCTGAGCCCAAATTTGGCTCACTCACGTCTACATAGACAGTGACCGATTATCGTGGACAGAGATTGGTAGGTCAGCGATGATTACATCATTTTCATGGTAAAAAACAATCATAACCGGAGGACCGCTCCCCAGGCCGCAGGCGGTCCCCATAGCAGCCGGAATCTCTGGCAGCCGCAGGTGGTCATTAACCACTAACTTTGTGGATCAAATTCCTGTTAGCTGGGCCGTTTTAGGCTCTTTTGCACTTCCAACGCCTAATCGTAAAGTAATTCGTCTGGCCGCACTGTATGGTACAGCGAGAAGCCGCCGTCTAGATTCACCACGTCAAAGCCATGCTGTTTCAAGATTCGCTCGGCAACATAGCTGCGATGGCCGCTCTGACAACTGACGATGTACGCCTGCTCGGGATTCAATTCGCTCAGTCGGTCGCGGAGCTGGTCCAGTGGCAAGCTTCGTGACTCTGGAAAGTAGCCTTGCGCCAGTTCATCTGGATTGCGAACGTCAATCAGCTGACGGCCAGCGACCTCGTTTTCCTGGAGGTCATACCACTGAATGTTCTCACTGATGCCTTCAACCACATTCAAGGCCGCGTACCCTAACAGGTTAACGGGATCCTTCGCAGAACCAAACGGTGGCGCATAGGACAATTCCAGTTCTGGCAAATCGGCCACCGTTAACCGTCCCTTGATGGCCGTCGCTA
Organism: Levilactobacillus cerevisiae; assembly: GCF_003946245.1. GTDB lineage: Bacteria > Bacillota > Bacilli > Lactobacillales > Lactobacillaceae > Levilactobacillus > Levilactobacillus cerevisiae. The sequence goes on from NZ_RHNN01000019.1 coordinate 5,548, forward strand.
GCACGTCAATACGCTTGTCCACGCCAGCCGGACCGACGCCTTGCGCACCGTATATTTTACCGGAAGTCGGATCAAACAGAAGTTTTAACAACAGCGTCTGGCTTCCGGGAAAATAGGACGCATGGTCATCACCACTCACGTGAACGGCCTTGTACGGCAATCCCTGGTTGCGCAGGTCCGCCTCGTTCAAGCCGGTAACCGCCGCCGTCACCCCAAATGCACGAACAATGGCGGTCCCAATACTGCCACGGTTCTGGCGCGGATAACCAGCGACGTTATCCGCCACTTGGCGCCCCTGCCGATTAGCGGGCGATGCCAGCGAAATCTGCGCAGATTGGCCACTCAGCGTCTGGGTCACCTCAATAGCATCCCCGGCGGCGTAAACGTCCGGCAAGCTCGTCTGATAATGCTCGTCCACGATGATTCCCCCGTGGTCGCCCAATTGCACGCCACTACTAGCCAGAAAATCCGTTGCAGGCCGAACGCCCACTGCCATCAGGGTCAAATCCGTTTTGAGTTCCGTTTCGTCGTCCAAAATGAGGAGCCGACCGGCCTGGCGGAAACCCTTCACAGCGTGGTTTTTAATAATCCGAATATCATGGGCAACCAGTTCAGCTTCAACACCGGCAGCCATTTCTTCATCGAGTGGCGGCAGGATGTGGGCTTTCTGTTCAATAATCGTGACGGCTAGGCCGCGTTGTCGTAATGCCTCTGCCATTTCCAAGCCGATGAAACCGCCGCCAACCAAGGTGACCTGACGTGCGGCAGTGGTACTCAGCCGGGCCATAATTTGGTCCAGGTCCGGAATATTGTGCAGGACAAAGACGTTGGTCGCCTTCTCTAAGCCTGGCAAGTCGGGCATCACCGGCTTCGCACCGGGCGCTAAAATCAATCGGTCATACGACAGTGTCGCCAAACCAGCGGGTTGCTGGACCTGCACAGTGTGTGACACGGGATCGACCGCCATCACCTGATGATTGACCCGCACGTCGATGTTAAAGCGCTGTTTGAGTTTCGCCGGCGTCTGGACTAGCAGATCATCCTTGGCCGCAATTTCACCAGAGAGGTAGAACGGTAAACCACAGGTTGCGAACGATACGAAGGGCCCCTGCTCCAACACGATAATTTCAGCGTTTTCATCCAAACGGCGTAACCGGGTTGCCGCTGACATGCCGGCTGCGACGCCACCCACTATCACGATTTTCATCTGTATACTGCTCCTTTCAAAGACACCCGTAAACATTTTTCCGCAAAAAGAAAAGCCGGTGAACGTTGACGCTTCACCGACCCATTTTCAAATTAAGACCGACTGCGGGCAATCGCAATCCAAATGGCGTTGACGCCAAAAACTGCGAAGAACACCGCAATCAACACGTTTAAGGACAGCGCTGCGGCAATCGGGTGCACGAACAGCAGGATCCCCACAATCAGGGTCACAATGTCCAAAATAACCGACAGCCAGAACCATACGCCACCAATGCTGCGCAAATGACTAGCAACCAGTAAGCGTTCAACGGAATCAAAAATGAACCACAGAGCAAATAAATATCCCAGGGTAACAATGGCACTGTTCATATCAAAGAAGAACACCACGGCAATCAGGATGTCTAGCACCCCAAAGACCAACGCAAAATTGGCCCGTAAGCCGGTTGCTTCGTGGAGTTTCTTGTAGCCCGCAATCGTGGTCAACCCACTGAGCAGAGCCATAAAAGCAAAGATAATAGCTAATCCGGTGAGACCGATCTTAGGTGAGCGCATTAAACCAAACGCGGCAACGATAAACAAAATGCCGAGAATGAACTCGCCCCAGTCAAAACCCCAGCGGGATCGATTCATATTAAACATATCTGCATCTCCTCACAACTCCAGCCAAGTGGCGACCGGTTTTCAACCATTGTACTGGTTTTTCAGCCCGGCGACAAGTTCCACCTGCATTAGAAGGGCGTCCAAACCGTGAATAGTCAACGATACTCCCCTCTGTAACATTTTGATGACTGCTGGTTGTGCACTAAAGAGTGGAAGCCGAAATATCGGCAGCACTGTCTAAACCTGCCGGCTTACCGTTCGCCAAATTTAGACCGGAACGCTGTGGGCAGGACGCTGGCAGCCTGAGAATCGGTCTGCCAGCTCGCTTTGAACCGCCTAACCCGCGTTTCAAAGTCGCCATTTTCCAAGCTGAACACTTGGAAAATCCCACGGCTGAGCCTAAATTTGGCTCACTCACGCCTACATAGACGAAGGTCAATTATTCTTGACAAACGTTGCCAGTCCAACGATGATCACATCAATGTCATATTGTAGAAAAATCTTAACCGAACGAGGACAGAGATGGCCGTACCTGAGACAACGGTATTTGTTGGAAACCAGCTTGCGGTGTGACGTGTTTGGCTACAGACAGGCCCCTCAGACCTCAGGTGGTGAATTATAACTAATCTTTTTAGCTGGGGCTTTCTAGACCTTCTGAACTTTCAAACTTTACTATGCACAAAAATGGCCCAACGGTCATCCTCAGACAACCGCTACGCCATTTTGCTTACTTATTTTTCGTCTTCTTTAGTTCGAATCGTATCGCGCGTCAAGACGGGCTTCAGGTACTGCCCGGTATAGCTGTTGGCAACTTCTGCCAACTCTTCCGGCGTCCCCGTTGCAACCACGTTACCACCCGCTTCGCCACCTTCAGGACCTAAGTCGATCAGATGATCCGCCGTCTTAATGACGTCCAGGTTATGTTCGATGACCAAGACCGTGTTACCCTTGTCCACTAGGCGGTGGAGCACCGTCAACAGGCGTTTGATATCATCCGTATGCAGCCCAGTCGTGGGTTCATCCAGGATGTAGAAGTTCTTTCCGTTCTGTTGCTTGTGCAACTCGGAAGCCAACTTCATCCGTTGGGCTTCCCCACCGGACAAGGTCGTCGCTGGTTGGCCTAATTTGACGTAGCCCAGTCCAACGTCCTGAATCGTCTGCAACTTCCGGGTAATCTTCGGAATGGCGTCAAAGAACTTCAGGGCCTCACTGACCGTCATGTTCAAGACATCAGAGATGTTCTTCCCCTTGTATTCGACTTCCAGGGTTTCGGAGTTGTACCGGGTACCATGACAGACCTCACAAGGCACGTAAACGTCCGGCAAGAAGTTCATTTCAATCTTCAAAATCCCATCACCGTGGCAGGCTTCACACCGACCACCCTTGGTGTTGAAACTGAAACGGCCCTTCTGGTACCCCCGCAGTTTGGCATCGTTGGTCTGAGCAAACAGGGTCCGCACGTCGTCAAAAACACCGGTGTAGGTTGCGGGATTACTCCGCGGTGTCCGGCCAATCGGACTCTGGTCAATGTCCACCAAGCGTTCGATGTTCTTGACACCCGCGATACTCTTGTACTTCCCAGGCTTTTCGGAATTGTTATTCAACTTCTGGGCCAACGCCCGTTTCAAAATCGTGTTGACCAACGTTGACTTACCCGATCCCGAAACACCGGTGACCACAACAAATTCTCCTAAAGGAAAATCAACCGTGATATCCTTCAAGTTGTTGGCAGCCGCACCCGTGATTCGGATGGCTTTGCCGTTTCCCGTCCGCCGTTCTAAAGGTACCGGAATGTATTTCTTACCGGCTAAATACTGGCCCGTCAAAGATTTCCGCGAACGCATCACTTGCTTCGGCGTGCCGGCAGCCATCACGTGCCCCCCGTTTTCACCGGCACCTGGGCCAATGTCCACGATGTAATCCGCTGCTCGCATGGTATCTTCATCATGCTCAACAACGATTAACGTGTTCCCGAGGTCACGCATCTGCTTCAAGGACGCAATCAGTCGGTCGTTGTCCCGTTGGTGCAGCCCAATTGAGGGTTCATCCAAAATGTAGAGCACCCCGGACAGGTTAGACCCAATTTGCGTGGCCAACCGAATCCGCTGCGCTTCCCCACCAGACAACGTCCGGGCGGAACGACTCAACGTCAGATAATCCAATCCCACGTTACGCAGGAAGGTTAACCGATCGCGGATTTCCTTTAAAATGGGTTGGGCAATGACTTGGTCCTGTTCACCAAAAGTTAGGTCCTGGAAAAAGCCCAATTCCTTTTCGACGGGCAAATCAGAGACGGCACCAATGTGTTGATGATTAATTTGGACACTCAAGGCTTGGCGATTCAACCGGTACCCGTGACAGGTCTGGCAAGTCAGTTCCGTCATGTATTTCCGCATGACATCGCGGGTGAAATCACTGTTCGTCTCGTGGTAGCGCCGGTCAATGTTGGGGATGACCCCTTCAAATTCGACGTCAACGTCGCGCACGCCACCGAAGTCATTTTCGTAGTGGAAGTGGAACTCTTTGCCTTGAGACCCATAGAGCACTAATGCCTGGTCCGCCTTAGAGAGCTTCTCAAACGGCGTATCCATATCGATGTCAAATGCCGCACAGGCCTGTTCCAGCAATGCTGGATAATATTGGGAACTGATGGGGTTCCAAGGCTCCAAGGCCCCTTCACGCAGCGTCTTAGTCTTGTCAGGAACCACTAGATCTAAGTCGACTTCTAGCTTGACGCCCAGCCCATCACAGTCGGGGCAAGCCCCAAATGGCGCATTAAAGGAGAAGAGCCGGGGTTCCAGCTCACCGACCGTAAAGCCACAGACGGGACAAGCGTAATGTTCGGAAAAAATCATCGGCTCGCCGTCGATCAAATCAGCAATCGCATAGCCCCCGCTTAACCGCAGCGCGGCTTCAAAGGAATCAAACAGGCGGGAACGAATCCCCTGCTTGACCACTACCCGGTCGATCACAATCGCAATATCGTGGTTCTGATTCTTATTTAATTCAGGAACCTCGGACAAGTCCATGGTCTCACCATCGACCCGGACCCGCACGAACCCTTCGCGTTGAATTTTTTCAAAAATCTTCTTGTGTTGGCCTTTCTTACCCCGAACGATGGGCGAAAGAATTTGCATTTTGGTCCGTTCTGGCAGGGCCAGCACCTGATCAACCATCTGCTCGACACTCTGACTCGTAATCTCCGTACCGTCGTTGGGACAGATGGGTGTCCCCACCCGAGCCCAGAGCAGTCGCAAATAGTCATTGATTTCCGTCACGGTTCCCACCGTTGACCGGGGGTTCTTAGACGTGGTCTTCTGGTCAATGGAAATGGCTGGACTCAACCCGTCAATCGAATCGACGTCCGGCTTGTCCATTTGGCCCAAGAACTGACGAGCGTAGGAAGATAGACTCTCCACGTACCGCCGTTGACCTTCTGCATACAGCGTATCAAATGCTAAGGAACTCTTACCCGAACCAGAAAGGCCACTAATCACGACCAACTTATTCTTGGGAATGGTCACATCGATGTCCTTTAAGTTGTGGGCCCGCGCCCCGTGAATCACGATCTTATCGTTTGCCAAATTGAAATCTCCTCACTCGCCTAATCACCGATTTCGGTCTTCATATCCATAATTGTATCCCGCAATGACGCAGCCTGCTCGAAGTCCAACTTCTTGGCAGCGGCACGCATTTCGTCTTCCAACCGGACAATTAATTTTTCTTGATCTTCCTTGGTCATATCTTCAAAGTCACTGGCCACGAAGTCGTCCTTTTCATCCGGATTGTCGTTCTTCTTGGAAACGGCAATCAGATCCCGGATTGGTTTAATAATCGTGGTTGGGGTAATCCCGTGCTTCTTGTTATAAGCAATTTGAACTTCCCGTCGCCGGGCCGTTTCATCCATCGCGGCCTGCATCGAATCAGTCGTTTTATCCGCGTACAAAATGACGTGGCCGTGGGAGTTCCGGGCCGCCCGCCCAATCGTTTGAATCAGCGAGCGTTCGTTCCGTAAGAACCCTTCCTTGTCGGCATCCAAGATGGCAATCAGGGACACTTCTGGAATATCGATACCTTCCCGCAACAGGTTGATGCCGACCAAGACATCGTACTTACCTAATCGCAAGTCACGCATGATTTCCGTCCGCTCAAGGGTCTTGATGTCCGAGTGTAAATAGGCCACCTTGATGCCCAGATCCTTCAGATAATCCGTCAAATCTTCAGACATTTTCTTGGTCAGCGTCGTCACAAAGGTCCGTTCATTCTTCTCGACGCGGGCGTTGATTTCGCCCACCAGGTCATCCATTTGACCCATGATCGGCCGCACCTCAATGGTCGGATCCAATAAGCCAGTTGGCCGAATGATCTGTTGCACCACGTGATCCGTCTGTTCCATTTCGTAAGGTCCTGGTGTGGCAGACATGTAAACCACTTGGTTGATGTGCTTTTCGACTTCGTCTAGCTTGAGTGGTCGGTTATCCAGTGCACTGGGCAGCCGGAAGCCGTAATCGACCAACTGTTGTTTCCGGGCACGGTCACCGTTGTACATCCCCCGTACTTGGGGCATGGTCACGTGAGACTCATCGACCACCATCAGGAAGTCTTTCGGGAAGAAATCCAGTAGCGTATACGGTGGTTCGCCAGCCTTCCGACCATCCATCCACCGCGAATAGTTTTCGATACCACTGGTATAACCCATTTCACGCATCATTTCCAAATCATAGGTCGTCCGTTGCTTGAGGCGTTGGGCCTCTAGCAACTTACCGTCACCTTCTAGCTCAGCCAGCCGATCTTTCAATTCACCTTCGATGCCGGCCGTGGCACTCGCCATGATATCATCGTTGGTCATGAAGTGGGTCGCTGGGAAAATGGCCACGTGCTCGCGATCCCCCACAATCTCACCGGTTAGGGCATCCACTTCACGAATCCGGTCAATCTCGTCGCCAAAAAATTCAATCCGCAGCGCCCGTTCATCACGAGACGCTGGGAAGATTTCAACGACGTCCCCGTGAACCCGGAAACGGCCCCGCTGGAAGTCATAGTCGTTACGTTCAAATTGAATGTTGACCAGTTTACGCAACAGCGCGTCACGCTCAATCTCCTGGCCCACGCGCAAAGAAACCACGTGATTCTTATATTCAGTAGGATCCCCCAACCCAAAGATGGAGGACACGGAAGCAACCACAATGACATCGTTCCGTTCAAGCAGAGAACTGGTCGCAGAGTGCCGCAGTTTGTCGATTTCATCGTTAATGGACGAGTCCTTCTCGATGTACGTATCACTCGAAGGCACGTACGCCTCAGGCTGGTAGTAATCATAGTAACTCACAAAGTACTCCACCGCGTTGTTCGGGAAAAATTGTTTAAATTCCCCATACAGCTGTCCTGCCAAGGTTTTGTTATGCGACAACACCAGAGTTGGCTTGTTGACGTTCTTAATGACGTTAGAAATTGTGAACGTCTTCCCCGTCCCGGTAGCTCCCAGCAGAATCTGGGCCTTCTCTCCCGATTCAATACCGTTGGTGAGTTGCCGAATGGCCTCGGGTTGATCCCCGGTCGGTTGGTATTTTGACACCAAATCAAACTTACGATCCGTCTGTCGATCAATCATGAATGGTAACCTCCCTACTTCATTTATACATTATCTTTAATATTTCGTGCCAATCGCAAAAAGAGTTTGGACGTAAATCCAAACTCATTACGCTCAAATATTTTACCATACCGAACATACTTTCGCCAGTTTCGCGACTTATCTAAAATTTGTCCTGGTAAATTGTTACGTTGGCCACGCGTTCACCCTTGACCACCGCCGTTGTCTGCATGGCCGCCAGCCCCAGGTCTTCCCAGAACTGTTTCATTTGGCGGTCACCCATAAAGACACTCAGTTGCAGCTGCACGGCGTCAGCGGCCTGCAGCGTCGTCACCAAGCTATGGTAAAACGCGGCGGAGTCGGCCGGCGCTAAGTCCTTAGCTGGCAACCACATCCCTAACCAGACCAGACTTGGCAACGGATAATCGATAATCAAGTCGACCAATACCTGCAACTCACCGTTCTGGAAAACGCCCAGGTAGGCTTTCTGTTCGGGCTGCGCGTTCAGTGGCAGATCCGTAACGTCCTGAATGGCTTCCTGGCGGGTAACGGGATGATCCTGAAAGTGGTCGAAATACTCCGGATGACTTGCCTGGAACTGATAGATCAGCTCATCATCGTTATGGGTCAATGGCCGGACTTCGGCGCCCGTCAGGCGTTCATTCCAAACTTCTGCTAACTTCATTGGGCATTATCCTCCAATAATTTATCTGTGAGTTGCGCCAGCTTCTGCCGGTCACTGAAGTCTGCCGCCAGCATTTCCGGTAGAACGGACGCGAGGAAGTACTGGACACAGGCCATCTGATTAAATTGTAAAATTGTAGTTAAACTTTCCCGGTAAATTTCAGTGAAGACGGGTTCCGGATTTCCCTTTTGGATTTCGCCAAAGGATTCGTACAGCAAGTCGACCTTGTCCGCCACTGACAGAATTTGACCTTCCAGCGTGTCATCCTTGCCTTCGCCGAGCCGCCGGGTATAAGCGGCTTGGAACTGTTCGGGGATCTCATTTTTAATAAAATTGGCGGTCAAGGACGTCTCGACGTCGGCCAACATTTGCCGCAGCTGCGGGGTAGCGTACTTGACTGGCGTTTTGATGTCGCCAATGAAGCGCTCCGTGTAATCGTGGTTCAACGCCTTTTCGTAGAGGAGCCGCCACTTAACCTCGTGGCCAGCCTGTTCCTCAACGTCACCCAGAAATTGCGCAACTTCGGCCACCTTAAACGAGTGGGCCGCCACGGAATGTTGTTCGAATTTGAAGTAGCCTGGTGCCCGGTCAATCGTTTCCAAATCACTCAAGCTCTGTAAAAATTGATTCATACCCATCAGTCAGTTCAGCTCCTTCAATTTTTCTGCGTTGCTTTAACGGTCGTGGCTACCCTCAGCTGTCTGTGACTGCACGAATGGCCAGGCCGTTATTTCCAACGCAACTCATGTTCCTTTCAGCTTAACACTCTTTCCGGTGTGAATTCACCTAATGCGCTCTAACTCGAGATTGAAAGTTCCAAAATACTTAATCTGGTCCAGCCAACAATAATTAAAACCACTAAATTAGTCGATGTCGACCACCTGCGGCTGCCAGAAATTCCGGCGTCTGTGGGGACCGCCTGCGGCCTGAGGTGCGGTCCTCCGGCTCGGTTTGGAGTCTAAAAAAATTCGTCAGTCTCCAAACACGTCCCACGCTGTAAGCTGGTTCCCAGCTAACACCGTCGACACAGCTACCTCCATCTCTGTCCTTCTCCGGTTATGATTGGTTTTTACCATGAAATTGATGTAATTATCGCTGACCTAGCAATGTTTGTCTACGATAATTGACTACTGCTTATGTAGACGTGAGTGAACCAAATTTAGACTCAGCCCTGGGAGTTGTCCGACGGCTTTAGATTGTCAAAACGTGCGCCAGATCTAGACAGCGGTCAACCTACAAAAAATCGCGTCATTCATCCAAGCTACTTGGATTGAATCACCCGACTGGTAAGCATTTCATTAGTAATCCATGCATTTCCACTGCCAACAGCCTTGGCGCGATCATACTTCCGCCAGAGGTAGTAGTACTGACAATTATCGCCAAAGATTATCAGCAATGATGTTGCCAAATGACATCACCGTTAGCCCCCAGCCTGAGCCCATCAAGACAAAGACCACTAGTATCAAGCAATAAATACTGACAACCAAGGTATTCATGCAAGCATTGTGCACCCGTAGCGCCACCGCCTTCTCTCGCTCATCATCAACGAAGTAAAGCCCCGTGCACGTCTTCCCACCCAGCCGTTTTGACATGTACCAACTGAACCCTCCCAGGTTTGCGGTGATTAGGACGACAACAATCAGGCTCAGCCAGGACGGCATCTTTACCCAAAACAGAATGCCTAAAATGACGATCGTTAGGTTATTGCTCCAAAAAGATAAGCGAATAATTTTTTGTACGCGTGTTATTTTGTTTCCTTCTCCGCCCGATAGTCAAATAGCGTGTCAACCGTGGTATTTAAGACGTCCGCCAACTTAAAGGCCAACGTCAGGGATGGGTCGTATTTATCGTTTTCAATCGCGTTGACAGTTTGCCGCGTCACCTTTGTCAACTCAGCTAATTCTGCCTGTGATAATTTTAATTTCTTGCGACGAACAGCAATACTATTCCGCATCGTTTTCACCCTCTTAATGTCAAAAAATCTTGACACTTATAGTAAAACATATTTGACATGAGATGTAAATAGTTTTTGACATCTCGGCCTAGCGAGCTGTCCTAAAACCTGATCAAACAAAAAGCGAGAACCACCGCAACGGGCAGTTCTCGCTCTGAATAACGTGATTTAGTTAGATGAGGTAGCTGTGGACTTCAGGCTTTCAATATAGTTGAAAGTACCTTGGCCCGCAATCCCGCCATCGCCGACAGCCGTCGTGATTTGACGGAGATCTTTTTGCCGAACGTCACCAATCGCAAACAGCCCAGGAACAGCCGTCCGCATGTGTTCGTCCGTCTTGATCCAACCGGCATCGTCCGTGATACCCAAGCCAGTAAAGGCATCGGTCATTGGCAACGTCCCCACGTAAATGAAGACACCGCTCACGGCTTTTTCACCGGTCTCGCCGGTCTGATTGTTCTTGGTTGCAACGCCGGTCACCTTCATGTCGTCACCTAAGATTTCGGTAACGCTGGTGTTCCAAACGAATTCGATCTTCTCGTTGGCAAATGCCCGGTCCTGTAAAATCTTCTGTGCCCGCAGTTGGTCACGACGCACGAAGATGGTTACTTTGGACGCTAAACCTGCCAAGTAAAGCCCTTCTTCAACAGCGGAATCACCACCACCAATGACGGCAACTTCGCGGTTCTTGAAGAACGCACCATCGCAGACCGCGCAGTAGGACACGCCCCGGCCACCAAATTTATCTTCACCGGGAACTCCCAGCTTCTTGTACTCGGAACCCGTCCCAATAATTACGGCCTTGGCGGAGTAATCACCATCGTCGGTCTTGACAACCTTGTGGTCACCATGATCCTCAATAGTTTCGACACTGCCGTACGCAAATTCAGCCCCAAATTGGGTGGACCCATCGTACATGTCTTTTGCCAAATCTGGTCCGAGAACGGACTTGAAACCAGGATAGTTTTCAATGGCAGCCGTGTTGTTCATTTGGCCACCGTAAATGCCCCGATCCAACATTAAAACGGACAGGTTGGCCCGTGAAGCGTACAGTGCGCCCGTCATACCACCGGGTCCAGCACCGATTACAATTACATCATAATTCTTCAAGCGTAACGCTCCCTTCCACTCTTGCCTTGATGATAGCCCCTACTTTACTATTAAAAAGTAAGTTTGTCACCTATTTTGCCTTGGGGGCCTTCTCGTCAGCCTTGGCCAGCTTCGCACCTAATTCTTTGATGTAGGCGCGCAACTGATCCTTGGTTTCTGGATGATTCAAGCCGTATTCGATGTTCGTTTGAATCCAGCCAAATTTATTGCCAACGTCATACCGCTTGCCCTTGTATTCGTGGGCAAACACCCGTTGCGTCTTGTTTAAATTATCAATCGCATCGGTCAACTGGAGTTCATTTCCCAAACCGACTGGCGTATTCTCTAAGGCTTCAAAAATTTCTGGGGTAAACAAGTACCGTCCAATAATGGCCAAGTCACTTGGGGCTTCGTCTGGTTCGGGCTTTTCCACAAAGTTCGTCACGTTGTAGAGTCCTGGCGCGGTTTCTTCAGAAGGATTGATGACACCATACTTAGCCGTGTCCTTGTGTGGTACCCGCATAACGGCCAACGTTGAGGCGCCGGTTTCTTCGTAGCGGTCGATCAGTTGCTTGGTTAAAGGCACCTTGCTGTCGGTCATGTCATCGCCCAGCATCACAATGAAGGGTTCGTCGCCGATGAAGGCCTTGGCAGTCAACACGGCATCCCCCAAACCACGTGGGTAGGGTTGGCGAATAAAGTAAAGGTTCATGCCGGTGGTCTCTTGGACCTGGCGCAGGAGCTCATCTTTGTGCTTGGCTTCCAAGTTGGCTTCCAATTCAGGATTGGAATCAAAGTGGTCTTCAATTGAACGCTTGGATTTGCCATCAACGATCACGATGTCTTCGATGCCTGACTTGCGGGCTTCCTCAACGATAAATTGAATCGTTGGCTTGTCCACGATGGGTAACATTTCCTTGGCTAAAGCCTTGGTGGCTGGTAAGAAACGGGTGCCCAAGCCCGCTGCTGGAATCACTGCTTTTCTAACTTTTCTCATAATATAAAATCCTTCCTCGTATCCCCAGAATTTTAAAACTCAGAGCGACCTTCGCGTTGCATCAAATCAGAAATTGCTTGGCGAATATCTTTGCCCTCGTAAATGACTTGGTAAATGGCTTCCGTGATTGGCATGGAAACGCCACGTTCACGGGAAAGTTCGTAGGCAGCCTTGGTCGTAGCCAACCCTTCAATCACCATCCCCATGTGGTTGATGACGTCATCTAAGGCTTCACCCTTACCCAGTTCATCGCCGGCCCGCCAGTTCCGTGAATTAGAACTCGTGGCCGTCACGATAATATCGCCGACACCGGACAGGCCGATGAAGGTCATGGGGTCAGCACCAAACGACGTTCCGAGGCGAGAAATTTCGGCTAACCCCCGCGTCATCAGCGCGGCCTTAGCATTGTCGCCGTAACCCAGTCCGTGTAAAGCACCGGCACCAAGCGCGATGATGTTCTTCAGTGCGGCCCCAATTTCAACCCCAATGACGTCGGGGTTGGTGTAAACCCGGAAGTACGGCGTCATGAATAAATGCTGTACGTATTTAGCAGCATCGGGACTGGTACTGGCCGCAGTGACCAGGGTAATGTCCTTGCGCGCAACGTCCTCAGCGTGACTGGGGCCGGATAACACGGTGACCGCTTGCCGGTTAGCTGCTGGAATTTCTTCTTCCAGAACTTGAGACAGGCGCTTGTACGTCTTCTGTTCGATTCCTTTGCTGGCATGGATCAGTTCTGGCTTCAGGTTTTTCGCTTTTAAGATTTCAGCCACTTGACCCGCAACGGAACGAATCGCTTTAGTTGGCACCACAAACAAAATGGCATCAACGTTGTCCAGGGCACTCGCTAAATCAGAGTAAGCCACTAACGACGGAGAAAAGGTGAAATCCTTGATGTAGTGCGCGTTCGTGTGCTGCGTGTTCAACTCCTCAACTTGCTTCGGGTTGTACGACCAAAGGCGAACATCGTGGCCATTTTCATCCAAGACGCTCGCTAAGATTGATCCCCATGAACCGGCACCGAGTACTGCAATTTTCTCTGACATAGTAATGGATTCTCCTTATTTAGAAAGTGTAGTTTTTTCTTGAAATGGATTTCCGTCCAGGTAGGCGATGGGCGGCGTCGTTGAACGCCGACGATAGACCCAAATGATTAAGGCGCCCACGAACAGGACCACTGACAACAGTTGCGAAATACGAATCATACCGAACAACATGAGACTATCCGTCCGCATCCCTTCGATAAAGAAACGGCCGAATGAATACCACATCACGTAACCGAGAAAGACCTCGCCCTGTTTAAACAGTTTCGGGTAATGCCGTAAGCTCATCAGCACGACAAACCCCATCAGGTCCCACGTCGACTCGTACAGATAGGTTGGCTGCCGGTAAGCGCCGTTGATCAACATTTGATTAATAATCCAATTAGGCAAATGTAAGCCCTGTAGGAAGGCCAAACTGGTGATCCGCCCGAAGGCTTCCTGGTTCATAAAGTTTCCCCACCGGCCAATGGCTTGGCCCAAAATAACGGTTGGTGCCGCAACATCCAACATCAACCAGACGGGGATAAACCGCGACCGACAGAAGAAGTAAACCACTAGGCCGGCACCAATCAGGGAGCCATAAATGGCAATCCCGCCATCCCAAATGGCAATAATCTCGCCGGGATGGTGCTGGTAATACGACCACTGAAAGACAACGTAATACGTTCGTGCAGCGATTAAGGCTGCCGGCAAAGCCCAAAGAATCATGTCGTAGATATCATCAGACTTGATGCCCCGCCGATCGCCCTCACGAACAGCTAACGTCACCGCAATGATGACCCCCGTTGCGATAATCACGCCGTACCAGTGAACTGCAATCGGTCCCAAATGAATGGCGATGGGGTTAAGCGCCGCCACAATAGGTGAAAAGATAACGCCCATCTCCCTTATGATTTATTCCCGTTTTGCTTAATTAAGCGCTTTAAGTTATCATCAAAAACTTTGGTGGCGTCGTAGCCCATTGAGCGCGCACGGAAGTTCATTGCCGCCGCTTCAATGATGATGGCCAGATTCCGCCCGGTCTTGACTGGTACACTAATCTTGGGAACGACCACGTCAAAGAACCGCTGCGTTTCGTCGTTATTGCCCAAGCGATCGAAGTGGTTGTCGTCCTTCCAAAGTTCCAGGTGAACGATTAAATCAATGTCCGTCTCACTCCGCACGGCGCCGGCCCCGAAAAGGTTCATGACATCGATAATCCCAATGCCCCGAATCTCTAAGAGGTGGCTCAAAATAGCCGGTGCAGCGCCCACCAGCGTCTGTTCGTCTTGTTGGTAAACTTCTACGCGGTCATCAGCAATCAGCCGGTGCCCCCGTTTGACCAGTTCCAAGGCCGTTTCACTCTTACCAACACCAGAATCACCGGTAATCATGACCCCAACCCCGTAGATGTCAACTAGGACACCGTGAACGGATTGGCGTTCAGCCAATTTACCTTCCAAGAAGTTGGTCATGTTACTCAAGACGCGTGACGTTGTGAGCTTGGTTCCCAGGATGGGAATACCCGCCTCATCAGCGGATTCCTTCAATTCCTCCGGTGGATCGAGTTGCGTGGAAATCACAAAAGCAGGCGTTTCAGGCTGACACATTTTCCGCATCACATCGAGCAATTTTTTGTGACTCATGCCCTTGGCAAATGAGGTTTCAGTAATCCCTAATAATTGGACCCGTTTTGCTGGATAATAGTTAAAATAACCGGTTAATTCCAAGCCTGGACGCGAAATATCACTCGTGGTGATTTGCCGTTCCAAGTTATCTTTGCCAGAATAAACATCTAAGCGGTTGGCTTTGACGAGTTCTGCCACCGTGACACTCTCTGTCATGGGCGTTCCTCCTTACTGCATAGTAAACTACTTTAATTTTAGCACTTTCCAGTGGGAACTCCCACCAAATTAAACCGCTAACCGCAAGTTATCCCCGGGCGAAATGATCGCTGATAATCGCATTACACAGCGACATAATAATCGCAATAATCAGGGTCGTCCCAAACGATGCGAAAGCAAAACTACTACCCACGAACCACGACGTCAGTTCCAGCATCGCGGCGTTCAGGACCACACTGAACAGTCCCAGGGTCAAAATGGTAATCGGTAAGGACAAGACAAATAGAATCGGCTTGACCACGGCATTGAGCAACGCTAAGACAAAGCTAGCCAGTAACGCAACCCAGACACTGGACACGTAGAAGCTATTTTGAAAGGAGCCGGCCAACGTGCTTTGAAAAAAGCCGGCGAGCGCTAAAAAGATCAGCGCGTTGATAAAAATTCTCGGCCAAAAACGCACATTAATCACCGTCCTTGTGCTGGTCCTTCACATCCTGTTCCGTCACATCGTGAATGACTTTACGTCCTGGTTGTTGGGGCTCCTGTGCCCCACCACCGCGGAATAGATCCCGGAAACTAGGTGTCGTCGGTTGAGAGTCATCCAAGGGCATAAAGGTCATCACAATCACGTAGACCAATAGTCCCAGAACCCCGTGCGTTGGAATTGCCAGTGAGACCAAAACGTAAATCAGCCGTAAGATGTTCGCGTTCCAATCGAAATACTCTGCAATGCCGCCCAATACCCCACCGACTAAGCGGTTAGTACGGGAACGGACCAAACGTTTTTTTGCTGCCATAGGCGGACACTCCTTTAAAGTTAGTTATTTTAGTGGTTCCATCATATCCGATAACCCCAGCCTAAATCCAGTAATCTGACGGTTTTGTCGCAATAATTACGATTACTTAAACTGGGAAACATGGGTACCTCAGACTGGGCGGACTTACAAACAAGCTGCCCAGTGAGTCCCTTTAGGGCAACAATAACGAAAGCGGCCACTGAAAGCAAGTCTTCAGTGGCCGTTCCAGCAAATCTTCAATTTAGATTAATCTTTATCTACTCGGCTTCACCGTCCTGGCTAGCCGTGTTCAATTCGATGATCTGACCGGATTTCAAGTAGATAATCCACTCACAAACGTTAGTCACGTAATCACCAATGCGACTCAGGTCTTGGGCCACGTTCAGGTAAATCGACGCCCCAGTTTCAAACGCCGGGTCCAACCGCATTTGTTGATAACTATCTGCGCGAACCTGGTGATTCAGTTGGTCTAATTGCCGATCCACATCGGCCAATTTCCGGGCCTCATGCTCATCTTTATTGACATAGGCTGATAAGACGTCTTTGACCATTTGGGTGGTCAATTGTCCCATCTGATTCATTAATTGCTCCAGCACCGGAATCTTTTGCTTCGAGCCAAATTTAATGGCCGCATGCGCAACATTTCTGGCATGGTCACCCGCCCGTTCCAGCTCCGACACTGCCTTTAAAATCGTCACGATTTCACGCAGATCGGTGGTCACTGGTTGGTATAAAGCAATCATTTCAAAGGTTTTCTTTTCCAGAGCAATTTCTCGTTCATTAATGTCATGGTCGTGATCAATCACCCGTTGAGCAGCCACGGCGTCCCGGTTGGTGAACGCGTTTACCGACTGCTCAATGGTCTCGCTGACCAGCATGCCCATTTCAGTAAAGTCAGCATCCAATTCAGCCAACTCATCATCAAATAATCTGCGCATATCCTGCCTCCTTACCCAAAGCGACCGCTAATGTAATCTTCCGTTTGCTTATTCGCTGGGTTCATAAAAATATTTTTAGTTTGATCCACTTCAATCAGCTCACCATTCATAAAGAAGGCGGTCCGGTCCGCAATCCGCGAAGCCTGCTGGAGATTATGGGTCACTATAATAATCGTATAATCGTGCCGTAAATTCAAGAGGGTTGCTTCAATCTGACTACTGGAAACGGGATCCAACGCACTGGTTGGTTCGTCTAGCAGAATAATTTCTGGCGACACGGCCAGAACCCGCGCGATGCATACCCGTTGTTGTTGCCCACCAGAAAGGGCCAAGGCACTTTCATGCAGGTGATCTTTGACTTCATCCCACACGGCAGCTTGCCGCAAGGATTTCTCAACAACCGCATCCAATCTTTCCTTATCCTTCTCGCCAGCAATCCGTAGGCCATAAATCACATTGTCGTAGATGGAAAATGGAAACGGATTGGGTTGTTGAAAGACCATGCCGATTTCCTTCCGAATCTGAACCGTGTCGGCGCTGGGCGCATAGAGATCGTTGCCCTTAAACTTGATGGTCCCAGTAATCGTGACGTTAGGAATCAAATCGTTCATCCGGTTCAGTGTCCGCAGATACGTGGACTTCCCACACCCCGATGGCCCAATTAAAGCGGTGATGCCCTTCTCGTCAAAATCTAAGTTGATGCCTTTCAAAGCTTCCTTGTCCCCGTAATACAAATGAAGATCCTGCGTCGTTAAGATATCTTCCTTCATTTCAATTTCCTCCTCTTTTAGCCAAAGTTCCCCGAAACATAATCACTGGTGACTTGTACCGACGGATTCGTAAAGATATGGCTCGTCGTGTCATACTCTAACACGCGTCCCTGATTGAAAAATGCCGTATACTCACTGATCCGTGCGGCTTGTTGCATGTTATGCGTCACGATGATAATCGTGTAATTCTCCTTCAGCGACAACAACGTATCTTCCAGTTGCCCGGTCGATACGGGATCCAGCGCACTCGCCGGTTCATCTAGCAAAAGAATATCCGGCTTAATGGCAATGGCCCGCGCAATACACAACCGTTGCGCCTGACCACCCGAGAGCGCCAGCGCACTCTTTTTCAGGTCATCTTTCACCTGATCCCAGAGTGCGGCCTGCTTCAAGGAAGTCTCCACGATTTCGTCTAACTCATGTTTACCGGTTACCCCCCTTAGCCGTAAAGCAAAAGCGATGTTATCGTAAATTGACTTGGCAAACGGGTTTGGCCGTTGGAAGACCATCCCCACCCGGCGCCGCATCTCATAAACGTCGATGTCCGGCTGATTAATATCAACGCCGCGATACATAATCTTCCCGGTCACCGTGGCAATCCGATCATTCATTCGGTTCAGCGACCGCAAATAAGTGGACTTACCAGAGCCGGAGGGCCCAATCAAAGCGGTAATTTGGTTACTAGCAAATTCCAAATCACCTTCAAATAGTGCTTCTTTTTGCCCGTAGTAAACGTGCAGGTCTTCCGTGGATAAAATCACGGGATGGTCAGGATCGCTAAGCTTGATCACGTGGCGGTCTTCCATGTCCATCGTCTTTTTTACATCGTTATTCACAAACATCGCTTAGCCTCCTACGCCGAAGTCAGGCGTTTATACAAACGTTTACCCAGGTAGCGGGCAGCAAAGTTAAACAGCAGAATGGCAATGACTAAGACGGCGGATGACCCGGATGAAATGGCTTTCGCATCCGGCATGATTCCTTCCGAATTAATCTTCCAAATGTGCACCGCTAACGTTTCCGCTGGCCGCATTGGGTTCAACGGGCTTGAAATGTTAAACGGATTCCAATCGGTAAAGTTTAAGGCTGGTGCGCTCTGCCCCGCCGTATAGATCAAGGCGGCAGCTTCCCCAAACACCCGACCGGCACTCAGAATCACCCCGGTCAAAATACTGGGTACGGCGGCAGGCAAAATGACCCGCGTCACCGTTTCCCACCGTGAGAGTCCCAGTGCCAGGCCCCCTTCACGTTGGACATCACTGACCGTTCGCAATGAGTCTTCAATACTTCTGGTCAACAGTGGCAGATTGAAGAACGTTAAGGCAAAGGCCCCGGAGAGAATTGAAAAGCCCAGGTGCAGTTTAACCACGAAGAAGAGGAAGCCAAACAACCCCACAACCACTGAAGGCAGCGAACTTAAAATTTCAATTGCCGTCCGAATGGTGGTCGTTAACCAATTATCTTTCGCATATTCATAAAGGTAAATCGCAGCGCCCAGCGCAATTGGAAACGAAATCAGCATGGCTAGGATCAACAGATAAAATGAGTTGAACAGCTGGATACCGACCCCGCCGCCCTTGAGAAAGGCCTTACCTGGCGCCGTCAAGAAGTGCCAGCTGAGCTGGGGCACACCACTCACGAGAATGTAGCCAAGCAGGGCGAGCAGAATCAACACGACCAAGCCCGCAATCCCATACAGGCTGCCAATGGCAACCTTGTTCTGCGTTTTTGAATTCATTATTGTAGACGCCCCTTTCGACCAATCAAGCGAATAATTAAGTTAAAGACCAGGGACATCAGCAGTAAGACTAAGGCTAAGGACCACAGGGCATTGTTTTGGAGCGAGCCCATCACGGTGTTCCCAATCCCAGTCGTCAACACGGAAGTCAACGTAGAAGATGGGGAAACCAGGCTGTTTGGCATTAAAGCGGCGTTCCCGATAACCATTTGTACAGCTAGTGCTTCACCGAACGCCCGCGCCATCCCGAACACCACCGCCGTCATCAACCCGGGGGTCGCCGCACGGAGCACCACTTTGTAAATCGTTTGCCACTGGGTCGCACCCAGTGCCAGTGAAGCCTCACGGTAGTAACGCGGAACTGCGCGTAACGCATCCGCACTCATCGACGTCACGGTCGGTAAAATCATGACGAAGAGCACGCAGGTCCCGGACAGGATCCCAAACCCACTACCACCAAACAAGGCTCGAGTGGTGGGCACAACCACGGACAGACCGATAAACCCATACACAACGGAAGGAATGCCGACAAGCAGTTCCGTCACAGGTTGTAAGATTTTTGCGCCCCGGTTAGGGGAAATTTCATTCATAAACACGGCGGTTCCAATAGCAAATGGTGTTGCCACAATGGCAGACAAAATGGTAATCAGGAAGGACCCAACAATCATGGGTAACGCCCCAACTTCTGGCTTACCATTGGCATCCGTAATACCTGGATTCCATTTTTTTCCCGATAAAAAGTCCCATAAATTCACGTGATTGCTGGTAAACGTGGCGATCCCTTTGGAGGCCACAAAACCGATGATTGCCACCACGACGGCGACAATCAACAGTAAGGCAGTCAGACTAATGACCCGCCCAAAAATTTCTAGTTTAGCGGCCTTGGAGCGCCGTTTTAATTGTTTTTCTAACTGTTGCGTTGTCTTCATCCTACGCGCCTCCCGTCCGAGTAACCTTACCAGTCGCTGTTCGTTCAACGGTCATTTGATTGGGTGAAAGATACCCCAACTGCCGAACCAGCGTATTCTGGATGGCTGGTGACTCAACGTAAGCGATAAAGGACTTGGTCAGCCCAGTTGGTTGGCCCTTGGTATAGAGGTGTTCGTAGGACCAGATTTTCCATTTATTTGTCGTGACATTATTTTCGGTTGGGGCGACGTGATTCAAGGAAATCTCCTGAACGGTCTTGTCGACATAGGAGAACGCCACGTAACTGATTGCCCCGGGGGTCGTCGCCACAATGGAACGGACCATCCCCGAAGAATCCTGTTCCTGTGAGGTCTTAGAACGATGCTTGTTCAAGCCAAACTGCTCAAAGGTTGCGCGGGTCCCGCTTCCCTGAGCCCGATTGATGAGGACAATTGGCAGATTGGCGCCACCAACTTGTTTCCAGTTAGTCACCTGACCCGTAAAGACCTGAATCAGTTGATGGGTTGACAGATTAGTCAGACCAACTTTTTTATTCACGATTGGTGTAATGCCAACTACCGCCACCCGGTGATCAACCAGGGAACTTGCTCGGATGCCCTTCTGCTCACTGGCAAAGAGGTCGGAATTACCGATTTGAACGGCACCTTCTTGAATTTGACTGAGACCAGTCCCGGTACCCCCACCCTGAACGTTAATGAACGTTCCCAGGTGTTCGCCCGTATACTGTTCCCCAGCTGCTTCAACTAAGGGCTGTAGGGCCGTGGAGCCCACAGCAGTGATTGATTCACCCGCGTGACTGACTTGCCGCGTCTGGTAGGCAAACCCTAACAGCGCAACCAAGACAACCAAAACCAGGCCCTGCACCCAGCGTTTCTTTGACATACCGTTCCCTCCTATCGGCAAGGCAGAACCGCCCTACCACTTCAAGAGCAAGTATACCTAACGAATGTAAATGTCGTGTAGACGTATTGTAAAGGTTGTGTAAATATAACCCGATACTGGCATGTTTCAGGATAATTAATGAGGGGGCGAGACTATTTCTGCGCTTTCACGGCTCAGCTGAGAGAGCGTCAGTCTATAAAATTAGTGGTTAATTGCCACCTGCGGCTGCCAGAGATTCCGCCTGCTGTGGGGAACGCCTGCGGCCTGAGAAGCGGTCCTCCTCCGGTTCAGGTTGTTCTTCAATCTGACACACGTGTGACCCTCGCTGAACTGGAAACGTTTGTCCAATCGAAATTGGCCACAGTTTATGTAGGCATGAGTGAGCAAATTTAGGCTGTGACCATGGAATTTGGTCCGCCTTTACATTGTCGAGACGTGTGGCAGTCATACACAATGTTGCCAATGTCTTTAGCCTTTACAGGTTTTTTTGACATCACAAAAACCATCAACGGCCACCCCTGTACGGGCATGGTCATTGATGGTCACCAGTTATTCTTCTTCAGACAGGGGGAAGGTCATCGTGACCTTGGTCCCCACGTCTGGCGTACTCTGTAAGTCAATCTTACCATTCAGGGATTGTACCAGTTCCCGCACGATGGCGAGTCCCAGTCCGCTCCCACTCACCAACTGGTTGGAGTGGGAAACGTCCGCTCGGTAAAACCGCTCGAAGACCCGTAGTTGGTCCTGCGGGTTGATGCCAATTCCCGTATCCGCAATCGTCAACGCCCACGAATGGCCGATGATGCGGCTCGACAACGTCACCGACCCCTGCGGCCGATTGTACTTAATGGCATTACTCAACACATTCTTTAAAATCTGATCAAATTTACGTTGATCGGTCACCGCCATAAGATCTGCCGGCACCTGATTATCCAATGTCACAGCATTCACACCAGCCAGTGGCCTTAACAACGACACTTGACTCGCAATGACTTGCCCCACCGGTACCTCGGCTGCCTCGACCGCATTCCCCGATTCTATGTGAGAAATCGTGAGGACGTCGTTAATCAGTTCCACTAAGCGTTCACTCTGTTGATCAATAATTTTGAGAAACTCCACTGACTTTTCTGGATCATCCTTAGCCCCCGCCAACAAAGTCTTGGCAAAGCCGGAAATCGCCGTCACGGGCGTCTTCAACTCATGCGAGGCGTTGGACACAAAGTCCATCTGCATCTGCTCAACCGCGTAGACCTCAGTCACGTCGTACAACAAGACTAACACTTGAAAATAGTCCTGGGAGGTCGCCGTATAAATGGCCCGGGCGTCCAGCGTGCGTTCGTTGGCAGCGCCTGGTAGCTTGAGCGTGCGGTGTTGCGTCTGCTTATCACTCAGGGCTGAGTTAATCAAGCTGGCCAGTTCGAATTGGCGGACGTCCTGGGTGAAGGGATGTCGTCGCGGTGAAATTCGGTGTTGCAGAAATTGTTCCATGGCCGGATTTGCCAGCTCGACTTTCCGATAACGATCGATTACCATCACGCCAATTGGTAGGTAATCCAAGAGCGTGGCAAATTCCTGGTTTTGTCCCGCAATTTGGCGTCGGACTTTTCGTTGATGGGTCTGCAAGTAGTTGATTTGTAAGGCTAACTGATAAAACGGATCGTGCGGCGACAATAAAACGTGCGCTGGCGTTTCGCCGTGCCGAATACCCTCCACCTTCTTGGTGAGAATACCCACGCGGCGTTCAATCCACCGATACAGGTACCCTGCCACCACGGTCTCCAACAGTGCGACCGACCACGCCACCACCAGGGCCATCGCCATATGCGGCGCTCGCACAACGGCCACTAAAAAAGTATTGACTCCCCCGAGTCCTAACCAGACCAGCGACAGTTGCCGAATCATGGCTGCGCCTCAAACGTATACCCAAATCCGCGCACCGTCTTCAGCAGCGTCGGGTGTTTGGGATCAATCTCAATTTTTTCTCGTAAATGTGAAACGTGAATGTCCACCATCCGGGTCTGACCACTATAGTCAAATCCCCAGACGCCCTCTAACAATTGCTCGCGACTCCAAACTTTACCGGGACGTTTCGCAAAGAAGAGGAGTAATTCGAATTCTTTCGGGGTGAGTTCAATCGGTTGATTGCCACGTTTAACTTGAAATTTATCTTGATCAATCGTCAAATCAGCAACCTGAAGTCGATGATCCGCTTTGCTAGGAACTTGTTCCTGGGGCTCGTCCTCGTGATAACGCCGCATAACGGCCTTCATTCGGGCAATCACTTCGCGGGGACTAAACGGCTTGGTAATATAATCATCGGCACCCAGTTCCAGCCCAAAGACCGTATCAAATTCCCCAGTCTTGGCCGTCACCATGATAATTGGTGTCGTAATTTTTTCCTGGCGTAAGCGCTTGGTCACTTCAACACCATCTAATTTGGGTAACATTAAATCCAACAGGATAACATCAAATTTTTCGTGCAGCGCTAAGTTCAATGCTTGCTCACCATCAATTGCCGTGACCACTTGAAAATCTGCTTGTTCCAAGTTGTACTGCAGCAACGTTACAATGGCTGGTTCGTCATCGACGACTAGGACTCGACTCATAGATTTACCCCTCCTGATCTCTGAATAACACAATGCCAATTTCATGTGGTGCCCCTGAATAGATGGCCGTTTCCGTCATCTTCAGCTCACCATTCATGTCCCTGACACGTAAATGACAATACGCGGGATTGGCCAGCAGGGCTTCATAAAAGCTCGTTTCACTGTTGACGGGGCGATGGTTACACTCTAAAATAATATCTCCCGCAGCCAAATCTAGCTTGACAGCCGGCGTGCGTGGCCGAATCGCCAGCACCCGAACACCATCGTCAACTTGAGAATACCAGAATTGTTGACGTTCATCATAGCGTTTAGCATGCCATAGGATAACAGCATAACCAACTAACAGGACAATTAATAGGAACGGCGAATCTTGTGGGCGAAACCGTGTCCAGCCCATAAATGCTGCTGCAGCAACCGCTAGCCACACAAAATTCTTGGCTAATTGGTGATAAACCGTCTGGGGGGCTTGCCGAAAAACGGTAAACCGCAATCCCAGAATCAAAGGAATTACCAAAACAGCAAACGTTTGGCCGTGAACGTTGAGCACCGGCCAGAAAGCCAAGTGACTGCTAAACCAGTCCCCGGGGACCAGCGTCACCATCGGTAAAACCAAAAACTCACGCCAAGGGTAGCCAGCAATGCGCTTTCCCCGTTGTTTTGCATAAATCTTAGGACTGGCAAAACGGCCACCGTAATGCGCCACCCAATGTCCTAGTAGCAAGAAGAACAGGACTGCTAACCACAGATAGTTGGCACTGCCAACCGTGTGCCAGTTGAGGCCAATGGCTGATAAATCAGGTTTATTTGTTATGTATGCTCCCCCAAATTGGGTCACAAGCGTTGCGACCACCACCAGTGTAAATGGCAGAATCGTTGTCGGCAAAATAATTAAGGTCACCACCGCCAGAATTTCGTAAACCACAATCCACATGAGTGGCAGACTGAACCCAATTAATAAGTTAATGAGCGATAATCCCAGCCCTAATAAAATTCCTTGTGTCAGTAAATGACGTAATTCAAAGTGGTCGCCATAAACAGCACTCCCAAAATCGTGACGCTCGGACTTGATTCGTGCCCGGCTGGTCAACCAGATACGCAAAATAACCAACCAGACTAACGGCTGTAGCAGGAAACTGCCACAAGCAATAAATGTCCGCATGAAATCGACACCTTTCCTGAAAAAATAGCTGTCCCCAGTATAGCATGAAACAAAAAAAGGCAACACGACATTCGTGTTACCCTTACAATCATTATTTTCGTGAATCAGTCTCCTGACCGATCCGCTACCCTTAATCTGGATTCTTCTGGCTTAATTGCCATTGCAGGTAAGCATCGATGAACGGATCGAGATCCCCATCCATCACGGCTTGGCCGTTACCCGTTTCGTAATTGGTCCGGTGGTCTTTGACCATGGTGTACGGATGGAAAACGTAAGACCGAATCTGGGAGCCCCAGCCAATATCCATCTGGTCACCCTCAATCTTGGCCTTTTCCTCGGCCTTCTTCTGTTCCTCACGTTCATACAACTTTGCCCGCAACATGCCTAACGCCGTCTGCCGGTTCTGTAGCTGTGACCGCTGCGCCTGGCTCTGCGTCACAATGCCCGTTGGTAAATGTGTAATCCGCACGGCTGACGAGGTCTTGTTAACATGTTGGCCACCGGCACCAGAGGCCCGATAGACGTCGACCTTCAAGTCGGCCGGATTAATTTCCACGTCCACGGAGTCGTCCAGTTCTGGTAAGACATCCACCGAAGCGAACGACGTGTGCCGCCGCCCGGCTGAATCAAACGGTGAAATCCGCACTAACCGGTGGACACCCTTTTCAGACCGCAAGTACCCGTAAGCGTTGTGACCAGCAATCAGAAGGGTCACGCTGCTCAATCCCGCAACATCCCCAACCTGATAATCCAAAATGGTCACCTTGAAATCGTGTTGTTCGGACCAGCGGGTGTACATCCGTAACAGCATCTCGCCCCAGTCCTGGGATTCAGTTCCCCCAGCACCCGGATGAATTTCCAAAATAGCGTTGTTGCGATCATACTTTTGGTTCAGCAGCATGTTCAGACTGTACTGCTGGAGCGCCTTCTTGGCTGTCGCAAAATCAGTTTCAAACTCCGCCTGCATATCCGCATCGGGTTCTTCCTGCAACAACTCTAGCGCCACTTCAAGGTCGTCGACTTGGCCAGATAAATTCTGGTATTCTTCAACCTTTTTCTTCATTTCATTGGTTTCATCAATCAGTTTCTGTGCCGACTGGGCGTTGTCCCAGAAATCCGGTTGGGCCATTTGGCCTTCATTGACACTGATACTCTCGTTCAGGGCATCAAAGTCAAAGCGACCCCCTAAAGCCGGTTAGTTGTTCACGCATGGCGGTAATTTCACGTTTTGCATCACTTAATTCCATGTTGTTGGCTCCTTTTTGGTTTATTTTTTCTGTTGCTGGGTCCTGGTGGCTCTAAAGTAGCGTCGAACACTTGTATCCGACATTGCCGAAACGTGCTTTCAAAGGCAACTGGTTCCGCTTAACACCGTAAGGAAAATTGCCCAGACCCAGGGTAATTCCCCTTACGCCGTTAATGCTCGCAGTTTAGTGGCGCCTACTCTACGTTGCCGAAACGTGCTCTGAAGGCCAACTGGTTCCGCTTAACACTGCTAAGCAAATAACCCAGGCCCGGGGTTATTCACTTAGCACCGTTAATGCTCGCCAGTTAGGCGGCCTTCAGACCACTCTTTTTAACAAAAACGAGGCCAGAATTTCTCCCAGCCTCGTCCTTTCCCGATTATCGGGTGATATTTTGTCTGATTTCAGACTTCATGAAGAGGCGCGTTGCGTCGTAGTCGATGTCAGAGATCATTTCACCAAACATCCGGAATCCATCTTGTTGGTATTCAACTAATGGGTTCAATTGACCATAGCCCCGTAATCCAATGGATTGACGTAATTGGTCCATGGCGTCGATGTGGTCGGTCCAATGAGAATCAACACAACGTAACAGCACAACCTTTTCGAATTCCAGCATTTGGGCTGGATCGTAAAGTTGCTTTTGCTTATCAGCGTAAACCTCTTCGGCTAAGCCCATGAAGAAGCTCTTGATTTCATCAGCCGACTTGCCCTTCAATTGTTCCAGACTAATCTTTTCTGGTGAAACCATGGCTGAAATTCCGAAGTCCAGTAAGGTATCCAAATCCCAGTCGGCTTGATCCCCTTGCGTATGCAAGTTGACCACCCGATCAACGGTCCGTTCGATCATTGGCATCAAGACCCACTTCAGTGAAGTGTCTTGGTTAATGACCTGGTTCCGTTCGCCGTAGATCACGTCACGTTGTTGACGCATAACATCATCGTACTGCAGAACGTTCTTCCGGGAATCGTAGTTGTTCCCTTCAACCCGCTTCTGAGCTGATTCTACTTGCTTGGTAATCATCCGGCTCCGGATAACGGCGTCTTCACCGTCAACGTTCATCCGTTCCAAGAAAGCTTTAACTCGGTCAGAACCGAATCGCCGCATCAAATCATCTTCCAGGGACAGGTAGAACTGAGTCATACCAGGATCCCCTTGACGACCGGAACGGCCACGAAGTTGGTTATCAATCCGCCGAGACTCATGACGTTCAGTCCCAATAACGGCAAGTCCACCAATTTCAACCACACCGGGTCCCAATTTAATATCGGTCCCCCGCCCAGCCATGTTGGTGGCAATGGTAACAGCACCCTTTTGACCGGCGTTTTGAATGATATCGGCTTCCTTCGCATGGTTCTTGGCGTTCAAGACCACGTGCGGAATGTGCTCGTCGTTCAAGCGTTGTGACAGGTATTCAGACGTTTCAACGGCCACGGTCCCAATCAACATGGGTTGGCCCTTTTCGTGCAACATACTGATTTCCTTAACAACCGCGTTGAACTTAGATTCCAAGGTTGGGTACAGCAAGTCAGGTTCATCCACCCGGACAACCGGTTTGTTGGTTGGCACGGTGATAACTTCCATGTTGTAAATTTCCCGGAATTCTTCGGCTTCGGTCTTCGCAGTACCCGTCATCCCGGACAACTTCTTGTACATCCGGAACAAGTTTTGGTACGTAATGTTGGCCATGGTCTTGGTTTCTTCTTGAATCTCGACGCCTTCCTTGGCTTCAATGGCTTGGTGCAGGCCGTCAGAGTAACGACGGCCGTCCATAACCCGCCCAGTAAAGGAATCAACAATCAAGACTTCACCATCTTGAACCACGTAGTCTTTATCACGTAACATGATAAAGTTGGCCCGCAACGCTTGATCCATATGGTGGGTCAAAGCGGTGTTGTCGGTGTCATACAGGTTCTTCAAGTTAAAGTACTTTTCAGCCTTTTCAATCCCAGTGTCGGTTAAAGCAACCGTCTTGGATTCCAAGTCAATCTTAAAGTCATCTTTTTCATGTAAGGTCTTCGCAAAACGGTCCACCCGTTGGTACAGGGCACTCGTTCCTTCGGATTGACCAGAAATAATCAATGGCGTCCGAGCTTCATCAATTAAGATGGAGTCAACTTCATCGACAATCGCAAAATTCAATGGTCGTTGCACCATGTCGTCTTTGTACACAACCATGTTATCCCGCAGGTAATCGAACCCGATTTCCCCGTTGGTTGAGTACGTGATGTCGGCATTGTAGGCTTCCCGTTTTTCTTCTGGTGACTTTTCGGCAGAGTTCAACCCAACCGTTAAGCCCATCCAGTTATACAGTTCACCCATTTCAGTTGCATCACGTGCAGACAGGTATTCGTTAACCGTAACCACGTGAACCCCTTCGCCAGCAATGGCATTCAGGTACACGGGCATCGTGGCGGTCAAGGTTTTCCCCTCACCGGTCTTCATTTCGGAAATGTTCCCTTCATGAAGCACAATTCCCCCCATGATCTGCACGTGGAAAGGATAGAGACCGAGAACCCGCTTGGCACCTTCACGGATAGCCGCAAAAGCTTCAGGCAGTAAATCGTCCAACGTTTCGCCGTCCTGATAACGCTTCTTAAATTCAGGCGTTTTTGCTTTCAGATCATCGTCTGAAAGTTGTGCGTAGTCGTCAGCATAAGCGCCAACTTCGTCCGCTAATTTACTGAGGCGTCGTAAAGTCCGGCGATCACTTTCGACCCATCGTTTCAAAATATTTGGCATGTGAGAATTCCCTTCAGTACATTTAGTAAGTCTATTTAAAGTTACGCATTTATTTACAATAAATCAACCTACATTTTACCACTATCCCAGCGAAGATGAAACAAATCTCCCACGTGGCCGCTAATTGAAGCGGTTTCTTTGGCGTTGTAGCAACCTCAAATAGGATTAACAAAATTAGTTTAATTATTGATATATTTCTTAATTCAATGGCCCGTCGATCACAATTTGTCGGTCCACGATCGTCCAGCGCGTAAATGAGCGCTGTGACAGCAATCATTGCCAGGTCATTTTACGTGAACGGGCCACGAACATCCATTATAACAGTTCTTGCCCCGTCGTGCGTTGCAAGCACGTTAAATCGCGCAGCCTTTTTAATCTTGCGTAACAAAAAAGCACCGCGACATCACGGTGCTTCGTAAAGTAAATTTACTTAATCTTGATCATCGGCCTCGATTAAGCCATACCGACCATCGTTACGACGGTAGACGATGCTAATCCCATTGGTTTCAGCATCTTCGTAGATAAAGAAGTCATGGCCTAACATGTCCATTTGCAGGACGGCCTCTTCATTATCCATTGGCTTCAACGAAACACGCTTGGTGCGGACAACTTCTAATTCGTTACTGTCAGCCGGTTTTTCACTGTCAGTGTCCGGTGAGAAGTCGAGATTCTTGTATCCCTTTTCCCGGGACTTACGGTTGACCTTGGTCTTGTACTTGCGAATTTGACGTTCCAACTTGTCCGTAACCAGATCAACACTTGCATATAAGTCCGGAGAGGTTTCCTCTGCCCGTAATGTCAAGTATGGGAGTGGGATTGTTACTTCAACCTTCGCTGTCTTGTTTTGGTAGACCTTCAGATTGATATGCGCAATTGCCTCAACATTGTTGTCGAAATATTTCTCCAACTTGCTGATACGCTTTTCAACGTAATCCCGTATTGCGTCAGTAACTTCGATGTTTTCACCACGAATATTAAATGTGAGCATAAAACTTCTCTCCCTTCAGCCAAGAGATTGCTTGGCTTGCTCAGCATTAGAAGGACCACTCTTCTAATATGCTTTGCTTACATTTATTATAATAGAAAGCCCTACCAGAAACAATTAATCTAATCGATTTTCACCGTCGTTAACGCGCCAAAGTCAAGCTAGTAACCGCTTTCGCGCCGCCCAAATAAATTTGATTGGCTGCGTGCCGCAAAGTTCTGCCGGTCGTGTAGACGTCATCCAGCAGTAAAACCCGCTGATTGTGAAGAACTTCCTTTGCATTCGGCGCTAAGGTGAATGGCTGGGGGGTCTGCAACCGGGCCGATCGATCTTTGGCCGACTGCGG
Source organism: Levilactobacillus cerevisiae (assembly GCF_003946245.1). Classification (GTDB taxonomy): domain Bacteria; phylum Bacillota; class Bacilli; order Lactobacillales; family Lactobacillaceae; genus Levilactobacillus; species Levilactobacillus cerevisiae. The sequence goes on from NZ_RHNN01000019.1 coordinate 35,673, forward strand.
CCGACTCTTGTGATCCGCCAGCACCAGTAAGGCCTGTTGAAACGGTGCCTGCCGTAACCACCCCGTGACCTGGTTGAACCCCCGCTTTTGCCAGGTTGCCTGATCCACTGGGATGGGGACCAAGACATCGTAGTGTTCCCGAAAAAGCGCCGCCCGAATCGGCTCCTGCATCAGTAGGCGCAGGGCGTAGTCCCCTTGGAATTTGTACTGCTGCATGTAGGCCTTCATCGCCTCATCGTACACGTAAATGGCATGATTGGTCAGCGGCCGCCCAGTCCAACGTTGACAGTCAACGCAGACCGTCTCATCGGTTTGCTGACGACCGCATTGCGGACAACGCTGACTGGTAATCGCCGTGAAGCGTTGGCGGCACTGGTCACAGGCAACCGATTGGGTCAGGGGGGCCCAACACCAAATTTGGTTGAGGGTAACGACCTGATGCAATGGCCGCCCGCACCACACACAGGCGTTCATTTGCGACCGCCTAACCGTCTGCCTTGCAGATTGAGACGCGCAATCATCCCCCGCGCCAGTCGCACCCGTTTCGTATGGGTATGGCAGTAACAAGTCACCTCACCACTTGGTGCATCAGCGCTCCGCCCCACCCGACCAGCAATCTGGACCAGGGCCGCCGTGGAGAAGACGGCATCGTCCCCGCCCAAGATGATGACGTTCACGTTGGGAAAGGTGACGCCCCGCTCCAGGATGGTCGTGGTAATCAGGAAGGGAATCCGCCGATCCCGCATTGCCTGGACTTTGGCGGTTCGTTCGGCGTCGGCAGCGTGAACCGTCACCCCACCCTGAATCCCAGCCAACTGCAAGGCCCGGGTGATGACTGGTAAATCAACCACGTGGGGCACGAAGAGTAAAAATCGCTGTTGCGTCGCCAAATACGCTTTCATCTGCCGAATCAGGGCGACCGGCAATTTATTCTTGCTCAGTTGCGCCCGCCAACGCCAAGCCACCCGCAAGTCTATTTGCGGCAATAAGTGGCCGTGATACCGTAAGGGCACGTAGGTGACGGCGAGTTGTTTGTTGGCGACTTGCTTTTGCAACTGGTCACCGGGTGTTGCCGTCAAATAGAGATGGCATCCCGACGTTTTCTCAGCGGCCGCAATGGCGTGCTGAAGCATGGGGCTGGTCGCCAGTGGAAAGGCATCAACCTCATCCACAATAATGAGATCGAAGGCTTCCCGAAACCGTAACAGCTGATGGACCGTACAGATGGTCAGCGGGCAGTAAGTATACGGTTCCTCTTGACCCCCATACAACAATGCCTGGGCAACCTGACCAAAGGCCTGATGCAACCGCGGTGCCAATTCCAGGCAAACGTCCACCCGCGGCGAAGTCCAGGCCACGCGCCACCCCTGCGCCAAAGCCCATGCTAGTGCCGGATAGACAATCTCAGTCTTCCTAGCCCCCGTCACCGCCCACAACAAATGATTCTTGCGGGCTTTCACGTAATCCTGAACAGCCTGTGCAGCGCGTTCCTGTTGCGGACTGAGTTGGCCTTCCCAGGTGAGGCCGCCAGTTGGCGCGGTCACAAACCGGTTGGGCTCCGGAATAGTGTATAATTCAAGTTGTGACGTTAACCGGCCCAGTTGTAAACACTGCCGGCAATACCACTCACCGTTGGCCAACCGATCCGTCGGTGCCAATAGGTGCGTACACCGCTGACACTGCAGTCGGTTTCCCACCTGCTTTAAGGCCGTGATACCGGTCGCGCTATTCACGGGTGCCTGCGGAAGTGGTATTTGACGACCCCAAAATTGTTCATCTTCAATCATTCATTTTCCTCCTCACGGTGTCTCTATTAATTAACTCCGTAAAGGAAGGCTAAAATTTTTTCCGAAAGGACATTTAATATGGAAACCAACTACCTAACCATTCAGGCGAGTGGCAATCACGAACTTGAAATTAAAAAATCTCGTTTCATTGCGGACCTCGGCCGTGTTGCCACCGAAGATGATGCCAAGGCGTTCATCGCGGCGGTCACTGCTCGTGAAGCCAAGGCCACGCACCATTGCTGGGCGTACCTCATCGGCGAACATGACGAAATTCAGCGCGAAAGTGACAACGGTGAGCCGTCCGGAACTGCCGGCGTCCCCATTTTAACGGTGTTGCAGCGCAATCATCTACACAATGCCATCGCGGTGGTGACCCGTTACTTTGGTGGCATCAAGCTCGGCGCTGGCGGCTTAATCCGCGCTTACAGTAATGCTACCTCAACCGGCATCGAAGCCGTGGGGGTCGTCAAACTCGTCCGCCAACAAGAACTCCGGCTGACGGTTGCCTATCCCGACTATGATCGGCTGAATCACTACCTGACTGAAAATGCGCTCCATGTGCTTGATACCGCCTATACCGACCAGGTGGCGGTCACCATCGCCGTCGACCTGGCCAATGTGAAAGCGACCCAAACGGCAATCACCAACCTACTGAGTGACCGGTTAACGGTTGCAACTGGGGCCATCGCTTATAACGAAGTCCCCGTGGAAATCAACGCTAGTAGCCGAAGCGACACGTAATCCGGGGGTGAAGGATAGAATCCTGAATACCAGCAACATTGTCTAGGACTGCCGGCTCACCGTTCGCCAAATTTAGGCCGGAACGCTGTGGGCAGGACAGCCCAAGCCCAAGAGCGGTCTGGGGCTCGCTTTGAACCGCCTAAACCGCGTTTCAAAGTCGCCATTTCCCAAGAAAACCACTTGGAAAATCCCACGGCTGAGCCTACGTAGGCAATAAATAATTATTGCGGACAAACATTCACAACCCAGCGACACCCCACTGGGGGACTGTTTCACTGTGATTTCCACGGGTGCCTGAATCGCTAACAGCTGCAGAGGACCATTTCCAACTAATTTTTGACTTAAATGTCTGTTAACTGATCTGTTCCAGGTACTTTTGAACTTAGTTGCAGCTAAAAAGACGCCCCGCAAAACCAAATTGGTTTTACGGGGCGTTTTAAAATACCTCAGATTTAATCTGAATTCTTAGATGTTAACTTCTGCACAATGCGGTTAATCCAGTGCAGCAGTGGCTGTCGATCCGACCCCACTAGCCCAATTGCTTCCACGAAAAGTTCCAAGCCAATTAAGATTGCGATGGTCAACAACACGGAGCCCCAAATAGTGGAGAGCGGATATAATAGGGAGATAAACGAGAAAATTAACGCTATCCCGTAGATGACCAGTACCGTCTGCCGGTGCGTCAAGCCCAGTTGCATCAACCTGTGATGCAGATGATGCTTGTCCGCGTGTGAAATGGGTTGCCGGTTGAGAATTCGCCGGATCATCGCGTAAACTGTATCCGTAATGGGCACACCTAAAATAATGACAGGGATGATCACGGAAATAAAGGTGACATTTTTCAGACCATAGAGCGAGAAACACGCAATCATAAAACCAATGAATTGCGCACCCGTGTCACCCAAATAAATCCGTGCTGGGAAAAAATTATATGGTAAGAAACCAACCATTGCGGCCACCAATGCAAAAATCATAATAGCGACCCAGGTATTGGCAACGTTTAGGAAGAACAATCCGGTAATTCCCGTCGTGGTCAATGCGATGATGGACACCCCGGTTGCCAACCCATCCAAACCATCAATTAAGTTAATAGCATTGACGATAGCGACAATCCACAACAGCGTAATTGGCAAAGCCAACCAGCCAAAGTGCCAGACACCAACGAATGGCAAGGTTAAATAACGCATGCGGACACCCGCGACAAAGTAAACTTCCAAAGCCGCCAGGAGTTGCCCGAATACTTTTTGTTTTGGAGAAAGCTCAAAGACATCGTCAATCATGCCCTCGGCCACAATGATGCACTCCCCACCAAATAAACCCCACAGTTGTTGGGTTGGCATCTGGTCGCGCAACAAAAACATAGTCGAAAACGTAAACGCAATGAAGATGGCCAGGCCACCAAGTGTCGGCATGGGAACTTTGTTGACCCGCCGCTGATTCGGTTTATCCACCGCGCCAATTTGAAACGCAAAGCGGCGCACAAACGGGGTTAGGACCGCGGAGATAATCATGGTAGCAAATAAGCTAACAATAATCTCAAATTTCATTAAAGTGTCCTCTTTCTTTCATTACTCTTCTGCTAATTATACAAATCTATGAAATTAAACACAACCGTGATTTGTTACTCAATAGAGAAAAACAAACTTTGTGCAGTTCTTTAAGTTAATTCACAAGCCAACTAACGAAAGTCTTGTGAATAAAAAGATAATTCATAAACTTTGTGTAAGCGTTTCCTTTCTACCCATTTGGTCAATTTCGTGCACAAGTGTACAGACAAAAGCCTAAAATTCACAGATTTGTCTTGTGCAAATCAGCCAAAAGCCATATAATGATATTGTGTCATTGAGAAAGGTTTCACATTTCATTTGTGTCCAAGCTATTTATCCTATTTCCTTGTGAAACCTTTCCAGTCGTCCGTCACCTTGGTTTGTATTTTGAAAGGAGATTTTTCTATTGGCTGCTAATGATAAAGCGACAAAAACAGAACCGGCTAAAGAAGAACAAGCATCACCCATCTTAATTCAAATGGGGATCTTCGCCGCCATCCTGTTTGTTTCCAGCCTAATTTCCCCACTGTTCCCAGCAACGTTCCCAGTACCAACCCCTGTTATCGGTTTGGTTATTCTCTACGTTCTACTAGCTTCTCACATCGTTAAGTTACGTAACGTTGAAAAGTTCGGGGACTTCATGATCAGTTTAATTGCTTTCTTGTTCGTTCCTTCAGGTATCCAATTGGCTGCTAGCCTGGACATCTTAAAGGCCCAAGGGGTTCAACTGGTTGTCGTTATCTTAATTGCAACGATTGTCCTGTTGGTTGTTGTGGCTTACACGACTGCTGGATTCATCTGGCTTCGGAAGAACGTCTTCCATCGTGACGTTAACGTCGAAGAATAAACTCGTCGACTGCTACTACTTTCACTAGAAAAGGATGAAAATTTATGATTACTTTAACTGCAACCGGAACCGCCCATATGGCAGTTTGGGGCAAATGGCTCGGTGACGCGTTAGGAACTAACGCCGCTGGTGCTTCTGCCGGTAACGCTTTATTTGGTATTTTTCTATCATTAGTTGTTTACTTATTCGGTCAATGGTTATTCAAGATCGGTAAAGGTTTCTTCCTGTTCCAACCTCTGTTCGTTGGGATGGTCTTAGGGATCTTCATTCTGTACCTGTTTGCTAAGGCATTCGGTACAGATACGGCTACTTTCTACAAGTCCGCATACTTACCTGGTGGTAACATTATCTTCTGGTTCTTGAACCCAGCTACGATTGCCTTCGCCATTCCTCTGTACCGTCGGAATGACGTTGTTAAGAAGTTCTGGTTGGAAATTGTGCTTTCCCTGATCGTTGGGTTAATCATTTCCTTGTTCGTGATCTACTACGTTTCAAAGCTGGTCGGCTTGGACAACGTTGGTATTGCTTCCATGATGCCACAAGCTGCCACGACCGCCATCGCGATGCCTATTGCGACAGCTATCGGTGGGAACTCAGCCGTTACTGCTATGGCCTGCATCCTGAACGCCGTTATTATCTACGCCTTGGGTGACTGGCTCGTTAAATTCTTCCGTGTTAACAGCGATCCAATTGGTGCCGGACTTGGTTTAGGTACTGCCGGACATACGGTTGGTTCTGCTAAGGCCTTACAACTTGGTTCAATCCAAGGGTCAATGGCCTCCATTGCCGTTGTTGTTATCTCTATCGTTGTTGATATCGTTGTTCCACCATTTGCACAAATGATGGGCTTAATGTAATCAGCTAACTTAACTTAGTTTACTTGGCACCGAATCCTTCCTGGGTTCGGTGCTTTTTTGGACCCATCCAGCTAAGAAAGATTAAAAATACTAGATCAGTCGAGAATTGCCACCTGCGGCTGCCAGAGATTCCGGCGTCTGTGGGGACCGCCTGCGGCCTGAGAAGCGGTCCTCCGGCTCGGTTTGAAGCCCGGCAAAGAACACCGGTCTCCAAACGCGTCCCACGCTGTAAGCTGGTTCCCAGCTAACACCGTCGACACAGCTACCTCCATCTCTGTCTTCCTCCGGTTAGGCTTGGTACTTTAACATACTGTTGACGTGACTATCGCTGGACTGGCAACATTTGTTCGCGATAATTGGCAACTGTCTATGTGTGAGTGAGCTACATTTGGGCTCTGTTGTACGATTTGGATTGCCACCAAACCTTCAAAACAGGTGGCAGATACAGATGGCAGCCTTCATCTTATCCATCCAGATTACATTAAACGACTGCGATTTACCCCCGTCCTCAGAGTCTGTCGTTACGTCGTGATTGACACAACGAGTTCGGTATTCTACAGGTACACGACTACTTCACAAGCCCCCACCCCCTTCTTCTCTGCAAACCGACCACAACTCATTCTTTGCCTACGTAAATGCCTATCAGCCGCTCCGAGACCCCCTTCCGGTAAACTTACCAGGATCCAATTCAAATGGCTCCTAGCCCCTGAAATCGGCTGATTTTTCTTTATTACCTTCACCTCGACAACAAAAAACGGCATCCCGCTAACCCAATGGATTAGCGAAATGCCGTTTTGTAATTACTCTTTTAAGTGATAATTGTAAGTTGAAACGATGATATTTTCCCGTGAATTCAGGATGGTCCGTAACCGCAAAGCTGTCTGGTTATGCAAGACGTTTTGCCAAGGATGGCGTGGAACGAATTGCGGTACCAGTACCGTTGTGGTGAAGTTCCGTTCGGCCGCGCGCTTCGCAATCACGTCACAGAACCGTAGCGTTGGTGTCGCAATTGAGCGATAGGACGAGTGGATATCCACAAACCGAATGTCTGGGAACTCTTCCTTGAACTCCTGAGCCGTCTTGTGTTCCTTCTCCGGATGTTCATCGAAGGAAACGTGCATCGCAATCACGTAGTCCCCAATGGACCGCGCGTAATTGATGGCACCCGAGGTTACCCGGGTAATGTTGCTGACCAGCACGATGACGGTTGCGCCATCATACTCATGGATGTCGGCACGTTCCTTTTCCGCAACCCGCAATTGCTTAGCAACGTTGTGATAGTGCCCATTGATCCGGTAGAACAGCAACAGAATCAGTGGCATAATGATCAGGTATGGCCAGACGTTGCCAAACCGCACCAGCAGTAAGACGACGACCAACACCAGTGAAATGAGGGTCCCCAATAAGTTAATCAGGGACTTGCCAATCCACCAGCCCTCACGTGTTCTAAACCAGTGAATAATCATCCCGGACTGTGACAGGACGAATGGTACGAAAACCCCAATTGCATAGAGGGGAATCAACAAGGTCGTTTGACCATGGAAGATGATAATCAGGACAATCGCCCCAAGTGCTAACGAGATAATCCCGTTGGAATACCCTAACCGGTCCCCCCGGTCAAGGTAGGCGTGTGGCAAGAATTTATCCTTAGCCAGGTTGTACGCCAAGATTGGAAAGGCTGAGAACCCAGTGTTCGCTGCCACTGCCAAAATCATTGCCGTTGACAGTTGGAAAATGTAATACAGCACACCGTGACCGAAGATGCTTGATCCAATTTGGGACAGAACGGTTTGGCTACTCTCTGGTCGAATCCCCATGTAGTAACTCAGGAACGTAATCCCAGCGAAGAACATCCCCAGGATACCGGCCATGATGGCCAGCGTCGCCGCAGCATTGTGGCGCTTAGGCTCTTTGAAGTTTGGCACCGCGTTACTGATGGCCTCAACCCCGGTCAATGAAGATGACCCGGACGAGAACGCCCGTAAGAACAGCAACAGCGTCATGCCTTGAACCGGTGCCCCCATTGGAGCGGCAGCGTGATACGTAATCTGACCACTCATGATGTTATACAGGCCGATACCGATCATCACGATGATCATCCCAATGAACAGGTAGACTGGAATCGTCAGAAAGGCCGCCGACTCCTTCATCCCCCGCAAATTCAAAAGCATAATCCCAATAACGATTAAGACTGATACCAATACGGAATACGGATACAGCGCTGGAATCGCCGAGGTAATTGCCTCAGTTCCTGAAGTCGTTGAAACCGCCACGGTCAGCATATAATCGACCAGCAACGAGCCACCCGCAACTAACCCGGCCGATTGGCCCCAGTTGGTGCTGGCAACCACGTACGCGCCACCCCCGGAAGGATACGCGTGAATGATTTGCTGGTAAGAAAGCGTGATCGCAAATAACAGAACCAAAACTAATGCGGCAACCCACAATTGATACATCAAAGCGGCTGCTGACAAGGTAATCAGAACTGTCGTAATTTGCTCAGTACCATAAGCCACGGAAGATAACGCATCAGACGAGAGTAAGGCAAGTGCCTTAAATTTGGTCAGCGCCTGACCGCCTTCGTCCATGGTCTTGAGGGGTTTACCAATTAAAACCCGCTTTAAATAACGCCACATGACTATTTACTCCTTATCTCCATAAATAATGAAAACGGGTCTATGCCCGTTAATAAGTGCTTGTTCAGGTCGAATCTGAATGTGTGGTAAGTCTACTACTTCTAGCTCCACATTACCACAATTCTAGCAGTTAGCAACACTAGACTTTCTCAACGAACTTATCCATTATCCGGCAAACGATGTGAGAAATAAAGACTTTCTTTTTTCTTTGTTTTGTTGCTACCCCCAAATGCCTGATATTTAGACCTTTGCGCCCCTAAATTAAGTCACTTTTTTGGTTAACGAACTGGGAATTTCTGGTCAAATAATACACCAAATAGTGGTTAGCTGATGAGCATTTCAGCAACATAACTTTGGAGACTAAAAGGAGCCTGGATTTTTTCATCCCAGGCTCCTTTATTTAACAGTTTTATGAAGCAGCTTACATCATGCCGCCCATTCCTGGGTTACCGGCTGGTGCAGCAGGTGCTGGATTGTCGTCTGGCTTTTCAGCAACAACGGCTTCAGTCGTCAACAACAATGCAGAGACAGAGGCAGCGTTTTGCAGAGCAGAACGGGTAACCTTGGTTGGGTCAGTGATACCAACCTTAACCATGTCTTCGTACTTGTTGTTGGCAGCGTTGTACCCAACGCCTGGCTTTTCACCCTTCAGGTGTTCAACCACGACAGAGCCTTCGACCCCAGCGTTTTGCGCAATCTGACGAACGGGTTCTTCTAAGGCACGCAGCACGATGTTCACACCGGTCTGTTCGTCGCCTTCAGCATCAACCTTAGCAACATCCTTGATGACGTTGATCAAAGCGGTACCACCACCAGCAACGAAGCCTTCTTCAACGGCTGCACGAGTCGCGTTCAAAGCATCTTCGATCCGGTACTTACGTTCTTTCAGTTCAGTTTCCGTAGCGGCACCGACACGAACGACGGCAACCCCACCGGCTAACTTAGCCAAACGTTCCTTTAACTTGTCACGGTCGAAGTCAGAGGTCGTGTCTTCGATTTGACCCTTGATTTCAGCAACCCGGGCAGCGATTTGATCTTTGGCGCCAGCACCTTCAACGATGGTGGTGTCATCCTTCGTCACGTTAACCTTTTGGGCTTGACCTAATTGATCAATCGTCGTGTCCTTCAAGTTCAAACCAAGGTCATCAGTCACAACAGTCCCACCAGTTAAGGTAGCAATGTCAGCTAATTGGGCCTTACGACGGTCACCGAAACCAGGTGCCTTAACAGCAACCACGTTGAAGGTCCCACGCATCTTGTTCAAGACCAAGGTAGGCAGTGCTTCACCGGTGATGTCATCAGCAATGATTAAGAGTGAACGGCTTTGTTCAACAACGGATTGCAGCAATGGTAAGATATCTTGAATGTTGGCAATCTTCTTGTCAGTGATCAAGATGTAAGGGTTGTCGAGGTTAGCTTCCATCTTATCGTTATCGGTAACCATGTATTGAGACATGTACCCACGATCGAATTGCATCCCTTCAACAACGTCTAAGCTGGTATCAACCCCACGGGATTCTTCAATGGTGATAACACCATCGTTCCCAACCTTTTCCATAGCGTCAGCAATCAGATTACCTGTTTCCTTGCTGGCAGATGAGATGGAAGCAATTTGAGCAATATCTTCCTTGGTCTTTACGTCGATGGACATCTTGTGTAAGGCGTCAACGGCAGCGTCAGTGGCCTTTTCAATCCCACGACGAATACCAACTGGGTTAGCACCGGCAGTGACGTTCTTCATACCTTCATTAACGATGGCTTGCGTCAAAACAGTCGCAGTTGTCGTCCCATCACCAGCGATATCGTTGGTCTTGGAAGCAACTTCGGAAACCAACTTAGCACCCATATTTTCGAAATGGTCGTCTAATTCAATTGCCTTAGCAATCGTGACACCATCATTCGTAATCGTTGGGTTGCCGTAGCTTTGTTCCAAAACAACGTTCCGACCTTTAGGCCCTAAGGTTGTCTTGACCGTATCAGCTAACTTATCAACACCAGCAAGCATCTTGCTCCGTGCGTCTTCAGAAAACTTTAATTCTTTAGCCATTTTTTACATTCACCTCATACTAAATTTTTTAAATAGTCTCTCGTATCAGTGGGAAAGCAATTAGTCGATAACAGCAACTAAGTCCTTTTCGTGTAAAACAAGGTAAGTCTGGTCATTATACTTAACTTCTGTTCCAGCATACTTGTCAAACAATACCTTGTCGCCAACTTTAACAGCTGGGGCTACCTTATCGCCATTGTCTAACACACGGCCATCACTGACAGCAACGACATTGGCTGTTGACGGCTTTTCCTGTGCGTTACTTGCTAAAACAATACCACCAACCGTGGTTTCTTCTTCTTGTGGTTGATCTAAAATGACGCGGTCTCCTAATGGTTTTAACACTTGAATCCCTCCAATAAACTTACTTTTTAGCACTGTTAGCACTTGACTAACATAAGTGCTAATCACAATATCTAATATATGGTTTTTCCCCCGAAAAATCAAGGAATTTGGCAAACAATTTCGAGAGTGCTAATTGGTTAATCAAGCGAGGCCTTGGGGGCCTAGGCCGAATCACTCATAATATGATTTTCTTCATACTTTAGTGGCACTCTGGTCACCCAAATGGCTGAGTTGTTCCTTATCATACCGAAATCATGACAAAATACCACTAATTTGGTAGGCAACTGCTCCGCGGTTAGGATGATTAAGGTTGTTGTTTATAATTGCACAATCACAAGCACGAATTGTGAAGCACTTTTTTCAACCTTAGGACCCACTTACCCGGGGTTCCCTTCACAAATGCCCAAGCAAAAAGTCGTAACCTTAAGCAGATTACGACTCCCGATTATTCCTTGCTATTGTAGTGTTCCAAGAAGTAAATCAACGTTTGCAATTCGTTCGTTAAATCAACGTTTTGTACCCGGACATCCTTAGGCACCGTGACCCGAAGTGGCGTGAAGTTCAAAATGCCTTTAACGCCACCAGCAACCGCGTCGTCGGTAACGGACTGGGCAACTTCAGATGGAACTGTCAAGATGGCAACCTGAATCTGCTGTTCCTCCAACTGTGTCCGCAATTCCGTCATTGGGTAGATGGGTACACCACTTTGAATCGTGTTGGCAATGTCTGCATTCACATCAAATGCTGCGCTGATCCGGACGTTACCGTCTTGATGGAAGTTGAAGTTCAACAGGGCGTGGCCCAAGTTCCCAACCCCAATCAAGGCGACGTTAGTCAGTCGATCCTGATTCAAAATTTTCTTAAAGAATTTAATCAAATTCTCAACGTCATACCCGTACCCCCGTTTACCTAGGGCACCAAAGTATGAAAAGTCGCGACGAATGGTGGCAGAATCTACCTTGACTGCTTCTGACAGTTCCGTCGAAGAAACACGTGTTTTGTCCGCGTCCAGTAAGATGTTCAAGTATCGGTAATAGATCGGTAACCGCTTCGCTGTTGCACGGGGAATCTTTTGTTCAGTCAAAAAACGAGACCTCCTAATCAATTTTGCAAGTTACCGTCACTTGGCGATAACTTATTCTCTAATTTACAACCTGATTGTGAAATTTACTTTCTTACAAATTATAGCATAACCACCCGCCTTGTGAAAGAAATTGCAAATATTTTTCACAATTCTTTACTAATTTCGGTCTAAACGGAGAATATGCTAAAATAGACGTATCTAACTTAATCGAAAAAGGAGGTCGGTTCACCGTGATACTTTTACAAGTTCAACAGGTTACCCGGCGCTTTGGGGCTACGGTCCTGTTTGAAAATGTCAGTCTGGACGTTCCGGAACACGGTCGCGTGGCCCTGGTTGGCCGCAACGGTGCGGGAAAGTCTACTCTACTTAAAATGATTGCCGGCGAAACCACCCCGGACGTGGGTCAAATCACCACCAAGCGTGGCCTGACTTTAGGCTACCAAGCGCAAAATGCGGGTCTGGCTTCGGCAAAAACCGTTTGGAATGAAATGCTCGAAGTCTTTGCTGAGGTCCGAGCAACTGAAAAACGCATCCATGAACTCGAGCAACAAATGAGTGACCCGGCAATTATTGCGGATCAGGACCAATTTGACCAAATCAGTGCCACCTACGATCAACTGCAGCAAGATTTTAGCGACCATAACGGTTACGGCTACCAGGCTGAGATTCGGGGCGTGTTGCACGGTTTTGAATTTGGCGAAGAATATTACGACAAACCCATCAACGAACTCTCCGGTGGGCAGCGGACACAACTCGCCCTGGCCAAGCTCTTACTGGAACGCCCAGACCTGTTGATTTTGGACGAACCGACCAATCACTTGGATGTCGAAACGCTCACCTGGTTGGAAGGCTACTTGCAAGGTTACTCTGGTGCGATTCTCGTCGTTTCCCATGACCGGTATTTCTTAGATCACGTGGTCAACGACGTCTACGATATGGCGCACGGCGGCTTGGTCCATTATCCCGGCAATTATTCACACTACATCTCGGCCAAGGCGGAACGCTTACGACGCGAGTGGAAAGAATACGATAAACAGCAAACTGAAATCGGTAAATTGGAAGACTTCGTGAACAAAAACATCGTCCGGGCCTCCACCACCAAGCGGGCCCAGGCCCGGCGTAAACAGTTGGAAAAGATGGACCGCATCGACCGGCCCGATAACGATGAGAAGGTCGCGCGGTTCTCATTTAAGCCCCAACGGCAAAGCGGCAACGTGGTCCTCGATGTCGTGAACGGTGCCGTCGGCTATGACCAACAGATTCTGTGTGCGCCCGTCACCCTGGATATTAAAAAACACCAGGCGGTCGCCATCGTTGGCCCCAACGGTATTGGCAAGTCGACGCTGTTGAAAACAATCTTGGGACGAATTCCCGCGATTCAGGGCCAGATTATCTTTGGCACCGGTGTCGATACCGGTTACTACGACCAAGACCAAGCCACCCTGCACGAGAAGAAGACCGTCTTGCACGAACTTTGGGATGACCACCCCACCACACCCGAGGGCGATATTCGCTCCATCCTCGGCAGCTTCCTATTCACGGGGAGCGACGTTGACAAGAGCGTCCACAGCCTCAGTGGGGGTGAACGGGCGCGGCTACTGCTGACCAAGCTGGCCCTCCGTCACGACAACTTCCTGATGCTTGACGAACCGACGAACCATTTGGACATCGACAGCCGAGAAGTTCTGGAAAATGCCCTCAACGAGTTCGACGGCACGATTCTCTTCGTGTCCCATGACCGGTATTTCATCAACCAAGTTGCCACCCAAGTGGTCGAGTTGGCGCCCGAGGGCACGACGCGCTACCTCGGCAACTACGACTATTACATGGAGAAAAAGGCCGAGCAGGATGCCTACGCCGCCAAGGAGGCCGCCGAAGCTGAGGAGGCCCACCCAACGCTGGTCACCCCCAAACAGACTCAGGTCGATTACCAGCAACAAAAGGATCAGCAGAAGGCCAAACGGAAATTGTCCCGCCAAGTTGCGGCACTAGAAGCTAAATTGGCTGACCTGGAACAACAAAAAACCACCGTTGAAACCGCCATGAGCGCTCCAGAGAATTTTAACGACGCTGAGAAGCTGGCGGACCTGCAGGAACAACTGACTGCGGTCACCACCGATCTCGACACGACGGAAGATGAATGGACGGAGAAAAGTTTAGCGTTAGAGGACTTCGATGCTTAAGTAATTTAAAAATCCGTTTCGCCTCAGACCTGGTTAGGGCCTGGCACGAAACGGATTTTTTTGATATTTACTAACTTATAAGGCAGTGTAACCACCATCAACGTTAATCGTGGCCCCAGTCACAAATGAAGCCTCATCACTAGCGATAAAGGCAATCACGTTGGCAATTTCGGCAGGTTCCGCTAGACGACCAATCGGCATCTTCCCCACCATTGGCCCGGTAACCTCGGGCGGTAACGTCTTCAGCAAAGGCGTCGCAACGTAGCCGGGCGCAATTGAATTGAAGCGAATCCCCTGTTGCGCGTAGGTCACGGCCTGCGACTTGGTATAGTTGGCGACACCAGCCTTTGCTGCAGAATAGGCTTGCGATTTAGCCGCCCCGACGACGCCCAGAATCGAGCTCATGTTGATGACGCTACCACTTCCCTGCTTCAGCATTTGGGTAACGGCAACCTTATTGGTCAAAACGACCCCGGTCAAGTCAATCGCGATTACCTTATTCCAATTGTCCATGTCGATGTCAGCCACGCCGGCCTTCTGTTCGACAACCCCAGCGTTCGCCACCAGAATGTCCAAATGACCATACTGCGTCACCACCTGATCGACCATCGCTTGCAGTGACTGTTCAGCCGTCACATCCGTTTGGATAAAGGCAATCCCGGCATCCGCGGGCGCACTAACGTCGGCCGCAATAGCCGTCGCCCCTTCCGCCGTAAACTTTTGAATCGTTGCCAAGCCGATACCAGAAGAGCCACCCGTGACCACTGCAACCTTGTTCTCTAGTCTACCCATGACGCCATCACTCCTTTTGTCTTTCAGTATACTGCAAGTTAGCTTAAAAATGTAAGCGCTTCACAATTGTGGCGTTATGTCCTTCTAGCTAAAAAAGTCCAAAAGCACCTAGAACGGCCCAGCTAACAGAGATTCAATCCACAAAATTAGTTAAGAATTGCCACCTGCGGCTGCCAGAGATTCCGGTTCTGATTGTTTTTCAACACGACATTGATGTAACTCGCTGGGCTGGCAACGTTTGTCCATCATAATTGGCAACAATCTATGTAGGCTCATCTGTGGGATTTGGTCCTCCAACTTAACATTGTCACAATGTGGGTCAGATGACAAGTTTAGACAGTATCACCAGTTTTCTAGCATCATCCAACTATGTAGCGGTGATATGCTGCCACATCCTTAACTGAAAAGATAAATGCTTTACGAACGTGATGTCTATTCTCTCAAACAAAAAATCACCGTCAATCGCCATCCACTGGCGTTCACGGTGATTCACGAATGATATAACTATACATTGCAGGCTAAATAGAGTCTCAAGATACTCAAAACGGCCCAGCTCGCAAAGATTCAATCCACAAAAATAGTTGGAAATTACCACCTGCGTCCTGAGGAACGGTCCTCAGGCTATGACTTACTCCTCAACACGACATTGATGTGATTGTCGCTGGGCTGGAAACGGTTATCCAGAATAATTGGTCACACTCTACGTAGGCGTGAGTGAGCCAAATTTAGGCTCAGCCGTGGGATTTTCCATGTGGTCTTCTTGGAAAATGGCGACTTTGGAACGCGGGTTAGGCGGTTCAAAGCGAGGTCCAAGACCGCTCTTTGGCTTGGGCCGTCCTACCCACAGCGTTCCGGCCTAAATTTGGCGAACGGTAAGCCGGCATATTTAGACAGTGTTGCCAATATTGAGTGACATAAATCTGTTTTCAATACCGGTGGAAACTTATTTAACCGGATCCGCAACCCAGTCGAATTCCAGACTGGGGTCAGCGTTCAACGTGGCATCTGCGAAGACGCCGTGCTGGTAAGCCACGTACGCAAAGGCACCAATCATGGCGGCGTTATCGCCACACAGCTTCAACGGTGCTTTAACCAAATGCGTGGTTGGATTGCTCTCAAGGTCACGTTCCAAACGCTCACGCAGCCCTAAGTTCGCAGCAACCCCACCGGCCAAAATCAGCTGTTGCACGGGGTAGTCCGCCAAGGCACGCTGGGTCTTTTCCGCCAAGACGTCAACAACCGCCTGTTGAAAACTGGCGGCCAAGTCCTGCTTGCTCAGGCTCTCCCCAATTTGATCAGCATGATGGGTCGTGTTGATGAAGGCACTCTTTAACCCACTGAAACTGAAGTCAAAGTTGTCGTCCTTCTCCATCGCGCGGGGGAACTTGAACGTATCGTGGCCCTGGTGCGCCCACTCGTCAACAGTCTTACCGGCGGGATAGTTAACCCCCATCACCCGGCCAACCTTGTCATAGGCTTCACCGGCGGCATCGTCGCGGGTTTCACCAATGATTTCAAATTGATTTTCAGCCGGCATGTAGACCAACTCCGTGTGGCCGCCAGAAACCAGCAAGGCCATGGCAGGGAAAACGATTGGTTCCACGTAACGGGCGGCGTAAATGTGGCCGGCCATGTGATTCACTGGAATCAATGGCAGATTATGAGCAAACGCCACGGTCTTCGCAGCGGTCACGCCAATCAGCAACGCGCCCACCAGTCCCGGGCCATACGTCACGGCGACAGCGTCCAAATCATCATAGGTGACCTGGGCCTCACTCAACGCATCCTTGATGCACAGGGTAACCTCTTCAATGTGGTGTCGACTAGCAACCTCAGGCACGACCCCGCCGAAACGTTGGTGACTCTTAATCTGAGTCGCAACAATGTTCGACAAAATTTTGTGGCCGTCCTCAATCACTGCCACACTCGTTTCGTCACAACTTGATTCAAATGCTAAAATTAAATTTCGCTTATCCGTTGGACCCACTCCCTTTTTTAGTGTCCCTTAAAAAATCACGTTCAATTGTCGAAGACTCATTAAAAAAACGAGTGGCAAACCGCCTACTCGTCTGCATCCGCATCGGGATCCGCTTTCAAATACAACGTCATATCCGCCGCATCCTCGTGATCGCCAAAGTAATAGCCCCGCTTAATCCCTGTCTGCTCGAAATCTAAGTCGCGGTAGAGTTTTTGCGCGTTTTTATTTGAGATGCGAACTTCTAAGCTAACACTCTTGTAATTGAGTTTCTTAGCCTTCTTGATCATGGTGGCCAGTAAGAACCGACCGATGCCCCGATTTTGGTACTCGGGTAACACGGCAATGTTCGTGATATGCGCGTCCCGGGTGCGTTCGTCAAACGTACTGCCAATGAAGGCCAACAACTTGTCTTCCTTACGAATAACCAAGTAGAGGCGATCCTTTTCTCGGCGTAATTCGTTGGCAAAGGCCGTTGAATCCCAGGGAGCCTTCCCCGCATACACGGCCCGTTCGATTTCAATCATTTCGGGGATGTCGGTGAAGAGCGCTTTGGCAACGAAGTACGTGACCTCCCGAATTTCCACCCGGTGATTTTTCACGTCCATCGCTTCCTCGCGCACCTGTTCTCGGCGGCTGCCAAATACATTTTTATACCAGACTTTAAATTTTTTCAACATACGATTCGGTATCCTTCTTGTTAGGGTTCTTAGCCTGCCATTCGGCTTCGGCTTGGGTCAAGCGCAAATAATTTGGAACGAAGTGATCGACGTCTTTCACCGGTGTCAGTTCTTGACCCAGTAGACCAATCGTCGCCACTTGGGGCAGATTCAGCCAAGGGCTGATCCGCGGTGTTGCAGCAGAAACGGTCGTATTGATCAGGTCTTCAAAGTGGCTGGCGTCGCCCAAGAACCAGACTGGTTCCGCGTATTCCTTAACGGCTTCCAAAAATGCCGTAATATTGGTATGCGCATCCGCAATCGCCACGGTTGGTCGGCCGGCTTTGATTCGATAGAGACCCGCGAAGACATTTTCGTTGCGAGCGTCAAAGAGTGGTGCAACCAGTGCGCCCTCCACGGGAACATTGGCTGCCAGCGTCGCTAAACTGGAAACGGCCACGAGGTCAATGTCTAGGGTCGCCGCCAAAGTCTTGGCCGTCGTCACGGCAATCCGGATACCAGTGTAGGAACCCGGTCCTGCGGCCACCACAATCCGGTCCAGGTCGGTCGGCTTTAAGTCGGCCATCCCCAACAATCGTTCAATTTCCGGTAAAAGGTACTCCGCGTGTTTTTGATGAACAGTGACCGTAATCGCTGCTAACACCGTCCTATCATCTAACACGGCGACGCTCAACGGTCGATTCGATGTATCAATTGCTAAAATCTTCATAATGACTTGCGTTCCCCTTTACTTGGCTTCACCAACCCAGTGCATTCCGCAACGTGAAAAGCGGTGGCCCGAACCGCCCACCGCTCAAAATACCATCTCGGTTATTGCGTCCGTTTACTGTCTTTATCAGTTTACTATACTACCACAAACCCGTAAACGCCACACCTTACCTGCTTGAAATTTACGAAATCTCATGCTTTTTTTTGCCACTTAATTGTTGCATTAGCCGCTAAGACATTACCACTGTGAATTAAATGCTGACTTGTCAGGCTTTCATCCGGTTGCACGTACGCACTGGTAACCGTTTGCCCGTACTTAACCTCATTTTCATAACGAATACGAATATCCGTTGGCTGATGCCCGCGTAAGAAATCAGCGGGTAAGGCGTCCAACATCCAATCGAAGTAGTGCGCATTATTCACGTGGCCGTTATTATCAATATCAAAGTAACGCACCGCATAGGGCTTTTCGGCCATGGTTACCTCATCCGCCACCCGGTCGGGACGGGGCAATCTGGGGAGGCGTACAACGGGTTCCGTTTGGTAAGGCGCCATTATTTCTGCTGGAATCGCCGCAATCTTGCGGTTGGCATAGCTCATGGTGACCCAAATGCCCTCAGCATAAGCCAGCTCGTTGCCCGCCGCGTCCACTAACCAGTACTCGCGGTAAGCAAAGTATTTGTTGTACGCGGTCGCGCGGGTTTTCAACGTCACTTGGTCCCCGGTCTGTGGCAGTGCCGTCACCTGAATGTGGTACTGCGTCACAACCCAGCCAACACCGTGGGACTGAACAAACTCCGTGCTCAACGCCAAGGCCGCATTTTGATCCTCGGAAACCAGAACAAAGAGGTTAATCAGCATGGCTAAAGTTAAATGCCCGGTGTCGTCCACTTCGTAGTAGACAACCCGGTGTGAAGTAGAAAATTCATTTGCGGCCACCTGGGTCACTCCTTGTCTAAATGATGGTATGTGTTATAAATGGCTTGTTTCTTGACACCCCGGAGATTGGCAACTTCCTTGATGGCAGCGTTGGGCTTTTCCCCTGCCGCAATCAAACGGTCTACCTGAACGGCCACGGGTTCACTCAAATCAACCGCTGTCGTAGCGGTCGTCGTTGGTGCAGGGTTCCCGCCAACCAAGACGACAAACTCTCCGCGGACCGTATCAGTCGCTGCCCATTCGGCCAGTTCTGCTAGCGAGCCACGGAGAAATTCTTCGTACCGCTTGGTCAGTTCCCGACACAACACGGCTGGCCGATCATCGCCAAAGCCCGTTGCCAAGTTCTGTAACGTCTTCTTTAGCCGGTGGGGTGCCTCGTAGAAAATCAATGTTTCCGTCCGCTGGGCCAGGCCTTCAATTTCAGAACGCTGGTCCTTAGGCTTGCGGTCCAAGAAGCCGTAGAAATAAAAGGGCTGTGGTAACAACCCCGAGGCAATCAAGGCCGTCAGTCCGGCGTTTGCACCAGGCAACGGCACCACTGGAATGTGCGCGTCAATGCAGGCGTTCACGAGTTCGTGGCCGGGATCCGAAATGGATGGCATCCCCGCATCACTGACTTGCGCAATATCCATTCCCTGCTGGAGTTTGGCCACCAGTTGGGGAATCCGTTCCTGCGTGTTGTGTTCGTGAAAACTAATTTGTTTGGTGGTAATTTCAAAATGATTTAATAATTTTTGCGTATTACGGGTATCCTCGGCAGCAATCAAATCGGCGGCCTTCAGGATTTTAACCGCCCTAAAGGTCATGTCGTCAAGGTTGCCAATTGGCGTCGGCACCAGGTATAAGTGCCCACCAACCTCGGTTTTAAAACTCCGTGTTCGTTCCATCATGTGGCCTCCTACTGATCACGGTAAATAACTTCCAAGCAAAAGGCACATTCCTCATCCTGTTTGCGCCGGGTCCCGTAGAACTCCCGACAAACGTGAAAGCCTTCCTCATAGAGTTTCTCCAAAATTTGGCGTGACTTGGAGAGTCCCTGAGGGGTTCCCGGATCCTCAGGCAGCGTCTTTTGTAATTCACGCACCAGATCCCGGAGGTGTTGATTTTCAATTTCCAATTCAGCGTTTTGCTCAAAGACCTGCGTCATCTGCGTTTGTAAGTCAGAAAATTGGTCGAGCGTTTGCTGCAACTGGCTCTCAAGACTTTTAAACTGATCGTAAACTTCTTCCTTATCCAAAAGTTGCCACTCCTCCAATACTGACTAATCTTAGCGCATCTGCGCCAGAATCTGTAACGTTAAGGCCTCTAAAATGGCTTGAAAATTGATGTTTCCCGCTAACTGGCTGCGAGTTGCCAACGTTAACGTCATGATGGCCACGAGCTGATCAATCGACAGCCGTTGTGCCACCTGCTGACTAGCCTTAGCCACTTGCGGGTATGCTAACGCATCTTGGTCGACCGTTGCCGTCTGTTGCCGCAACGCATCGTGCCAGGCCTGAACCAGCATATCCAACACCACGCCTTGGCGGTCACGGTTGCTGGCTAGGGGTACCAAATCCGTTTGGACCCGCACGAAGGCCCGTTCGTCCCCCGCGCAACATGCCGCAAACCATTGGCCAACCGCCGTCTGCGCGGTCTTCAACCAGTCATCCGTCGTTAACTCCTGGGCTGCACCGACACTTTCCGTCAACGTCGTGAGTAAATAGCGTTGACTGGGCGCCACGTCAGCCTTGGCTAGGGCGTCCGTCAATGCTTGGGGCGAAACCCGCAGGAAATCGACAATCTGTGTTCGCGACAAAATGGTCGGTAAGATTAAATTCTTATTGGCCGTCAACAGCAGCGCCACCGTATTGCCCACGGGTTCTTCGATGAACTTCAGTAAACTGTTGGCCGCACTGGTTGTCATCCGGTCTACTTGATCGACGATGAAGATTTTTTGATTACCTTCAACCGCGCTCTTCGTAAACTCCGCCTTCAAGTAGCGAACCTGGTCAACCTTGATCCGTTGGCCATCCGGAATCACCGTCACCACGTCGGGATGGTCGCCCGCCATGATCCGGCGACACTCTGCACACACGCCACAGGGGAGGCCCTCCGCCGTCACGTTTTGACAAAACAAACGCATGGCAACGGTCCGGGCGACCTGTTGGCGGCCGGTCCCATCCGCACCGTTAAATAAGTAGGCGTGGGCCAGTCGGTTGGTTTGAATCAATTTCATAAAGTGGGTCACGAGTTGCGGCTGAAGCCGTTGGGCCGTGGTGACCACGGATTCTTCGGTCATAGTTTCCTCCTACCTAAAAGCGGTGGAATTGTTCAACGGGCATCACAAAGACCGTGGCACCGCCGACTTGCACCTCGACTGGGTACGCGGATGTGCTATCCAATTGTGCATCCAGGTTAACGGGTGGCGTCATAAATTGTTGACGGGTATGACTGGCTTCCTTGATCATGTCCAGCACCTCGCCGACCCGCTCGTCTTCCAGTCCAATCATAAACGTCGTATTCCCGGATTTTAAAAACCCACCGGTCGTGGACAACCGCGTTGCCCGGATATCGTGATCAATAAATTCATTGCTGAGTCGATTTGCGTCCTTATCCTGGACGATGGCGATTAATAATTTCATAACTGGTTTCCTCCCTCAATGCCGGTGTTAAAAGTAAGCGCTGGCCGTTGCTTTAATTAGGGCTAAGGCCTGTTCAACCACTATCTTCGGTTCCTGGGTCGCGTCAATCAATTTGATACGCTCCGGATGAGCGGCTTGCAATTTCAAATACGCAGCGCGGACCCGGTCGTGGAATGCCGCCTTTTCAACGTCTAACCGGTCGACCTGTTGGGGATCGCGGTGCGCTTGAATCCGCCGTAACCCAACTTCTGCCGGAACGTCAAAGTACACCGTTAATGCCGGCAGAAGGCCATCCGTGGCGAATTCATTCATCTGCGCCACAGCGTCTTCACCAATTTGCCGGCCGGCCCCCTGGTAAGCCACGGAGCTGTCCACGTAACGGTCACAGAGCACCAATTTTCCCGCTGCTAGGTCGGGTAAAATCGTTTCTGCTAAATGTTGTCGTCGTGCCGCCGCATACAGCAAGGCTTCCGTTCGATAATCCATAGCCGTATTGGCCCGATCTAAAATGATGGCCCGAATACTTTCAGAAATTGGATTGCCCCCCGGCTCCCGCGTAATCGTGAGTTGATCGCCTAATACTGGCGCAATCTGAGCAGTAATCGCCTGTAAAGCGCTGGTCTTCCCGGCGCCGTCTGGTCCTTCAAAACTGATAAACGTTCCTGACAACATACTCGACCCCATTTTTGTTTGATAGTTATATTGTACTTGAATTCAGTTTTGATGTCTATTTGCATTGCGTGCTTTAACCGGTTTCTTATCAAAAAACCAGGCTATCACGGAATGTCATCCTAAATTATGGGCAGCAGTGTCTAAACCTGCCGGCTTACCGTTCGCCAAATTTAGGCCGGAACGCTGTGGGTAGGACGCCGCCAGCCTGGAAAACGGTCTGCCAGCTCGCTTTGAACCGCATGAACCGCGTTTCAAAGTCGCCATTTTCCAAGCACCCCACTTGAAGAATCCCACGGCTGAGCCCAAATTTGGCTCACTCACGCCTACGTAGACGATAACCAATTATTGTGGCCAAGCGTTGCTAGTTCAGCGATGATTGTATCAATTTGATGTTGAAGAGCAATCCTAACCGGAGGAGGCCAGAGGTGTAGGTAGCTGTGTCGACGGTGTTTGCTGAGTGAACTTTATCAGCTTACAGCGTGGGACGCGTTTGGAGACTGACGGTTTCTGTCAGGCTTCAAACCGAGTCGGAGGACCGTCCCTCAGGCCGCAGGCGGTCCCCATAGCAGCCGGAATCTCTGGCAGCCGCAGGTGGTAATTTCTAATTAACTTTCAGGTTGTGCCCAGTCCCCAGAAACAATAAAGAGACCGCAACATTTGTCGCAGCCTCTAGCCTACCGTTTTAAAATTTTTGCCAGCGTACAGCTGACCCTTAATCCCGGAACACTGCCGCGGAAATATGTTGCCCTCTGACGTGGCGGCGCCGTGCTTCCCGGTACAGGAAGAAGTACGTCTGCCGGGCGAGCGCCGTGTTGGCCGTCATCTGGTTATCGGCGTCCGCGATGGCCTCTTCCGTTTGCTTGGCGTGGTCCCAGCGGTCCTTGGCGTTGTCGATGCTCAACAAGAGTTGGTCATCGTAAGCCGCTTTCAACCGAGGTAATTGCCGTTTTTTTCGTCCAAACATCATCGGGCCTCCTTTACATTTCCGTTCGACCCTCAACGGCCTTAAACAGTGTCATTTCGTCGGCGTATTCAATATCACTGCCGACGGAAAGGCCATGGGCCAAGCGGGTTACTTTAATCCCAGCTGGCTTAATCAGCCGTGACAGGTACATCGCCGTGGCTTCACCCTCAGGCGTGGCGTTGGTGGCGATGATCACTTCTTTGATAGCTGGATTTTGTTGTAACCGATTGATCAGACTGGCAATGTTTAAATCTTCTGGTCCTTTACCTTCAATCGGCGACATGACCCCTTGCAAAACGTGGTACAGGCCATGGTATTCCTTCATTTTTTCCATCACCATGATGTCCTTGGCCTGTTCGACCACCAAGACGTGGGATTGATCCCGGGTCTTGTCGGCACAAATAGCACAAGGATCACCCTCGGTAATGTTGCCACAGATGGAGCAGAAATGCAGGTTTTTCTTAGCTGAAATGAGTGCTTTGGAAAACGCCGTGACGTCATCTTCTTGCATATCAATCGTGAAGAAGGCCAGCCGCGTCGCTGACTTTTGCCCAATTCCTGGCAGCTTCATATAACTGTCGATCAGTTGGGCAATCGGTTCTGGATACTGCATGGTCACAACGTCCTTTCTTAATTACATCCCAGGAATGTTCATGCCTTGCGTGTACTTCCCGAGGGATTGCTTGGTGGCTGCTTCAACCTTGCCCAAGGCATCGTTAACGGCTGCCAAAACCAAGTCTGCTAACATGTCTGGGTCGTCTGGATCGATGGCTTCTGGCTTAATGGTCAGGTCGGTCATCTTCCGTTCGCCCGTGAAAGTGGCTTGCACCAAACTATCTGGTGAAACACCCGTAAACGTCTGGGCGTTCAGGTTCGTTTGGTCCTCTTCCATTTTCTTTTGCATTTGGCGCATTTGTTTCATCATGTTCCCCATATTTCCCATGTTCCGCATCGTAATCATCCTTTCAAGGTTTTAATCATTTTTAACGTCAACAATCTCTTTGCCAAAAATCTCTTCGGCTTTCGTCACCACCGGATTGGGTGCTGGCTTTGCAGGTTCATCTGACTCAGCATTATTTTGCAGCTCATCCTTATGGTCTGTCAAATAATTTTTCCGAATCGTTGGCCAATCATCCTTCGGCACGAAGACGACCGGTAAAGCCGTGCCAATCATGCGATCCAGCCCATTTTCCAGGGCGTCCGTCAACTCATGGTCGGTGGTTGCTCGTTGAAAGAGGAAGGAATAGTCGAACGCAACAATCACGCCGGAATCCGCGGCCGCAACCGGTTGGGACACCTTCATGACGGCTCGCTGGGTCACCGATAACGTATCTAATAAATCGGGCCAAACTTCTTGGAGCTGATTCAACTTTTCTCGCGTGGCGGATCCCAAAACGGGGTAGATCTTAGCCAGGTTAACTTCCTTAGCTGGTGCCGACGACTTAGCCATGCGGGGCTTGGCAGCCGGTTTCGCCGCAACTGGTGCCTGTTCCAAGTGTTTGACCGTATTCCGTAATTGATCAACTTCGTGCTGGAGCTCGGTCAGGTCGGGTGAACTGGCCGCCGCAACCGGCGCTGTCGATGCTGCGGCAGCGGGTGCGGCCGGCTGCGGTGTGGCCACTTGCCGTCCAATTTCAGCTAATTTAATCGTTAAAATTTCCAGGTAAACGTCGGGATGGGTCGTGAACCGCATCTGTTGTTGAATGGCATTTAACTCATTGATCATGGCATACATCGTCTGTGCGGGGGTCTTCTTCGCCAACGCCTGAAAATCCGCGCTCACGCTACCCATTTCAGCTTCTTCAACTAACTGTGGCGCCTGTTGATACAACAAGAGGTCGCGGGCATAACTGATCACATCTTCCGTGAACCGTTCCGCGTCCTTGCCGGCTTCCAGAACGGACTGCAAGCTTGCGAGTCCCGCCTTGGTATCGCCGCTCAGCACTTGTTGCATATACGTAGCCAGCAATTCGTGCGTGACGCTCCCCGTGACCAACAGTGCGTTGTCCAGCGTGATTTCATTGTCGCCAAATGACAACGCCTGATCCAGAATGCTCAGGGCATCCCGCATACCACCTTCGGCCGCCTTGGCAATCACCTTGATGGCCTGCTCGTCGTAAGTGACCTTCTTCTGATCCAAAATGTAAATCATGCGGTCATAGCTATCATTGGCCGCAATCCGTTTAAAATCGAACCGCTGCGTTCGTGAAATAATCGTAGCCGGAATTTTATGCGGCTCCGTTGTGGCTAAAATGAAGATGACGTTAGCCGGCGGCTCTTCCAACGTTTTTAACAATGCGTTGAACGCACCGGTCGACAACATATGCACTTCATCAATGATGTAGACCTTATAGTCGGCAACGGTTGGCGCGTACTTAACCTTGTCCCGAATATCACGAATTTCCTCAACACCATTGTTCGACGCCGCATCAATTTCGATGACGTCGTTCAGCGTCCCATCCGTAATGGCGCGACAGGTATCACATTCATTACAGGGTTCGCCATCCTTTTGGTGGTGACAGTTGATGGCCTTCGCAAAGATTTTGGCAGCCGAGGTCTTACCGGTACCCCGGGGCCCGGCAAAGAGGTACGCGTGACTGATTTGATTCGTCGTAATGGCATTTTTTAAAGTCCGGGTAATGACTTCTTGCCCAATCATATCCTCAAATCGCTGGGGCCGCCAGACCCGATATAGTGCTTGATAAGCCATGCAATCTGTTCCTTTCTACTTAATTATTCGCGGACATTAGCCGCCCTGTTCCTTGATCAAACCGGGGACTAACTTCCAGTGGCACATTGTCATTTTGACTGTCTTAAATTTTGAATTCGTTGCTTAACATTATAGCCTTTTTAGAGGGGCTCTGTCACGAATTGGTTAGCAGATTAATCAGAACTTAACTGCAACCAGCAACACTGTCTAAAACTGCCGGCTTACCGTTCGCCAAATTTAGGCCGGAACGCTGTGTAAGAGTGTGGCTGATGGCGGTTGGCTGGTGAGCATTAACGGTGATAAGCGAATAATCCTGGGCTTGGATTGTTTGCTTATCAGTGTTAAGCGGAGCCAGTCGCCATCTGACGCACGTTTCGACAATGTAAAGTCGGAGCACCAAATCCCACGGCTGAGCCTAAATTTGGCTCACTCACGCCTACATAGACTATCGCCCATTTTGGTGGACAATCGTTGTCAGTTCAGCGATGGTCACATCAATGTCATATTGAAAAACAATCCTAACCGGAGGAGGACAGAGGTGGAGGTAGCTGTGTCGACGACGTTAGCTGAGTGACTTTCTCAGGTTACGTCGTGGGGTGCGTTTGGAGACTGTCGTTTTTGGACAGGCTTCAAACCGAGCCGGAGGACCGCACCTCAGGCCGCAGGCGGCCCCCACAGCAGCCGGAATCTCTGGCAGCCACAGGTGGTAATTCACCACTAATTTTTGCGGATTAACTCCCCATTAGCTGGACCTGTCAATCCTTAGGAACCGATCTGCTTCGCTAAAAAGGCACGAAAAAACTCCCAGTCCAGCGACCAGGAGTTGTTATTATCTCATAAACTTGAAGCACAAAGCGAAACGAACTTAGTGCTGCTTCCTTCCGGACCTGACACAATTCATAAGTCCGCCCTTGCTTCAAGGCCTTAACGGCAAGTACTAGTGTATCATGATTTATTCTGACTGTCTAGCGTCTTGTTAGCTTCCGCACGTTTTGCGGCTTGGCGGGCCTTCTTGGCAGCCTTCTGCCGTTTACGGGCAGCTTGAAAGAAGCTCACCATGCGCTCGCCGGCGTCCTTGGCCAATAACCCCTCATGAACCGCGACCGTGTGATTCAAGCGGTCATCCGTCAGCGTTTCGTACAGACTGTCAACTGCGCCTGCCTTGGGATCCCGGGCGCCATAAAAAAATTCCGGAATGCGGGAGTTAATGATGGCGCCACTGCACATGAGGCACGGTTCAATCGTCACGTACAGCTGACAATCCTCTAACCGCCAGCTTTTTAATGTGCCACAGGCCTCTTCAATGGCCCGCACCTCAGCGTGCATCGTAGCATCATTGCCGTGCTCACGCAAATTGTGGCCGCGACCAACAATCTGATTATCGTGGACGATTACTGCGCCAATTGGCACTTCCCCAATCAACGCAGCCTGATCCGCTTCAAAGAGGGCCTCCTCCATATAATGCCGTTGTAACCCAGTATAATTACGCTCGCGCACGTGGACCCCTCCTTTCAGCCGACAGCCTAGGCTAGTGTACTCTCTAAGATGTAGTAGCCCTTATCCTTCTTAATGTTTGTACAGTTACCAAACGTTTCCTTCATCGTCTTTTCGGCCGATGGGGCGCCCTGCTTCTTCTGTAGCACAACGGTCAGCGTTCCACCAGGCAAGAGGTGGTCTTTGGCCTCCGTTAGCATGGTGGTCACCACTTTCTTCCCCGCCCGTACTGGTGGGTTCGTAATGATAGCCGCATAACGCTCCGTGACGTGAGTATAAATGTCAGAAGTCTTGATTTCAACGTTTTCAATCTGATTAGCGACAGCATTTTGCCGAGCCAAATCCAACGCCAATTCATTCACATCGACCATCGTCACCTGGCGTTCAGGCCACTTCTTCGCCAGTGCTAGCCCGATTGGCCCGTATCCAGTTCCCAAGTCAAGCCAAGGTCCAGCCGGCGTCTTATCGGCGTTAAATGCGTTCAGTAAAGCCCGTGAACCATAGTCCACCCGATTTTTGGAAAACACACCGTTGTCGGTGGTAAACAACAATTCGTTGCCTAAGAGGGTAAACGGCCAATGATGTTCTTCGTGTAAAACGTCTGGATTTTGTGTATAATAGTGATTAGTCAATTTCTCCGCCACCTTTACTGCCTATTTTACCGTACATGGACGTTTGTGGCTAATAAAAAAAGTTTATCGCTCGCGACACTATATTTGGTAGTTATTGTATGATTCAACTACCAAATGTAGTGTCTTTTTTGATTGTAATTTTCTACAGCTGGTGTACACTGAACACATTGATAATGAATTTTACGAGGAAGTGGCAAGAATGAAAGTAACGATCTATTCAAAGAACAATTGCATGCAGTGCAAGATGACAAAGCGTTTTCTCAGCGAACACAACGTGGAGTTCGAGGAACGCAATATTAACCAAAACCCTGAATATGTGACGTACCTAAAAGAGAAGGGTTTTCAGGCGGTTCCCGTCATTGAAGCACCGGGTCACCCAGCCTTTTATGGTTTCCGCCCGGATCAATTAACGCAAATCGCGGGTTAAGCTTTTTTTAGTTTGGCACAAACCCGTCTTGGCGACGTCGTGTTTGGTCACGATGGCGCCATTTTTGTTTTGACACGCAATCTTAAGAGAAGGAAGAGTTGATCAGCATGAGTTTAAAAGACTTAACCGACGTGACCTATTACGATTTGAACAACGAAATCAACATCCCCGTTAACGGCCAAATTCCGTTGAACAAGGACCAAGAAGCGCTCGCCGCATTTCTTAAGGAAAATGTGATTCCCAATACCAAGAAATTCGCCACCCTGCAAGAACGGTTCGATTTCCTGATTGCGAACAATTACGTTGAGAAGGCCATTATTGACGCCTATCCCATGAGTTTTATCGAAGACCTCTACGCGTACATGCGGGCCCAAGATTTCCACTTCAAGTCCTTCATGGCCGCCTACAAGTTCTACGCCCAATACGCCTTGAAGACCGATGACAACGACTTCTACCTAGAAAACTTCATCGACCGGGTCGCCATGAACGCCTTAGACTTTGCGGATGGTGACCAACAATTGGCGCATGACCTGGCGGATGAAATCATTCACCAACGCTACCAACCCGCCACCCCTAGTTTCTTAAATGCGGGCCGTTCTCGCCGGGGCGAATTGGTCTCTTGCTTCTTGATTCAGTCGACCGACAATATGAATACGATTGGGCGGACCATCAACTCCGCTCTCCAACTCTCCCGAATCGGTGGTGGGGTGGGAATTAGCCTGTCAAACCTGCGTGGTGCGGGTGACCCCATCAAACACATCGAGGGCGCTGCTTCTGGCGTTGTGCCCGTGATGAAATTACTTGAAGACAGCTTTTCATACTCCAACCAATTGGGCCAGCGGCAAGGTGCCGGGGTCGTTTACCTCAGCGTCTTCCATCCAGATATCGTGGCCTTTTTAGGCGCCAAGAAGGAAAACGCCGACGAAAAAATCCGGTTGAAGACGTTATCCCTCGGGGTGACCGTTCCCGATAAATTCTACGAACTCTGTGCGGCCGATGCCGACATGTACCTGTTTAGCCCTTACGACGTTGAACGGATCTACGGCAAGCCCTTCTCTTACGTGGACATTTCCACCGAATACGACAAGATGGTCGCCAACCCCGACATTCATAAAAAACAGTTGAAGGCGCGGGACTTAGAAACCGAAATCGGCAAACTCCAACAGGAATCCGGTTACCCGTACATCGTCAACATTGATACGGCTAACCGGGAAAACCCAATTGACGGTCGCATCGTCATGAGTAATTTGTGTTCCGAAATCATGCAAGTCCAGACCCCTTCTACGGTCAACAACAAGCAGGAATACGTCCAAAAAGGAACTGATATTTCTTGTAACTTAGGGTCAACCAACATCGTCAACCTGATGGCCGCCCCCGACTTCGGTCACTCCGTGGAAACCATGGTCCGAGCCCTCACGTTTGTGACCGACCACTCGGATATTGACGTGGTCCCTTCCATTCAAAAAGGCAACCAACAGGCCCACACAATTGGCCTGGGTGCCATGGGGTTACACAGCTACTTTGCCAAGAACCACATGATGTACGGCTCGAAGGACAGCATTGCCTTTACCAGCGTCTACTTCATGCTCCTGAACTACTGGACCTTGAAGGCGTCCAATCAGATCGCCAAGGAAAAGAACGAAACGTTCCATAACTTTGACAAGAGTGCCTACGCCGATGGTAGTTACTTTGACCGCTACACGACGACCGACTGGCGACCAGAAAACGCCAAGGTTCAGGAACTCTTTGCCAACGTGTGGTTGCCAACGCCAGCCGATTGGGCTGACTTAAAGGCGGCCGTCATGCAGGATGGCCTGTACCACCAAAACCGGATGGCCGTTGCGCCTAACGGATCCATTTCCTACATCAACGACACCACCGCTAGCCTGCACCCCATCATCAACCGGATCGAGGAACGGCAGGAAAAGACGATTGGGAAAATTTATTACCCAGCGCCATACCTGGACAACGACACCATGCCTTACTACAAGTCCGCTTATGATACCGATATGCGGCGCGTGATCGACGTTTATGCCGCAGCGCAAAAACACGTGGATCAAGGGATGAGCCTGACGCTGTTCATGCGTTCCACGATTCCCACGGGACTGTACGAATGGAAGAACGGCCGGACCGACAAAATGACGACCCGGGACCTCAGTATTCTGCGGAATTACGCCTATCGGAAGGGCATTAAGTCCCTCTACTACGTCCGGACCTTCACCGACGACAACAATGAAGTTGGCGCGAACCAGTGTGAAAGCTGCGTCATTTAGTCCACGTTTCTGATAAAGTTAGCGCACGTGTCAGACGACCAGCAGAGCACAGTGAAAAGGAGTGGCTTCAATGGCAAGAACAGAGAACTATAACGCAATCAACTGGAACCAGGTTTCGGATGAAATCGATAAGGCAACCTGGGAAAAATTAACGGAACAATTTTGGCTGGACACGCGGATTCCCGTCTCCAATGACTTAGACGACTGGCGGACGCTGGACACGGACCACAAATGGGTCGTAGGCCACGTCTTTGGCGGGTTAACCCTCTTGGACACCCTGCAGTCCCAGGATGGCATGGCCGCCCTCAGACGAGACGTCCGGACGCCTCACGAGACCGCCGTGTTGAACAACATTCAATTCATGGAATCCGTCCACGCAAAGAGTTACTCCACGATTTTTTCGACGCTCAATACGCCCAATGAAATCGATGAAATTTTCCAATGGAGTGATTCTGAAGAATTTTTACAGAACAAGACGAAACGGATTTATGACCTGTACCATGACGACGAACATCCCCTGAAGAAAAAGATTTCCAGTGTCTTCTTGGAAACCTTCCTGTTCTACTCTGGGTTCTTCACGCCACTTTATTATTTGGGCCACAACAAGCTGAACAACGTGGCCGAAATCATCAAGTTAATCTTACGGGACGAATCCGTTCACGGTACTTACATTGGCTACAAGTTCCAGTTGGGCATGAAGGAACTGACCGACAACGAGCAACAGCAAATGAAGGACTGGATGTATGATTTCCTTTACAAGCTCTACGCGAACGAGGAACAATACACTCACACGTTGTACGATCAAATTGGCTGGACGGACAAGGTCTTGACCTTTATCCGCTACAACGCCAACAAGGCCTTGATGAACCTGGGCCAGGATTCCCTCTTCCCCGATACTGCCGAAGACGTCGATCCCGTGGTGATGAACGGGATCTCCACCTCAACGGCCAACCATGACTTCTTCTCCCAAGTTGGGAACGGCTACCTGTTGGGTAATGTCGAGGCCATGGGCAGCGACGACTACAACATTGGCGAGCCCGCCGATCCGGACGATCCTAGTAAGTAGCTAGGATGAAATTGCCACCTGCGGCTGCCAGAGATTCCGGCTGCTATGGGGACCGCCTGCGGCCTGAGAAACGGTCCTCCGGCTCGGTTTGAAGCCTGTCCAAAACCGCCAGTCTTCAAACGCGTCCCACGACGTAACCTGAGAAAATCGCTCAGCTAACGTCGTCGACACAGCTGCCTGCATCTCTGGCCTCCTCCGGTTACAATTGTTCTGCAACATGACACTGATGTGAACATTGCTGGACTGGCAACATTTGCTACAATAATGCCTACTATTCATTTAGTCATGAGTGAGTCTACATTTGGTAAAGAAAAAAGGTCAGTAGCATCAACCCCATTCACTGGGTTTGATGTTACTGACCTTTTTATATGACATACCGTCTCACTCTTGCAAAAACTTTGCCGATGCAAATGCGGGTGCTGGGTACGAGTAGAAGCCCTGATTGCTTTCCAATCCCAGCTTATTTTGATCCAACATCTCAATCTTAAGCTTATGCGCCACGTCAACCAGGCCGCCCTTGCCCGATTCTGTACTTGCCGCCAGCATGACCGTATAGGCGTTACGGAGACCAATCTCGTCTAAAATGCCGAACGGCCCCATTGGTGCGCCCGTTGCCACCATCCAAGCTCGGTCAATGGCCGTCGGATCTGCCACACCGTGGACCCACAACATCAGTGCGGCATCAATAAACGGTACCAGAATCGCGTTCAGGACGTAAGCGGACTGTTCCTTGTGCAATTGAATCGCAACCATGCCAATCTGGTGAGCGAACGCCACGACTTGCTGGTAAACGGCCTCGTCTGTCCCCGGATGTCCCATCACCTCGGCCATATTATTTTCCCAAACGTGATTGGTGAAGTGCAGCGCCAAGAACTGTGCCGGTCGACCAGTGATTGTTGCAAATTGACTGGGAACAAAGGTCGCTGAATTCGTGGTGAAAATCGTTTTCGCTGGCGCAACCTTGGCCAGTGAGGCGTAAAAGTCATTTTTAATCGGTAAGACTTCCGGAACCGCCTCAATAACCAGGTCGGCGTCTTCCACTGCCGTTTCCAAATCAGTGGCAAAGGACAGGTGCTCGTTCGTGTCGTGAATCACGGCCGGCGTGGCATTCATTTCCTGTGCATAGACTTGATCCCAGGTGGCAATCCGCCGTTTGGCCGCTGCCACAGCCGCTGCGTTCACGTCATAAATGACAACCTGAAACCCACTGTAAGCCGTCTGGTAGGCAATCTGGCTTCCTAAAGTGCCACCACCTGCCACGACAATTTTCTTGAACATTATTGCGGTCATCCTTCCCACGTACCGATTCTTTTGTCTCACTCACAGCTTACTCAGACCACTCGCCGCGAACAACCAGAACCCGTCCGTTAAGGCCAACAATTATCTAAACGGCATTTACCGGCGCAAGCGAATCAGTTTGCGGTATAATAATTGCAACTAAAAATTTTGGGGGTAATCCTATGCCAACTGTCAAAAATGTCTGTGTCTTCTGTGGCTCCAACCACGGCTACAATCCAAACTTCTTGAAGGAAACCAACGCTTTGGGAAAGTACCTCGCCGATAACGACCACCCGTTGGTCTACGGTGGGGGTAAAGAGGGCCTGATGGGCGCCATCGCCACGGCCACGATGGCTGCCGGGGGCCAAGTGATTGGCATCATTCCCACCTTTCTTAGCGAGATGGGGCTCGCCAAGACTGACATCACGACTCTGCTAGAAACCAGTACCATGGACGAGCGCAAGGATGAGATGCTCCGCCAATCGGACGCATTTATCGTGCTCCCCGGCGGCTTCGGCACCTTTGAAG
Source organism: Levilactobacillus cerevisiae (assembly GCF_003946245.1). Lineage (GTDB taxonomy): Bacteria > Bacillota > Bacilli > Lactobacillales > Lactobacillaceae > Levilactobacillus > Levilactobacillus cerevisiae. The sequence goes on from NZ_RHNN01000019.1 coordinate 69,509, forward strand.
AATTCACCACCATGCTCTCCTGGAGTCAAATCAACGTTCACCAAAAGCCGATTGCGCTGTTCAACATCGACCACTACTACGATCAACTCGTGGCGATGATGCAAAAGAGCTGTGACGAAGGCTTTGCGCCCGAGGAAAACATGGACCTGTTCATTGACGCCGCCACGGTCGACGACATGTTCACGGGCTTCGCTAACTTTAAACACCAGTTACCGTTCAAATATACCAATTAGCCGCTACAGAAAAGGCGTAGACATTTTGGTTCTAAAATATCTGTTGTTGGTAATCAAATGAATTTGATTACTGGCAACGGATATTTTTGTATAATCAAAGAATG